>NZ_JBEZKI010000027.1:0-169090 GCF_040651615.1 Streptomyces sp. NPDC048417 | reverse complement strand
GCCCGCGGACGTCGAGCTCGCCGCATAACCCCAGCAAGCCCGAATCACCCCAAACCCGACAGGAGTGCCTTGACGAAGGACATAGAGGCACCCCCCCGGATGCCGGAACGGACAAGGAGTACGGTCAGTGACCAGCGACAACCGCATAGGACCGCCCGCTTTCGGAAGTGAACGCGACACGCTGCGGGCGTTTCTCGACTACCACCGGGCCACCCTCGCCATGAAGTGCGAAGGGCTCACCGACGAGGAGCTGCGGCGGCAGCCGATGCCGCCGTCCACGCTCTCGCTGCTCGGCCTGGTGCGGCACCTGGCGGAGGTGGAACGGGCCTGGTTCCGGCGGGTGTTCGAGGACCACGAAGCGCCCATGGTCTGGTCCGACAAGGTCGACTTCCAGGCGGCGTACGACGCGAGCGGGTCGACCCGGGAGGAGGCGTTCACGGCCTGGGAGGCCGAAGTGGAGACCTCGCGCCGGATCGAACGCGAGGCCGCCTCCCTGGACCAGGCCGGATACCAGCCGAGGTGGCAGGAGGAGGTGTCGCTGCGGATGGTGATGACCCACGTCCTCCTGGAGTACGGCCGTCACAACGGACACGCCGACCTCCTGCGGGAGGGCGTCGACGGAACCGTGGGAGCCTGAGCGCCGGGGCCCGGACGCGTCGCCGCTTCCCGCGGCCGGTCGGTGTCACTCCTCGATGACCAGGCCCTTCGCCGCGAGGACCGCGGCGAGGTCGCTGACCTCGATGACGCTCTTACCGGACCGGTAGGCGGCGATGTACGCGGTCTCGGCGTCGACGCGTTCCTGGGAGAGGCGGACGGCGTCGGCCAGGTCCTCGCGGCGCACGACCACGACACCGTCGGCGTCACCGCGCACCACGTCGCCCGGGCGGATCACCTCGCCGCCGACCAGGACGGGCTCCGCCATCGGGCCGACGGTCTCCTTGACCGTGCCCTTGATGGAGACGCCGAGGGAGAACACCGGGAAGCCGAGATCGCGCAGTTCCCGGGTGTCGCGGACACCGGTGTCGGTGATCAGCCCGCCGAGGCCCTTGGCCACGCAGGCGTTGGCCAGTACGTCGCCGAAGGAGCCCGCCTCCGCGTACTCACCGGCGGACACGACGACGACGTCGCCGGGGCGGGCGTGCGCGATGGCCACCTGGAGCATGATGTTGTCCCGGGGCGCGCAGCGCACGGTGAAGGCCGGGCCGCACAGGGACATGGTGTCCGACACCGGCTTGATCTTCGAGCTCAGGGCGCCGAGCCGGCCCTGCGCCTCGTGGATGGTGGCCGAGGAGTAGGCGCCGAGTCGCTCGACCAGGTCCGGATCGGGGCGGTCGAACTTCGTGTTCACACGCAGCATGGGTCTCTCTCCGAGAGGCGGAACAAGGGGCAGGGGTCAGGTCAGGTCAGGGCGGCGCAGGCGGCGGAGAGGCGTTCGCAGGCCTCCGTCAGGACCGCGCTCGACGTCGCGAAGGAGATGCGGAAGTAGCCGGGGGCTCCGTAGGCCGTCCCGTGGATCACCGCCACCTGCTGCGACTCCAGGAGGTGGGCGGCGAACTCCTCGTCCGTGGCGATGCGTTCGCCGGCCGGGGTGTGCCGGCCCAGCAGTCCCGCGCAGTTCACCAGGACGTAGAAGCCGCCGCTCGGTGGCGTGCAGGTCAGTCCCGGGATGTCGGTCAGCATCTTCACCGTCTCGTCCCGGCGGGCCCGGTAGACGGCGACACAGTCGTCGATGAAGCCCTGGTCGCCGGTGAGCGCGGCGGTGGCGGCCGCCTGGCTGATCGACGAGGGGCAGGAGGAGATCTGGGACTGGAGCTTGTTGACGGCGCCGACCAGGTCGGCCGGGCCGGCGCCGTAGCCGATCCGCCAGCCCGTCATGGCGTACGTCTTGGAGACGCCGTTGGTGAGGAACACCCGCTCGGTGAGGCGGGGTTCGACCGCGGCGAGGGTGGTGGGGAGTTCGCCGGGGCCCTCGTCGCCGTACCAGATCTCGTCGTAGATCTCGTCGGTGAGGACGAGGACGTGCGGGTGGGCCAGCAACACGTCTGCCAGGGCGCGGAGTTCGTCCGGTGTGTAGGCCGCGCCCGTCGGGTTGTTCGGGGCGTTGAGGATCAGCCAGCGGGTGGCGTCCGTGATCGCGGACTCCAGGCGGTCCGGCGTCAGCTTGAAGCCGTCGGCCTCCGGGCACGGGACGACGACCGGGGTGCCGTCGTTGGCGAGGACCATGTCCGGATACGACACCCAGTACGGGGCGGGGACGATGACCTCGTCGCCCGCGTCCAGCGTGGCCATCAGGGCGAGGAAGATGATCTGCTTCGCCCCGCCGCCGACGGTGATCCGGTCGGGGGCGTAGGTCAGTCCGTGGCGGCGGGTGAGCTTGTCGGCTATGGCGGCGCGGAGTCGGGGAGTGCCGTTCACGGGCGTGTATTTGGTCTCGCCCCGGCCGATCGCCTCGATCGCCGCCGCCTTGACGTGGTCGGGGGTGTCGAAGTCCGGTTCGCCGACCGTGAGGTCGAGGATCCGATGGCCCTGCGCCTTGAGTTCGCGGACGCGTTGGGCGGCCGCGGTGCTGGGGGAGGGCTTGATGCGGTCGACCCGCCGGGCCAGGGCCGCCGTGACTGCCGTGTCACTCATGTCAGTCGGCCCGCCGTTCGAAGTTGAGGCCGCCCGGCACCTGGAAGGTCGGCAGGATCTCCACGTGGCCGATGTTCACGTGGCGCGGTGAGTCGATGGCGAAGTCGATGGCGTCGGCGATGTCCTCCGGCTTGAGGGACTCGTAGCCGTCGTAGTAGACGCGCTGGGCCTCTTCCATGTCGCCGAGCAGCCGGCCGAAGATCTCCGTCTCCACCCGGCCGGGGCAGATCTCGGTGACGCGGATGCGGTGGCCGTAGCCGTCGACGCGGAGCTGGCGGGAGAGGGTGTGCACGGCGGCCTTGGTGGCGTGGTAGATCGTGTTGCCGCCGAAGTTGTAGACGGCCGCGATCGAGCTGATGTTGACGATGTGCCCGAGGTCGCGTTCCACCATCCCCGGCATGAGCAGGCGGACGACGTGCAGTACCGCCTGGATGTTGACCGCCACCTGCTCGTCGACGGCGAACTCGTCTGCGGTGAGGATGTTTCCGGAGCGGGAGACCCCCGCGTTGTTGACGAGGACGTCGACCTCGATGTCCCGCAGGGTCTCGGTCAGGGCGGCGGTGTCGGTGATGTCGACGGCGTGCGGCACGCAGCCGGTGCGCCGCGCCAGGTCGGCGAGGCGGTCGGCGTTGCGGGCCACGGCGTGGACCTCGAGCCCCTGCTTCACCAGGCGCTCGACGACCACGGCACCGATTCCGGTGGAGGCACCGGTCACGAGAGCGGTCTTGTAGTCGGAGAAGGGCATGTGAACTACTCCCAGAAGTGCGGGGTGCGGGGTGGGGGGTTGGAGTGGGGGCGTGCGGGCGTGGGCGGCGTGATTACGCGTCGCGCAGGGGCTGGTGCGCCCTGTCCTGGACCCTGGACACGGCGACGAGCGTGCCCAGTGCGGTGACGACGGCGTAGAAGGCGGGCATGTTGACGTCGCCGGTCTCGGCGATGAGCCACGTCATCAGCAGGGGTGCGGTGCCGCCGAAGAGGGCGGAGGAGATGTTGTAGCCAAGGCCGTAGGCGGAGTAGCGCACCCGGGTCGGGAACAGCTCGACGAGCAGGATGTGGATGACGCCGGTGTGGCCCGCGAAGACGACGGCCATGACGCACGCGCCGAGGACGGCGAGGGGGACGTTGCCGGTGCCGATGAGCAGGTAACAGGGGATCGCGACGACCGCCATGGCGATCGCGGCGCCCGCGAGGACCTTCTTGCGCCCGACCCGGTCGGAGAGCCGGCCCATGTAGGGGATGGCGATCGAGATGGCGACCAGGCTGCTCGCGGTGACGAGCAGGCCCTGCACCTTGCTGAAGTGGAGTTCGCTGCTCATGAAGGTCGGCATGTAGCTGAACAGGACGTAGTAGCCGGAGCCGTTCATCAGCGGGATGAAGAGCGCGAGGAGCATCGCGCGGCGGTGCTCGGCGGAGGAGAACGCCTCCTTCAGCGGGTTCCTCGCCAGGCCGCCGCTCTCCTGGAGGCGGGTGAAGTTCGGGGTGTCGCTGATCCGCTTGCGGATGTGGATGCCGGTGACGCCGAGCGGGATGGCCAGCAGGAACGGGATCCGCCAGCCCCAGGACTCCATCCGGTCCGCGCCGAGGCCGCTGGTCAGCGCGGCGGCGATGAGCGTGCCGGTGAGCAGCGAGAGGAAGGAGGCGATCTGGGCGTAGCTGGTGTAGAGGCCGCGCCTGCCCTCCGGCGCGTGCTCGGCGAGGAAGCTCATCGCGCCGGACGCCTCACCGCCGACCGAGAAGCCCTGGGCGACCCGGAGCAGGATCAGCAGCGCGGGTGCGGCGATACCGATGGCCGCGTAGGTCGGCAGCAGACCGATGGCCGCCGTCGCCGCGCTGATCAGCATGATCACGAAGACGAGCATCCGCTGCCGGCCGATGCGGTCGCCGAGGTTGCCGCAGATGACACCGCCGAGCGGGCGGAAGAAGAAGGAGACGGCGTAGCCGAGGAAGACCAGCTGGACGGCGTTGGCCGAGTCGGGGAAGAAGACGGCACCGAGGGTGCCCGCCATGAAGCCGAAGATGCCGTTGTCGTAGAGCTCGGCGAAGATGCCGACGCAGCCGGCGAGGGTGACTTTGCGAGCGGTTCTCGGATCGACCGTGTTGGGGGTCGGTTGTGCGGCCACGGTGGCCATGGCGGTCTCCTTCAATGACGTTCGTGCGCTTTCGGGGACGGGGTGTCACTGACGTGCGGGGACGTGCATGGGGAGTCAGGGGATGCGATGGGCGTCGAACACCGTGCGGACGCGGGTCTTCAGGGCCTCGAGGCCGGTGCGCTGTAAGCGGTACGCGGCCACCGCCTCGGCGACCGTCCGGCGCCGGAAGCGGACGGCCTGGCCGGGGCGGGCCTGGCCGAGCGCGTCCAGGCCGGTCGAGGTGACGACCGCGAGGACGGGATAGCCGGCGGTGACACCGCGGCCCCGGTGCAGGACGAGGAGTTCGTCGCCCGCGGGCACCTCGATCGCGCCGACGGGGACGCCACGGGAGAGCACCTCGCCCCTCGCGGTCCTGCGCGGCACGTCGCCGGACATGCGCAGGCCGATGTGGTTGCTCTGCGGGGTGACGGTGAACTCCGAGCGGAACAGCCGGTCCGCCGAGTCGCCGAACTCCGCCAGGTCGGGGCCGTCGGTGACGTCGATCGTCCATGCCGTCGTCTCGGCGAGACGCGGTACGGACGCCTGCACACGGAACAGCGGGATGCCGTAGACCGGGTGGCCGATCGGGGCGCGAAGGGTCGTACGCACGGCGATCTGGTCGCCGTCGCGCAGGGTGCGGCCGAAGCCGAGGATCGTGTCGGGGGCACAACTGCCCAGCAGGTACGGCGACTCCACCGAACCGTGGACGGCGAGGTAGGCGCGGACGCCGACCCTGATGCCGGTGACGCGGATCGTCTCGCCCGCGCGGACGACGACGGGTTCCCAGCGGGGGCGCGGGACGTCGTCGACGGTGAGGTCGGCGGGGGCGCCGGTCACGGCGACGAGTACGTCGGCGGAGGGCGTGCAGCCGAAGTCCGTCGCGGTGATCTCCAGCAGCGGCGCGCTCTCGTCGTTGCCGGTCAGGACGTTGGCGACGCGGGCGGCGTACTGGTCGGGGGCGCCGTTGACGGGGAGGCCGTGGCGGGAGCGGCCGGGGCGGCCGAGGTCCTGGAGGGTCGTGAGTCCGGCGCGGTGGACGGTGAGGGTGTCAGCCATGGGCCACCGCCTCGGCCGAGAGCATCGCGCCGTCGTGGTCGCGCCACTCCCGCGCGGTGATCGGCACGAACCGGAAGGTGTCGCCCGGCCGGTACGGCGTCAGCGGCTCGGCGTCGAGGTCGAGGACGCGCAGCGGGGTACGGCCGAGGAGGGGCCAGCCGCCGGGAGACCGCATCGGGCAGATCACGGCCTGCCGGCCGGCCACCGCGACCGAGCCGGGCGGCACGCTGGTCCGCGGCGAGGCCAGCCTCGGCACCGGTGCCGGGAACGCGGGACCGTCCATCATCGGCGCCCCCACGGGTGCGCCCAGACAGCGCACGGTCAGGTCCTGGGCGGTGTGCAGCTCCACCACCTCCCGCTCGGTCAGGCCGAGCCGGTCCGCGACGACGGGGAGATCGGGACCGTGCTCGCCGCCGTAGACCACCGGGACGGTGAAGCGCCGGGGGGACGGCAACGGGGGTGTGCCGTCGGTGAGCCGGGCGGTCGCCCGCCGCAGGGCGCGGCGGACCGTGTCGTGGTCCGTGGTGGCGCAGTCGAACTCGACGAGGAGGGAGTCGTAGGCCGGGACGATGCCGTACACGCCGGCCACCGCCGCCGCCTCGACCGCGTCGGCGAGGGCGTGGACGAGCCGCCAGGCCCCCGCGCCCTGGGCCTGCACCACGACGGCCGAGTCACCGCAGTCCGCGACGCGTATGTCGCCGTTCATCGGGCGCTCCTGCCGTCGAGTACGGCGGTCAGCGGGGCGATCCCGACGTCCGCCGCCAGGAGTTCCTTGCGGATGAGGTGGGCGAGGGAGATGGCGCCGGGCGTGTCGCCGTGCAGCAGGACGGTGTCGCAGTCGACGGAGATGTCCCGGCCGCCGACGCTGCGGATGACGCCCTCGGTCACCATCCGGACCGTGCGTTCGGCGATCTCCCGCTCGTCGTGGATGACCGCTCCGGGTTCGCTCCGCGGCACCAGGGTGCCGTCGTCCTGGTAGGCGCGGTCGGCGATGCCGACGACGGCGACGCGCAGGCCGCGGGCGCGGGCGGCGTCGGCGAGCTCGCCGTCCTGCGCCAGGACGATCAGCGACGGGTCGAGGGAGCCGATCGCCTCGGCCACGGCGACCGCGTAGTCCTGCCTGGTGGCGACGAGGTTGCCGAGCCGGCCGTGCGGGGCCACGTGCCGTACCCGGGTGCCGTGCGCGGCGGCGAACGCCTGGAGCGCGCCGACCTGGTAGAGGACGTCGGTGCGGACCTCGTCCGGGGTCAGGTCCATCGCGCGGCGGCCGAAGCCGACGCGGTCGGGAAAACTGGGGTGTGCGCCGACGGCGACTCCGCGGTCCACGCAGTGGCGGACGGTGGCGTCCATGATCCGTGGGTCGCCGGCATGGAAGCCGCAGGCGATGTTGGCCGAGGTGAGGACGGAGAGGAGGGCCTCGTCGTCCCCCATGGTCCAGGGGCCGTACCCCTCGCCGAGGTCGGCCACGAGATCGACCGTGTGCGTCATGTCGTCCTCCGCCAGGAATGGAAAAACAGGAGAGAGAAGGGGGCCGGGGAAATGAATCCGAAACGCGATTAACGTGGCTGTTGCAATTTATTCGACGGGTCGCCGCCGGCCGGGAATTCCGCGTTTCGGTGACCGTAGTACCGGGGGACCGGCGCATCAAATAACCGTTGTGTGTGACGTGATAAGGGCGGGGTATGACACCGCTTCCGCTCTGGCCGCCCGGGCCGCCCGTACGATGAGCCCTCCTGTCAGGCTGGAGGTCGCCGATGGACACCAGGCGTCTGTACTCGTTCGTGAAGATCGTCGACGCCGGGAGCATCACGCGCGCCGCCGACATCCTGCACATCGCGCAGCCCGCGCTGAGCCAGCAGGTCTCGATGCTGGAGACGCAGTTCAAGCAGCAACTGCTGATCCGCAGCAAGCGCGGGGTGGCACCGACCGAGGCCGGACGCGCCCTCTACCGCCACGCCCAGCTGATCCTGCGCCAGCTCGAACACGCGCAGGCGGCGGTCGACGTGTCCGGGCGGGCGCCGGCCGGGAGCGTCTCCGTCGGCCTGGCCCCGTACAGCACCGGCGCCGCGCTGGCCCTGCCGCTGCTGCGGGCCGTGCGCGAGCGCTACCCGGACATCCTGCTGCACATCAACGAGAACTTCGGCGGTGTCATCAGCGAGGCGATCATGACCGGCCGGATGGACATGGCGTTCATCTACGACGCCGGTCCGGTACGCGGTGTCCAGTTCGAGCCGATGCGGACCGAGGACCTGTACCTGGTCGCCGCGCCGGGCACCGGTTCGGCGACCGACCGGGACGAGGTCTCCATCGCCGAGCTGTCCGGTGTGGGCCTGCTGCTGCCCAGCCGGATCCACACCATCCGGCACGTCGTGGACGCCGCCTTCCGCCATGTCTCCCTCGAACCGAGGGTCGTCGGTGAGATCGAGTCGGTCCTGACCCTGACCAGTGCGGTCGGTGCCGGTCTCGGCGCCACCGTGCTGCCGTGGTCGGCCGCCCAGGCCATCCTCGACGTACGGAGTCTGGTGGTACGGCGGATCGTCGACCCCACGATCGAGGTCAAGCTCTCCCTGTGTACGTCCGATCACCAGCCGCTGTCGGAACCCGCCCTCGCCGTGCACGATCTCTTTCACGAGCTGATCAACGAATTCGGCGGGAATCCCGACACCCGATGACGTCACACGAATCCGGTATTGGTCGCGTCGGCTGAGCGCTGACTAACGTTTTCACCGTCGTAACGCAAAAGCAGCGTGGGAGTGGTGGATGAAAGAGCGCGTGCTCAGTACTCGTGGCACTCTGCCCGGCGGGGGGCTGTCCCGGCTGGCGTCCCGTCCGGACACGGACGTCGTGCACTGGACGGCCACCGGCCGGCCGGAACCGGCCGAACTGGCCTCGCTCGCCGCGGGCGCGGGCGGCGTGAGCGCCGTCCTGGCTCTGGGCAACGACCGCGTCGACGCCGAACTGCTGGACGCGGCCGGTCCTGCCCTGAAGGTGGTCGCCCTGGCCAGCATGGGGTTCGACGGCGTCGACCAGCGGGCCGCGGCCGAGCGCGGGGTCGTGGTGACCCACACCCCGGGGGTGCTGGCGGAGACGACCGCCGACCTGACGTTCGCGCTGATCCTGGCCGCCCGCCGGCGGCTCGGTGCCGCCCGTGACGCGCTGCACATTGGGGCGTGGGACCTGTTCCGGATGGAGGACTACCTCGGCCTGGACGTGCACGGTGCCACCCTGGGCCTGGTCGGCTACGGGCAGATCGGCCGGGCGGTGGCGAGGCGCGCCGCCGGCTTCGGCATGCGCGTGCTGCACCACGACCCGTTCGGCCCGGCCGCCGACGGCCTCTCCACCCCGGTCGCGCTGCCGCAGCTCCTCGCCCAGTCCGACATCGTCTCGCTGCACGTCCCGCTCACCGACGCCACCCGCCACCTGATCGGCGCCGCGGAACTGCGGGTCATGAAGCCGACCGCGACCCTGGTCAACACCTCCCGGGGCGGGGTCGTGGACGAGGCCGCCCTGCTGCGCGCCCTCGACGAGGGCCGCCTGCACTCGGCCGGGCTCGACGTGTACGAGCGTGAGCCGCGCGGCGCGGAGGTGGCCGACCTGACCGCCCGGCCGCACCTGTTCGCGCTGCCGCACATCGGCTCGGCCACCGAGGCGACCCGCGCGGCGATGGTGGACCTCGCCGTGGACAACGTCCTGGACGTCCTCGACGGGCGCCCGGCCCGCACGCCGCTGCCGGGCACGAAGGCGGAGCCGGTATGACATCCAGTCCCCTGTTCGACATCACCGGGCGCGTCGCGCTGGTCACCGGCTCCAGCCGCGGCATCGGGCGGGCACTGGCCCAGGGGCTGCTGGAGGCCGGCTGCACGGTCGTCCTCAACGGCCGGGACGAGACGGCCCTCGCCCGCACCCGCGACGAACTCGCCGGACAGGTCCCCGTGTTCGCCTACGCCTTCGACGTGACCGACTCCGCCGCCGTGGCCGCGAACGTCGCCGCGATCGAGGCCGAGGTCGGCCCGATCGACATCCTCGTCAACAACACCGGGGCCCAACATCGCGCGCCGCTGGTCGACTTCACCGACGACGACTGGCACCGCCTGCTCGGCACCAACCTCACCAGCGCCTTCCTCATGGGCCGGGAGGTCGCCCGCCGGATGGTCCCGCGCGGGCACGGGAAGATCGTCAACATCCTCTCGGTGCAGAGCGAGACGGTACGGCCCGGCATCGCCCCCTACTCCGCCACCAAGGGCGGGCTGAGGCTGCTGACCAAGGGCATGTGCGCGGACCTCGGCCCCTCGGGCATCCAGGTCAACGGCCTGGGACCGGGCTATTTCGAGACCGAACTCACCGCGGCACTGGTCGCGGACGAGGAGTTCAGCGCATGGGTACGGGGACGCACCCCGGCCGGCCGGTGGGGCAGGGTCTCCGACCTGATCGGCGCCCTGATCTTCCTGGCGTCCCCCGCGTCCGACTTCGTCAACGGGCAGGTGCTGTACGTCGACGGCGGCATGCTGTCGGTCCTGTGACCCGAGGCAAGGAGCATCACATGTACGCATGCGTGGTCCACAAGGCGGGCGATCTCCGGGTCGAGGAGTGGGACCCCGGCCTGCCCGGCCCCGGGCAGGTGCTCGTGGCCGCGTCCCTGGGCGGCATCTGCGGCTCGGACCTGCACTACTACCACCGCGGCTCGGTCGGCGACTTCCAGCTCCGCGAACCGCTGGTACTGGGCCACGAGGTCGTCGGCCGGGTCGCCGCACTCGGCCCCGGTACCGAGGGCGGCCCCGCGGTCGGCACCCCGGTGGCGATCCACCCGGCCACCCCGTGCGGGACCTGCCCGGAGTGCGCGCGTGACCGGCGCAACGTGTGCGGTCACGCCCGCTATCTCGGCAGCGCCGCCCGGATGCCGCACGTCCAGGGCGGTTTCGCCCAGCGGTTCGTCGTCCCCGGCGACCAGGTACGGGCGCTGCCGGCCGGGCTCGACCTTGGCCGCGCCGTACTCGCCGAGCCGTTCTCCGTCGCCCTGCACGCGGTGCGCCGCGCCGGGGAGGTGGCCGGCAGGCGGGTGCTGGTCACCGGCGCCGGTCCGATCGGTTCCCTGGTGGTCGCCGCGCTGCGGCACGCGGGAGCCGCCGAGGTGATCGTCAGCGATCTGCTGGACGCCCCGCTGGACGTCGCCAGGAGCGTCGGCGCCACGGCCACCGTCCGGGCGGACCGCCCCGACGACCCGGCCTGGCCGGACGACGTCGACGTGGCGGTGGAGGCGTCCGGCTCCGGGGCGGGTCTGGGCACCTGTGTGCAGCGGGTCCGCCGGGGCGGCACGGTCGTCCTCCTCGGACTGCTCCCGCCCGGCGAGACCGGCTTCCTCGGCAACGTCGTCGTCACCCGCGAGATCACCCTCCGGGGCGCCTTCCGCTTCGACCACGAATTCGACGACGCGCTCGCGCTCCTGGCCTCGGGCCCGGACGTCGGCCCGGTCATCAGCCACACCCTGCCCCTGGCCCGCGCGGTCGAGGCGTTCGACCTGGCCGGCGACCGCACGAGGGCGTCCAAGGTCCTGCTGGACCTGGGCGGCGAATGATCCCGGTCAGGACGCGGCCTTCAGTTCCTCAGAGGTCGGTACGTCGAAGCGCCCGAGGACCTCATCGTCGCCCTGTGGCCGCCGGCCGCCGCTCCCGCGGCGCCCCGGGAGTTCAGGTCCGCGGGCCCAGCAGGCGGATCGCGTCGGCGGCCACCGTGGCGTCCGCGTCGTTGGTCAGCTCGACCGACGTGCCGAGACCGGCCGCCAGGTGGTACTCGCCGAGGGAGATCCAGGTGCCGCCGCGCGGATCGGCGGCTCCCGCCGTCCGCTGGTCGATCCGGACGGTGGTGGTCGTGCCGTCCGCCTGGACGACGGTGTAGGGGGCGTTGCTCGCGCGGGTGGCCGCCGGGGGACAGGACGCCTGGATCTCGTACACGCCGTCCTGGGGCACGGCCGGCCGCCAGCGCACCTTCCGTGCTCCCGAACCGGCGGGCGCCGTACGGTAGTTGCCCGACCAGAAGCCGGGGTCCGCTGTCGCCGTCGGCCAGCTGCCGGAGACCACCTCGAAGCCCAGCCGGTCGTTGTCCACGACCACCTCCGCACGGACGTCGGCGGAGCCCGGCGCCTCGATCAGGCTGAGCGAGTCGAGGCCGAGCAGGGTCCCGCCGCCCCTGCCGGTCCCCGTCACCGCGCACCGCACGGTGTGCCGCCCGGCCCGCAGCCGGGTCGAGCCGAGGTGGGCCAGATCGAAGCCGGCCGCCGTCTGCGCGGTGGTGTCGATCGCGTAGGCGGGCAGGACGGTGCCGTCGTCCACCGTGACGGTGGCGAGGCCGCCGTCCGCCGAGCGGTAGTGGCGCAGGAGCAGTTCGTACTCGCCGGTGCGCGGCACCCGGATCGTGAACTCGACCGCGTCCCCCACCTGTCCGGGGGCCAGGACCAGTCGCTCGCCGCCGCGCGCCAGCGGGTCGCCGACGGTGGTCACGGCGCCGCCGCCGGTGACCTCGTGGTGCGTGTCGGCCAGGACGACGACGGTCTCCCGGTAATGGGGGCCGTGACGCAGGCTGTCGCGGCCGCGGGTCAGCCAGCCGAGCGAGAAACGGCAGACGTTGACCCGGAGCGGGACGCTCGCCGAGTCGCCGTCGCAGCCGTAGAGCAGGATCACGGTGCCGTCGGAGAGGTGGGCGAGGTCCGAGTAGAAGGCACGATTCTCGTTGACGACGCGCGAGTAGCGGTACGAGTAGCCCTCGTCGTAACTGACCGACACCGTCATGTTGCGTCGGACGGGGGAGTCGGGGCGGCTGAACAGCACCCGGTCGGTGTCGTGGCCGCCGGCGCCGCCGGTGTGCCGCAACAGGCTCGCGTCCACCGCGTTGAGCGAGCCGGTGCCCCCGTCGAGCGCCGGCTGCGACCAGGTCAGGCCGTCGTCCGAGCTGACGGAGACGATCCGCTGGCCCTCCCCGCCCGCCGCGGCGCGGCCGTTCACCAGCACGCTGCCGTCCGCGCGCTGCACCATCCGCGCCTCGTTGATGGGGTAGGCGACCTGTACGGGCACTTCGCCGCTCGCCTGCCAGGTGGCGCCGTGGTCGTCGCTGTAGATCGGCGCGACGCCGTAGTACCGCTCGGCGACGGTGTTGCCGACGATCACCCTGCGGTGCAGGCAGTTGAGCAGCAGCCTGCCGGATCTCAGCTGGAGTCCGTGGCCTGGACCGGGGCCGTGCAGCGCCCAGGTGTAGGGGAACCCGTCGAACACGCCGGCCAGGTGCCGCACCTCGCCCCAGGTCCGGCCGCTGTCCTGGCTGGAGATCAGGTAGAGGTCGCCCGAGTCGCCCGAGCAGGAGGTGTTCTGCGGCAGCCGGAGCGAGAGCATGTAGAAGAGGAAGACCTCCCGGGTCCGCCGGTCCACGACCAGCGCCGGGTTGCCCCAGGACTCGCCGTCGACGGAGGTGACCAGGGTGCGGCTCTCCTCCCAGGTCCGGCCGCCGTCGGTGCTGCGGCGCAGCAGCAGGTCCCGCGGTCCGGCATCGCACACCTCGTGCCGGCCCTCGGTGACCGCCAGGATGGTGTCGTCCGGCAGCACGGCCAGCGCGTGCACGTGGTAGTTCACCAGCGGGCCCGCGGCGGAGTCCCAGAGGGTCTGCTCCTGGAAGAAGGTGCCGTGCCCGTCGGACGCGGACGACCGGTCGGCGGCGTGGGCCGGGGACGCCAGGGCCGTGGGGCCGAAAGCGGCGGCCGCCGAGACACCGGCGACGCCCAGGGCGAAGGATCTGCGGTTCATGGCGGTGCGCTGCGGTCCGTTGTCGGACATGGTGGGCCACCGTTCCTAGAGGCTGAGCGGGAGTGAGTCCTGTTGCCAGGATTCATGCTCAGCCGAGCGCCCCGGACGGTGTTGGGCATTCTGGTCGACCGCGTTCGCTCCGCGTCCGGCGCCGACGGATCGTGTCCGTCGTCCGGGAATGCGGGGACGGTGTCCCTCACGTCCTGGGGCCACCGAACTGGCCTGGACGGTCCGATGCCCGCATCCATCGCTCTGGTGGGTGCGGGGCCGTGCCGTCCGTCGCCGGATCGGGTGTCCCAGGGCGCGCCTTCCGATCGCCACGGCGGCTGCGTCGTGGCGAGTGGTCTTCCTGTTTCCTCTTCGGTGAGCTGCGCTGCCTTCAGGTGGTGGCGGGTGGTCAGCAGGCGCTTGCCGCCGCGCACCACGTGCACGACGCCTGCCTGCCAGTCGGCCTGCGCCGCCTTCGGTCGGTCTTCGAGGACGTGCAGGCGGCGGGTCTTGGCATGCCATTCCTCGCGGGAGCGGTAGCCGCCCGGAGCGTGTTTGCCGCCCTTCTCGCCCAGGGGCAGGGACAGCCGGACCGCGACCCTCGAAGGGCCAGGCACCACGAACGGCGCCGCCACCTCCCGCAGTCCACCCACCGCCCGCACCCCGCCCCGGTGTCGCCGAAACCCGCCACCCCACCCAACGACCACCAACGGTGAAGGTCACGCATTCGACGCAAGAACTCCCGTTCCCTGCCGGAGCACGCCTGCCAGTGCCCGGGACACTCGCTCATGCGCGCCAGAACGCGTTCAATCGACGCCGATCGCCAGCTGTTCACAACCCCTTTCGGACGGTACGGAGGAGGCGGTACGGCGGAGCGGGTGGCGGCCCGTACCGGTTCAGGAGCGCGGGGCGTGCGGGATCAGGCGCGTATGAGATGTGCGTCGAGGGGCGCGAGCAGGTCGAGCAGGGCGTGTCGTTCCTCGTCGGAGCACGGGGTGAAGGGCGCCGCGACATGCGGCGGGCACAGCCCCCGTGCGGCCAGGACGGCCTTCACCGCCGGCACCCCGGGCCGTACGGTGTGCAGCGCCAGCACCCGGTCCAGCAGCTGTTGCGCGCGGCTCGCGGCATCGTCCCGGCCGTCGCGGTGGGCCCGGAACAGCTCGACGGCGGCGGCGGGCGCCAGATTGGCCACTCCGGGGACCACCCCGTCGGCTCCGAGGCGCAGTGCGTCGAGCGCCTGCCGTTCCGCGCCCTGGCTGACCCCGAAGTCGTCGCGCCGGCGGGCCGCGGTGAGGGCGTGGCCGAACAGCGTGAGGTCGCCCGAGCTGTCCTTGATGCCCACGAGGTGCGCGAGGCCGGTCAGTTCGTCGAGCAGGGCGGGCGTCAGCGGGTTGCTGTAGCGGGGGGCGTTGTAGGCGACGACGGGAACGCCGAGGCCGGCCAGGGCCGTGTAGTGGGCGACGATCTCGTCGTGCCGGTGGTGGAAGTAGATCGGCGGGCTGAGCACCAGCGCGTCCGGCGCGGCGGGCAGGACGGCCTCCGCCCGCGCCAGCGCCTCGGCGGTGCCGGGAGCGGTGACGTTGACCAACACCGGGCCTCCGTCGACCAGTTGACGCCAGCGTTTGGCCACCCCCGTGGCGAACTCGGCCAGTTCCGCCGTGGGCAGCAGCGGGCCCTCGCCGTTGCTGCCGAAGAGCATGAGGCCGCGGGCGCCTGCCGCCGCCAGCGCGCCGAGCAGGGCGCCGGCGGCGGGGGCGGAGGGCCGTCCCGGCCGGTCCATGGGGGTGACCAGCGGGACCACCACACCGGCCAGCAAGGCTCGTCCGCCGGTCTGCCTGTTCTCGTCGCCGACCGGACGCTTCGCCGCAAGTGCGGTGACGTGCCGTCGTTCGGCCGCTGCGCCGTCGTGGCTGGTCGCTTCCCCACTCTCGGCTTCGCTCGAGCGGGGGGACCCCCATCGCGGCGGAGGCGCACATTGATCCGGCCCCGCGCCCCTTCGGGGCGCTTCGCCCGAACCTCTTCCTCCCCCGTCGCCCCCTGTGTCCTGGCTGTGCTGACCGTCCATCAGTACCCCCTGACCTCGGGCCAGGCCAGTTCGACCCCGGCGTGGACGAGTTCGGTCTGGAAGCGGCTCAGCAACTCGGCGTCCTCGTACACCTGCTCGGCCTCCAGGCGGTGGTCGAGGCAGTACGCGGCCAGTGATCCGGCCGCCTCGCCGATGTTCCACTCGACGGGGTGCAGCCGGTAACAGCCGTTGGTGATGTGGGTGGTGCCGATGTTCTTGCACACGGGGAGCAGGTTGCGCAGCCGTACGGGGAGCAGGGCGCCCAGCGGGATCCGGAAGGGGCAGCTGGCGACGTCGATGTAGGTGTCGCCGCCGGTGGAGGGGTGGAGGTCGATCCGGTACATCCCGATGCCGACGGAGTCCGGGTAGCGCACCGCGCCCTGCTCGCCCCGGACGGCCAGGGACAGGTCCTGCTCGACGATCCGGCGCCGGGCGACGATCCGCCGCGACTCCCGGATGTACGGCGCCTTCGCCAGCCCGTCGGCCGTACCGAACACGTCGCCGCGCAGCCGGAGCCCCGGCCAGCCGGTGCCCCCGTCGGGGCGGGGCGCCTCGGTCTGCAGCCAGTAGAGCATGCTCATGCTCAGCTCACGGGCGCCCGCCAGATGCCGGTCCCGGTCCTTGTCGTCCACCCCGATCAGCGGACCGGGCAGATAGTCGATCATGGGCCAGTTAACGATGGTCACATCGCTCGCGGCGAAGCCCGGCCGGTACAGCTTCCGGGAGACCACCCGGCGGAACTCCCACAGCTCCTTGTCCCCCGCGTCCTTGCTCTGGTCGGCGACCACCGGCCCCGAGTCGGCGTTCGGGGTGAAGCCGCGCGGTAGGGTCTCCAGCGTCCTCGGGTCGGGCGCGCTCAGGCTCAGCAGCCGGTTCGGCCACTGCGCAGGGTGGTAGGCGGCCCAGCCGTCGTAACCGGCCGGGCGGTCGACGGTGTGGTCCTCGCCGGCCCGGTGGTCGACGGCGAACACCCAGGAGAACGCCTGCATGTTGGCCGGCTGCGCCTCCTGTGGCGCGCTCGGCTCCCCGGTGTCCCGACGCGACTCGAAGCCCGTCACGTGCTCGGCGCCGGTCAGCGGCAGCAGGTCGCCGAGTTCCGTCGCGTCCAGCACGTACGGCGCCGACACCTCGAGCAGGGTGCCGTCCGGGCCCTCGACGACCACGGACCGCACCCGGTCGCCGTCCACGGAGGCGGCCACCGGCCGGTGCCCGTAGAGGATTCGCAGCCGGCCGGCCGCCACATACGGCGCGACCATGGCCTCCAGCACGGCGGCGGCGACCCTCGGCTCGTGGCAGAGCGCGCTCACCCGTCCCTCGCCCGGGTTGAGATACCGGCGCCGCCGGGCCTCCTCGGTCAGCGGATACCAGGTCCGGTAGTGGTCGCGGATCGCCTCGCGCAGCGCGCGGTAGGTGCGGGTGGCGCCGAACTGCTCGATCCAGGTGTGCTCGTCGGGTGGTACGCCCTGGCTGGTGAGCTGGCCGCCGATCCAGTCGGTCTCCTCGGTGAGCAGCACCGAACGTCCCCGGTCGAGGGCGGCCAGCGCGGCGGCCACGCCACCGAGGCCCCCGCCCACGACGAGGATGTCCGTGGCTGCCGCTGTCTCCGCGCTCATGTGCCGATCCCCTCCTGTGCGTTACGTCCTCCAGCCGGGCCGAACGTGAAGCTCCGGGGGCCGCCCGCCACCTCCACACGCACCGGCGGACCACCGCCCGGCGGGGTGACGAGCAGGTCGCCGACGCCCTCGGCGGTCCCGCTCACGCGGTCGCCGGTCAGCAGGTAACCGCGTACGACGACGCCGGGCGCCATGTCCAGCAGGGTCCGTCCGTCGACGCCGACGGTGAGCCGGTCGGCCGCCCGGACGTCGAGGCGGCCCTCGCCGAGCGGCAGGTTGCACAGCTCGGCCGGCTCGCCCGGGTGCGCGAACCGCCAGCCGTCGGGACGCGCGTCGGCCAGCTCGCCGAAGGCGAGACACGCCAGCAGGCCGCCCCAGGCCATCAGCCCGTCAGACCGCTTCTGGAGACCCGTCAGGTTCTCGCCCGCCACGGCCGGATAGTTCTCCCTGACATGGCCGTACTCCCGCCATTCGTCGAGAAACAGCCGCAGCAGGGCGCCGACCACCGGCCGGCTCAACTCGGTGAGGTCGTAACGCCGTAGCCCGCGGACGGCGAGGTAGGCCATCGGCGCCCAGATCCGGCCGCGCCAGTAGGTGGCGGCGAAGCCCGGGTCGTTGCGCGCCACACTGGGCAACGGGCGTGCGCCGCCCAGTACTTCGGGCCGGAGCAGGTCGGTGGCCATGGCCGCCGCACGATCGGCGTCCGGCAACCCGCCGAGCAGCGCGTACAGCATCGTCGGCGAGACATGCGGATCGTGCGCACCCGCTGCCGTGAGATTGCGGTAGCCGCGGCGCTCCTCGTCCCACAGCAGCCGGTCGGCGACCGCCCTGGCCGTGGCGGCCTCGGCGCGCAGCCGGTCGGCCGTCGCTCCCTGCCCCACGATGCCGGCGATGTCCGCCAGGGCCTCGGCGTCGGCGATGTGCAGGGCGTTCAGGCCGACGTCGGCCAGGTCCATGGTGTGGGTCGCCGGGTCGTACCGGGCCTCGTCGTACATCGGTGAATCGTCCAGGCCCGACTCCCGTCTGGCCCGGTCCAGGGTCGCCGACGCGGGGTCGTCCGCGATCGGGTCGGAACCCCAGGCGAGCAGCCCGTGCGGCCCGCGCCGGGCCCGGGGCCACCAGTCGTGCCAGGCCAGCAGTGCCGGGAAGGTGTCGGTGAGCAGGGTCGTGTCGCGGGTCCCGGGCGACAGGCCGCCCGCCAGATAGGCCTGGTGGACCGTGTGTGCGCCGACCGGCGGCTGCGAACGGTCGTCGGTGCGGCCCCGCTCGTCCGAGACCCGGTTCGGGACCATCCCGGCCGCGTCGGCGTACGGAAGGATCTGCCCGAAGATGCCGCGCGCGTAGTCCCGGTCGACGGCGGAGGCGGCGAGACCGGTGAAGAACGTGTCCCAGGCGTGCAGGGCCCAGGTGCCGTAGAAGCCCTTGCGCTCGGCGCAGACGAAGTCCCGCGAGGTCGGGGTGAGGACGCGGCCGATGTCCGGGGCGTAGACGGTGTTCCAGGTGACGGCCCTGGTCAGGGCGTCTGCGGCGGGGCCTAGCCAGCCGGTGGAACAGAGCCGGGTCCGGTCGGCGGCGGCGCGGTGGGCCGCGAGGCGCCCCGCTGTGAGCGCCGTGATGTGCGGTCGGTCGTCTGCGGTGCCGCTGTGGCTGGTCGCGCAGTTCCCCGCGCCCCTTTGGGGCGCCATCGTGGCCGGTGCGTGTTCCGGCGCCATCCGCAGGTCTACGGCGCTCTCACTCGCTTCGGCGTCGAAGGCCAGCAGCAGTGCATCTGCCGGGCCCCCGACCCTGCGGCCCCGTGCCGAGGTGGTGACCGTCCAACGGATGTCCCCCGCGCGGACGGTGGTGGTCAGGTACGAACTGTCCGTCGGCTCCTCGATGGCGTCCAGGCCCTCCACCGACAGCACCACCACCCCCGTACTCTCGGCGCGCGCGTCCAGTACGTCCCCCGGGCCGCCGGCGAAGGTCAGCCGTAGGCGGTGGCCGGCCGCGCGTACCGTCACCTCGGCGTAGCTGCCGTCCACGGTGTGCGGACCCAGGCGGTCGAGGCCGTCTCGCCAGGTGAAGCCGTCGAGTACCGGGCCGTCGGGGCCGAGTACGCCGAAACGCACCCGCGGGCCGCGCGGCAGCCGGCTCATACCGGTGTGCGTACGGACGTCCCAGGTGTTCCAGCCGGTCGGCGCCGGAGTCACGGCGGCAGGCCTCTCGCTCATACGACCGCCTCGTCGTCGGCGGTGCCCTCACCGGGCACCGAGTCGTCCAGGTCCAGGGCCGCGTCCAGCAGTGCCCGGGTGTACGCGTGCCGCGGTGCGGTCAGCACCTCGCCGGTCCGGCCCTCCTCCACGAGCACGCCCCGGTGCATCACCGCCACCCGGTCGGCGATCTGGTGCACCACTCCCAGGTCGTGGGAGATGAACAGCATCGCGAGCCGGTGCCTGCCCCGCAGGTCCACCAGCAGCCGCAGGATCTGGGCCTGCACCGACACGTCGAGCGCCGACACCGCCTCGTCGCAGACCAGCAGCCGGGGCCGTACCGCCAGCGCTCTGGCGATGCTGACCCGCTGGCACTGGCCGCCCGACAGGTCCCCTGCGCGCCGTGACGCCACCTCGGGGTCGAGCCCCATGTCGGCGAGGAGCCGGTGCAGCGCCTCGGTGCGGTCGCCCTCGGGCGCGGTGACCGGATGGGTGCTCCACACCTCGGCGATGATCGCGGCGACCGTCATCCGCGGGTTCAGGGAGGACCGCGGGTCCTGGAAGACCATCTGCACCGCGCGCTGCAACTCGGGTGGCCTGCGTCCCGCGCGGGCGAGCGGCCGGCCGTCGAAGGTGAGCGTTCCGGCGCCGGGCCGCAGGAGTCCGGCCACGCACCGGGCCACGGTCGTCTTGCCGGAACCCGACTCGCCGACCAGGCCGAGTGTCTCCTCGGGTGCGACCGACAGGCTCACCCCGTCGACGGCGACCGGACCACCCCGGCGGCCCAGCCCCCGCCCGCCGTACCTGACGCGCAGATCACGCACCTCGAGGAGGGCGTGCTCACTCGTACTCACGACGTCAGCACCTCCTCCGCGAAGTGGCAGGCGCTCCGGCGGCCCGGTGCCACCTCGCGCACCTTCGGCACCTCGGCGCGGCAGCGGGCACGGGCGAGCGGGCAGCGCGGATGGAAGGCGCAACCGGGCGGCCGGTTCGCCGGTGTCGCCGGGGCGCCCGGCAGCGGGTCGGCGAGCGCGGTACGGGTTCTGACGGCGGGCACGCTGCGCACCAGGGCGGCCGTGTAGGGGTGGGCGGGGCGGCGCAGTGCGTCGCGGGCGGGGCCGCGCTCGCAGACCCGCCCCGCGTACATGACCACGACCTGTTCGGCGACGTGCGACACGACCCGCAGATCATGGCTGACCAGCAGCATCGACAGGCCGTCCGCCGTCTGGATGTCGGCGAGCAGCCGCAGGATCCGGGACTGCACGCTGACGTCGAGCGCGGTGGTGGGCTCGTCGGCGAGCAGGAGGGTGGGCCGGCCGGCCAACGCCATGGCGATCATGGCGCGTTGGCGCAGGCCGCCGGAGAGTTCGTGCGGGTAGGCGCGCATCCGCCGCTCCGGCTCCGGCACGCCGGCCCGGTCGAGGAGTTCGACGACCCGGCGGTTCACCTCGGCGCGCGGCAGCCGGTCACGGCGGGGGATCTCGCCGACCTGGCGGCCGATCCGCTGGGTCGGGTTGAGCGCGGCGAGCGGATCCTGGAAGATCATCGCGATCTCCCGGCCGCGTACCGCCCGGCGCCGGGCCGGGTCGGCGGCGAGCAGGTCCTCGCCGTGCCAGAGCAGCCGGCCCGCCAGGGTGGCGCCCTCGGGCGGCAGGCCCAGGACCGCGAGCGCGGTCATGGTCTTTCCGCTGCCCGACTCGCCGATCAGCCCCACGGTGGTGGCGCGTGGCACGTCGAAGGAGACGCCGTCCACCGCGCGTACCCGGGTGCCGTGCGGGCCGGGCAGTTCCACCACCAGGTCGTCGACGCGCAGCGGCGGCCCGCCGGTCGCGGGCGGGGCCGGTGCGGCGGCCCCGCGTTCGGGTGCGGTTCCAGCGGGGGTCACGAGCCGTCGGTCCCTACGGTGGCGAAGTCCGGCAGGCCGCTGGCGTCGGGGACGAAGCCCTTCAGGTCGCTGTTCCAGGCGTAGGCGATGCTCACCGACATCGGGTACATCCCGACGGCGTCCCGCCAGATGATCTGGCTCGCCCGGCCGTAGAGGTGGGTGCGCTTCTGCTTGTCGGCCGTCGCGCCCGCCGACGCCAGCAGCCCGTCCAGCTGCTTGTTGCAGTAGCCCATCCGGTTGGCGGCGCAGGTGTAGAGGCGGCCGAGGTTGCTGGCCGCGTCGTAGCTGGGGGTGGCCAGCTGCTGGAAGTTGATGTCCCACTTGAGGGCGATCAGGTCCTCGGTGAAGGTGGCCTGCTCCTTCTCCAGCGGGTCCGCCCGCACGCCGGCCTTCTGCAGGTCGGAGACGACGGCCTGGATGAAGGGCCGGAACTCGTCGTTGGCGAACTGGAGCCGCAGCTTCTTGGAGAAGTCGAAGCCCGCGGCGGTGAGCGCGGCCTTGGCGGCGGCCGGGTCGTAGGCCACGGGCGACTGCGGTACGTGGCCGAGGACGACGCCGGTGACGGGGGCGTCGGCCGGCTTGCCGGTCTCCGGATAGAGCTTGGCGATGATGGTCCTGAAGTCGACCGCCTGCCAGATCGCCCGGCGTACCTTCGCGTCCTTGAGGGCGGGGGTCGAGGAGTTGAACCACATGGTGAACTCGGCGCTGCTCGGCACCGTCCGCACGGTCAGCTTCTTGTCGCCCTTCAGCGAGGCCAGCTGGTCGTCCGGGATGCCCCAGACGACGTCCACCTCGCCGGTGCGCAGCGCGGTCAGGCGCGCCGACAGGTCGGGGACGTTGCGTACGGTCACCTGGTGGAGCACGGGCTTCGTGCCCCCGTACTTCTTGTTGGGCACCAGGACCAGCGACTGGCCCGGGGTGAACCCGTGGACCGTGAACGGGCCCGAGCCGACCGGGTGGTCGAAGAAGGCGGTGTCCTCCTTGCCGACGCCGGAGGGCAGGACGTAGAAGGTGCCGAGCTTGCCCGGGACGGACGCGTCGGGCGCCGGGCTCTTGAGCACCACCTCGGTGGGCGAGACCTTGGTCATCGTGTAGCCGGGGAAGTTGCCGGCGTTGGGGCCGTTCAGGGTGATCATCCGCTGGAAGGACGCCACCACGTCGTCGGCGTCGAGCGCGGAGCCGTCCGAGAAGGTCACGCCGGACCGCAGCGTGAACGTCCACTGCGTGACGTCCTTGTTGGGCTTCCAGGAGCTGGCGAGGTCGCCCTTGAGGGTGCCGTCCGCAGTGGGTTTCACCAGTCTGCTGAAGATCTCCTGGGCGGCCAACTGCGTGCCGGTGGAGGCCCCTTGGGTGCCGTGCGGGTCCAGGCTCTCGATCGGGTAGGTGCCCGCGACCGTCAGGTCGCCCGAGTTCCCGCCCCCGTTGTCGTCGCCGCCGGAGGTCGTCGAGCAGGCGGCGAGGAGGGCCGCGCCCGCCGTGCAGGTGGTGGCGAGCCGGATCAGCCGGCTCCGCCCGTACGCACGCGTCTTGGTCATGGAGGTGCTCCTGTCTGGGAACGAGAGCGGTGCGCGGAGTTCGGGAAGGTCAGTCGGAGCGGCGCCGCCCGTAGCGGGCGGTGAGCTGGTCGCCGAGGATGCCGATGTTGATGATCAGGAGGGACAGGGCGATGCCGGGCAGGGTGGAGATCCACCACCGCGTTTCCAGGTACTCCTTGCCGTTGGCGATGGTCTGCCCCCAGGACACGGTCGACAGGGGCAGCCCGATGCCGAGGAAGCTGAGCCCCGCCTCCGCCAGCACCACCAGCGCGAACTCGAGGGTGGCGAGGGCGACGATCGGCCCCGCCGTGAACGGGAGGACGTGCCGGGCGAGGATCTTCCGGCCCGGCACTCCCAGCACCCGTGCGGCGTCGACCCAGGGCCGTTCCCTGAGGGAGAGCGCGACACCGCGGGTGACCCGGGCGAAGGTGATCCAGCCGGTCGCCGAGAGCGCGAGGACGACCAGCAGGACGCTGCGCTCGAAGGCGCCCGCGATCACGATCGCCAGCAGGATCGCGGGAAACGCCAGCAGGATGTCGAAGACCCGGGCGAGTACGGCGTCCACGGCACCGCGGAAGTATCCGGCGACGGCGCCGAGGAGGACCCCGACGAGACAGGAGAGGGCGACCGTGGACACGCCGATGAGCACCGACGTCCTGGCCCCGTAGACGATCTGGGCCAGCAGGTCGCGGCCGAGCCCGTCGGTGCCCAGCCAGGCCGTGCCCCCGGTGGAGGTCCGGGAGCCGGGGGAGAGCAGCCGGTCGTCCAGGGACGTGTGCACCGGGTCGTAGTGGATCAGCAGCGGCCCCACGACGGCCACCAGCAGGTAGCAGCCCACGACCACGGCGGGGGCCCGGGAGAGCAGCCCGCGGCGTCGCGCCCGCGGTGGGGCCGCCGTCAGCGTCTCGGGGGCGGTGGCGAGGTCGGCCATCAGACGGCTCCCGTCCGGATCCGCGGGTCCAGCTGGGCGATGAGCAGGTCGGCCACCAGGTTGAGGACGACGACGATGCCGGCGACCAGGAGGGTGGCGCCCTGGACGACGGCGTAGTCACGGTTGGCCACCGCGTCCACCACCAGCGAGCCGAGGCCGGGCCAGGCGAAGACGTTCTCGACGATCACGGCGCCGCCGACCAGCGCCCCGACCTGGACGCCCACCACGGTCACCACCGGGATCAGCGAGTTGCGCAGGGCGTGCCCGAGCAGCACCTGACGCTCGGTCAGTCCCTTGGAGAGCGCGGTCTGGATGTAGCCCTCGCGCATCGTCTCCGCGAGGCTGGTCCGGGTCAGCCGGGCGATGATCGCGATGAACGGGAACGAGAGGGTGACGGCCGGCAGCACCAGATGCTGGGGCGTGCCGGACCCGGAACTGGGCAGTACGCGCAGGCCCAGGGCGAAGACCAGCACCAGCATGATGCCGATCCAGAACGTGGGGAACGACTGGAGGGCGATCGTGCAGGCCGACACCACCCGGTCCACCACCCCGCCCGGCCGTCCGCCGGCCAGCATGCCGAGCGTCAGCCCCACGAGCACCGCGATCACGGTGGCCGTCAGCGTGAGGTCGATCGTGGCGGGCAGCCGGTCGAGGACCGCGTCCATGGCGGGCCTGCCGAGCCGGTGCGACTCGCCGAAGTCAAGGCGGGAGACGTCACCGAGATAGCTCAGGTACTGCGCGCCGAGCGGCCGGTCGAGCCCCAGCGAGGCGCGCAGGCTGTCGATCTGGCTCTGATCGGCGTCCGGGCCGAGCAGCACGGTCGCGGGGTCGCCGGGTGCGGCCCGGACGATGAGGAAGATCAGCGAGGCGGCGCCCCACATCACGAAGACGCCGATGAGCAACCGGTGCACGATCATCCGGATCATCCGCCGGGCCTCCCGCCGGGCTCGGACCGGCTGCCGTCGAGCCCGGGGCGTACCGGTCCGGGTCCGGCGGCGGCCGGGCTGCTGTCGGTCGGTGCGGGGTCGTCGGTGGGGGCCGGGCTGCTGTCGGTGGGAGCCGGGTCGCCGGTGTGGGGCGGGAGGCTCGTACCGGCCGGGCCGGCGCCCGCGCGGACCGGTCCGATCGAGTCGCCCGGTACGAACGTGCAGGGCACCGTCAGCCGGCGTGGCTCGCAGGTCTCCTGGTCGAGCAGTTCGATCAGCAGCCGTACGGCCTCGCCCGCCATCCGGGCGCGGGGCAGGGAGAACCGGGTCCAGTTCCGCAGCTCCGGTGTCCAGGACGGCGGATCGCCCAGCAGGGCCAGCGAGCAGTCCTGGGGGAACCGGACCCGCTCCGTGCCGGCCATCGTCGCGAGCGCCTCGGTGAGCCGGTTGTCCTCGGTCGGCTCGACCAGCAGCGCGGTGATCCCGAGGTCGCCGATCCACCCCTCGAGGCGTTCGGCCGTCAGGTCCGCCGGATCGGCCAGGCTCCGGATCAGCGCCTCGTCCAGGGCGATGCCGGCTTCGGCCAGCCCGCGCCGGTATCCCTCCTCGCGGTCCCGGGTGGGCTCGCTGTCCTCCAGGGCCCGCAGGTACAGGATCCGCCGGTGGCCGAGGAGCGCCAGCTCGGCGACGAGCGCCGCGGTCGCCGAGACGTAGTCGGCGGCCACGTAGGAGAGTTCACCGTCGTCCACCTCGCGGCGGCCGACGAAGACGAACGGGAAGTCCTCCCGGACCAGGGCGGACAGCTCCTCGCGGCGGACGTTCCGGCCGAGCAGGACACAACCGTCCGCGATTTTCAGCCGGTTGGCCCCGCCGACATAGATCGACCGCTCGGCCGCCGAAGGACCGGATTCACCGCCGTCGGAACAGAACAGCAACAGGTCGTATCCCTGCCGTGCCGTTTCCGCCTCCACGCCGAGCAGAAACGGGTAGTAGAAATCGCGCTGGTCGGTCGGGAACACCGATTCGAACGTGTACAGCCCGAGCAGCCGATTCCGGCCGCCTTTCAGACTGCGTGCGGCGACATTGGCCGCATAGCCCAGTTCCGCGGCCGCCGCCAGCACGGCCCGGCGGGTCGATTCCGCGATCTGCGCACTGGCCGCACCGCCGCTGATCACCAGTGACACCGTTGCCTGGGAGACGCCGGCATGGCGGGCGATGTCCCGCTGGGTGGAGCGTCTACGCCGTTCGGGAGGGACCATGAGCACCCCCGGTTAATACGTATTAGCAGGTGCCGAAAGACGCTACTCGGACGCCGCGAAACGCGTCAAGACGCGTGAACTCCCTTTGGCGGGACCGTTTCCCGCATACTTCGATCATGCCGCGTGACAGGATTCGCCATCCCCCTGCACGGGCGAGCCATGGCAGCCGGACGCGGCGTTCAGGAACATCGGGAACACGACCGTTTTTCCGTTGTGCCGAGGTCCGGCGGGAAGTCGCGCCGACGTCCCGGCAGGAAAGGGAGTCCGATGACCGTCCGCGCCGCTGTGGAAAACGATCTCGCCGCCCGCTTCGACCGGGACGGTTATGCCGTGCTGCCGGGCGCCCTGACGGCGGCGGAGGTGGCGGAGCTGCGCGCGGAGACCCTGCGGATCTGCCGTGGCGAACGGGGCGCCGTCGAGGGGGCGCCGGCGCCGGTGGCGGGCGAGAGCGACGACGACACCGTGCGCCGGTTTCTGTGCGTGCACTATCCGCACAAGCTGTCGGCGCTCATGCTCGACACCATGCGCCATCCCGCCGTCGTCGGGCCGCTGACCGAGGTGATCGGACCCGACATCAAGTCGATGCAGTCGATGCTGTTCGTCAAGTCCGAGGGCAGGCCGGGCCAGGCGTGGCACCAGGACGAGATGTTCATCCCCACCCGGGACCGGTCTCTGACCGCCGCCTGGCTCGCCCTGGACGACGCCACCGTCGACAACGGCTGCCTCTGGGTCCTGCCGGGCTCGCACCGGCCCGGCGTCATCTACCCCAACCGCGAGCACGACGACGCCCGTTACGACTGCACGGTCCAGTCTTACGGCTTCCCCTACGACGAGACGGACGCCGTACCCGTCGAGATCGCCGCCGGATCGGTGCTGCTCTTCAACGGCTACCTGCTGCACAAGTCGCTGCCCAACACGAGCCGGCGAGGCTTCCGGCGGGCCCTGGTCAACCACTACATGAGCGCCTCGTCCCTGCTCCCCTGGGCGCCCCCCGGGTCCGAAGTGCCCATGGCCCAGGCCGACTTCAGGGACATCGTGCTGGTCGCGGGCCGAGACCCGTACGCCTACAAGGGCACCACCGACATCCGTACACCCCGGGTACGCCGCGACCGGTCCGGGGGCTGCGACCGGTGAGGCCATGACGGAGGCCGCGCTCGGTGAGGCGACGACGGAACGCGCCGGGTACGGCCCGCCCCTCGCCCCCACGCTCGTCGCCCGGCTCGGCCCCGCCGTCGCCGACTACCCGCCCGGCTCGGTCTTCGGCCCCCGGGACGCGGGATCCTACGAGTTCGTCTGGCTGCTGCACGGCAGTGCCCGCTGGGTCTGCGGCGGTCTGACCGTGCCCCTGACGCCGAGCGCGCTGCTGCTCGTACGCCCCGGAATGCGCGACACCTTCCACTGGGACCCGGGCCGGCCCACCCGGCACGGCTACACGCACTTCCTGCTGCCCGCCGCCGGGCGGGGCACGGACCTCCCCGACGACAGCGGCTGGCCGGTCGTCCGGGACCTGACGGGGCGCGGCGATCCGATGGCCGCGCTCTGCCAGTACCTCCTGACGCTCGGCGCGAGCCGCCCGCCGGCCTGGGAGCGGCACGCCGAGGAGACGTTGCGGCTGCTGCTCCTCACCTTCGTGCACGGCCCCGGCCCCGAGACCGGCGCGGGCACGCTCCCGGAACCGCTGGTCGCCATGATGGCCGAGGTCAGCGCCCACTGGTCGGACGGCGTCGCCCGGCCGCTCGCCCTTCAGCGGCTGGCACGGGCGGCCGGGGTCTCGCAGAGCACGCTGTGCCGGCTCTGCCGACGGCGGCTAGGCGTCAGCCCCGTGGAAGCCCTGGAACGGCTGCGCCTCGCACGGGCCGAGCCGCTGCTGTGGCTCAGCAACCTCTCCCTGCGCGCCATAGCGGTCCAGTGCGGCTTCGCCGACGCCTACCACTTCTCGCGCCGGTTCCGCGCGGTCTACGGCATGCCCCCGAGCGCCTTCCGTACGGTCCCGCCCGAGTCGGCACCGCCGTCCCCGATCACGAACGGCGCGCTGTCCGCGCTCCAGGCCCTGGCGCCGCCCTCACACCCGGGACGGTGACCGCCGACCGTCAACCGGGCGGGCCGGTACGGCACGTAGGCCGCCCCGGCGTCCAGGAATGCAGGGCTGATTTCCTGCTGCCGTCAATGGAGTGCCCAACACTGTTGCCGCCGTGACGGCTGCTCCCGGCCACCGGCCAGGGCCTCAGCGCAGGAGCCCGTCCGTCGTCTTCCGGTCCGGGTAGCCCCCCTGGGCTCCGAGGTGGCCGCAGGCGTACGTCGCCGAGGCCACCGCCGCCCGTAACGCCGTGTGCGGATCCTGGCCGGACAGGGTGCGGGCTATGTAGACCCCGGCCAGGCAGTCGCCCGCTCCGGTGGTGTCGACGATCCGGGCGGCGGGCGGCGGCGTGACGGCGACCTCCCCGGACCCGTCCGTCAGGACCGCCCCACGCGGCCCCTGGGTGCGCACGACCGACCCGAGCCGGTGCCGGGCGGAGAAACCGCGGACGTCGCCGACCTCGGCCGCGGCCCGGTCGTTGAGGAAGACCACCTCCGCCCCGTACAGGGCCGGCGCGAGCGCCGCCACGCCGTGGCCGAGCGCAGGGGGCTCCAGGTCGACGGAGAGGGGGATGCCGGCGGCCCGCGCCCGCTCCGCGAGGACCGCGGCGGCCCCGGGGTGCAGGCACGAGGTGTGGATCCAGTCCACGCCGTCCAGATCGGCCTCGCGCAGCCGTTCCGGCGGCGGATACTGCGAGACCGACGAGGTGTAGACGAGCCGCTTCTCCCCGTCCTCGGCCAGGGTGCACACCGACACCGCCGTCCTGCCCGGTGTCGTGGTGACGCCGGTGACCCCGACGCCGCGCGCCGCGAGGTGGCTGGTGGCGTAGGCACCGAACACGTCGTCCCCGACGACGGCGAGCAGAGCCGCGCCGACGCCCTGCCGGACACAGGCGACCGCCGAGTTGGCGACGACTCCGCCGGCACCGACCAGGTTCTCGAACGCGTGCGTCTTCTCGTCCGGTTCGGGAAAACGGGCGACGCGCAGCGCGACGTCGAACGCGATGTCTCCGCAGAACAAGGCCAACGCCATGATCGCACCCCCTCGCGACACCTCTTGCCGTGCCTTCGCTATGTCTTCGCCGTGCCTCCGCCATGCCTTCGCCGTGTCCTTGCCAGTGCACCACAACCGCACCGGAGCGCACGGCGACAATGGGCAACGGCGACATCGGAGTGCGGCCGAGAACACCGTCATGGCGATAGCGCTCGCGAAGTGACCGGGGGCTCTCGCGGCTTCGACCGGTCCCCCGGCCCGGCCCCGCCGAAATCCAGCAACCCGGAGGCTCACCCCGCACCTTCAGCGGCAACCGCCTGACCAGCGGCAACCGCCATCCCGCCGCCCCGTCCCGCCGCGTTGCGCCCCGCTCACCCCAACAGCCTTGTTGTCCTTACGTCTTGACGTGCCCGGCCGCTCCGCGTTTGCTTCCTCCACGTCATCGGTTGCGCATGATGCTCCCCCCACTCGGAAGGCGCCTGATGTGAGCGCTCCTGTCCTCTGCGGCACCCCCGTGTCCCGTATCGCCCTGGCCCTGGCCGCCGCCACGTCCGCTCTCACGCTCACCGCGTGCGGTGTCGTCGACAGCATCGGCGGGAGCGGTGGCTCCCCGTCCGCGACGAAGGGCGACGACATCACGGTGGGACTGCTCCTGCCCGACAAGGACACGACCCGGTTCGAGACCTTCGACCACCCCATCTTCAGGAAGGAGGTCGCCTCCCTCACCCACGGCAAGGGCAAGGTCGTCTACGCCAACGCCGAGGCGAGCCCGGCCACCCAGAGCCGGCAGTTCCGGCGGATGGTGGACCAGAAGGTCGACATCATCCTGGTGGACTCGGTCGACGCCAAGGCCATCGCACCGGACGTCCGGAAGGCCAAGGACGCCGGCATCCCCGTCATCGCCTACGACCGCCTCGCCCAGGGACCGATCGACGCGTACGTCTCCCACGACAACGAACTCGTCGGCGAGGTGCAGGGCCGCGCCATCATGGAGGCGCTCGGCGACAAGGCGGCGACCAGCGAGATCGTCATGATGAACGGCGACCCCGCGGACCCGAACACCGCCAGCTTCAAGGAGGGTGCCCTCGGCGAGTTCCAGAACAAGGTCCGGATCGCGAAGTCGTACGACACCGACAAGTGGTCGCCGGCGGTCGCCGAGGCGAACATGAAGAAGGCGATCCAGGCCGTCGGCCTGAAGAACATCGCCGCCGTCTACTCCGCCAACGACGGCATGGCCGGCGCCGTCATCGGCGCGATGAAGGAGGCGGGGGCCACCACGATCCCGCCGGTGACCGGGCAGGACGCGAACCTGGACGCGGTGCAGCGGGTCGTCTCGGGCGAGCAGTACATGACCGTCTACAAGTCGTTCCTGGACGAGGCCACCCAGGCCGCCCAGATGGCGGTGTACAAGGTGCAGGGCAAGGACATCCAGTACGACGCGCTGACCCGCGACACGGTCGACAGCCCGACCCGGCGGAAGATCCCCGCGACGCTCGTGCCGGTGGTCTCCCTCACGAGGGACAACATCAAGGACACGGTGGTCGCGGACGGCGTCTACTCCGTCGACCAGATCTGCACGCCGAAGTACGCGGCGGACTGCGCGGCGATCGGCCTGAGGTAGCGAACGGCCCGCCGCACCCGCGAATCGGTCGTCGCGGCGCACTTCGGCGGAGCCGGAGCCGTGGAAGTCCGCAAGCAGGGTGCGGGGTTCACCCTCGGCCGGTGCGGCGCCTTCGCCCCCTGCCCGGCCCGCGCTCTCGGTTGGTGCCGCGCCTTCGCCCCCTGCCCGGCCCGCGCTCTCGGCCGGTGCGGCGCCTTCGCCCCCTGCCCGGCCCGCGCTCTCGGTTGGTGCCGCGCCTTCGCCCCCTGCCCCGGCCCGGCCGCCGCCACAGGTGCGGTGTACCTCTACCGGGGCGCCAGCACCAGCACCAGCACCGGCAAGGGCGCCTTCGGCGCCCGCGCGACGCTCGCGACGGGGTGGCACGGCTGCCGGTCCGTCAACCGAGCGGCCGCGCTACGCGGCGATGACGGCGACCCCGGTCCTGCCCCCGTCGACGTCCACCACGGTCCCGTGCACGAAGGACGCCTCGTCGCCGGCCAGCCAGACCGCGGCCTGGGCGACGGCGTCCGGGGTGCCGACCCGGCCGGCCGGGGTGCCCTTCATCATGACCTCGCCCGGGTGGGGCTCCACGCCCGCCGGGGTCGGGGGCAGGATCACGCCGGGCGAAAGGGCGTTGACCCGCACGCCCTGGGGGCCGAACTCCGCCGCCCAGGCCCGGGTGAGGGTCTCGATCGCCCCCTTGGTGGAGCTGTAGAGCGCGCCGACGGGGACGGCGAGCCGGGCGATCCACGAGCCGAGGTTGATGATCGCCCCGCCGCCCGCCTCGGCCATCGCCGGGGCGACGGCGGCGGTGAGGAAGAACGGCGCCTTCACGTTCACCCCGTAGACCTCGTCGAACGTCTTCTCGTCGGTGCCGGCGGTGCTCGCGGACGGATAGATGCCGGCGTTGTTCACCAGGATGTCGATGCGCCCGCCCAGGGTCTCCCGGGCGCGGGCGGCCAGGTCCTGGGAAGCCTCCGGGCTGCCGTCGAGGTCCGCCGCCACGAAGTCGGCCCGGCCGCCGGACGCGCGGATCCCCGCCACGACCTGTGCGCCCCGTTCCGCATTGCGCCCGGACACGATGACATGCGCCCCCTCGGCGGCGAAGGCCTCGGCGATCGCCTGCCCGATGTTGCTGGTCGACCCCGTGACCAGGGCCGTCTTGTTCCGCAGCCGTTCACTCATGACGCAGTCTCCCTAAGTCCGTTGTCCCGCGACGGGCGGTGTGCGGTCCACTGTGCGTCGCATAAAATGGACCGGCAAGTCCAGAAAGTCGACCGTCGGGGCGACTCACGCCACCGGAGTTCGGAGGGAGGAGCCGGATGTCGCAAACGCTGACCGCGAAGGGGCGCGCCACCCGGGCCCGGATCGTCGAGGGTGCCGCCGAGGTACTGCGCGCGCAGGGTGTCGCCGCCACCACGCTCGACGACATCCGCGGCCGCACCGGCACCAGCAAGAGCCAGCTCTTCCACTACTTCCCCGACGGCAAGGACGCCCTGCTGCTCGCGGTGGCCCGGTTCGAGGCGGACCGCGTGCTGGCGGACCAGCAGCCGCACCTGGGGCGGCTGGACTCCTGGGAGTCCTGGCGGCAGTGGCGGGACGTGGTGGTGGAACGCTATGAACTCCAGGGCGACCGGTGCCCCCTGGGCTCCCTGTTCCTCCAGGTCGGGCGGTCCAGCCCCGGCGCACGGGCGATCGTCGCGGAGCTGATGCGGCAGTGGCGGGGGCAGCTCGCCCGCGGCATGCGCGCGCTCCAGACGAACGGTCTGGTGTCACCGGACCTCGACGTCGACCGGACGTCCACCGCACTGCTCGCGGGCATCCAGGGCGGTGTCTCGATCATGATGTCCACCGGTGACTCCACCCACCTCAAGGCGGCGCTGGACACCGGCATCGAGTACCTCCGCGTCAGCGGCCAGGCGATGGAGCGGTCTTCTCACGGGCGCGGTACGCGGCTGCCTTGATCCTGTTGCCGCGGGACTCCGTTCCGCACCACTGCCGGCGCATAACCCGGGAGCGGTCGATGCGGGTGCGGGTGCGACCGTCAACGCCACCGGCCGCCACCGCCACCACCACGGTCTGACGCGACCTCTGACGCGACCGGCGCCCCGTAATTCCGGTCCCGCGGTGTGCGGCGGCGCCCCGGGGTGATTGTCTGGCTCCGGCAACCCCGTCCCGACCCGGCCCCGCCGCAGGAGGATCCCGCAGTCATGAGCAGTGCCTACGCGTACGAGTACAAGGTCGTCACCTTCCGGGAGTCGCTGATCGGCGACGCGCTGGACAGCGACAAGCTGGAGAAGGTCCTCAACAAGCACGCCGAGGACGGCTGGGGCCTCAAGGCCATCACCTCCGCCGACGTCAAGGGCCGGATAGGTCCCGGAGCCGTCGAGGGCCTGCTGCTGACCTTCGAGCGCCCGCGCGCCTGATACGAGGCGGACCACACCACAACGCCCCCCGACCCGCAGTGGGTCGGGGGGCGTTCCGCTGTGCGCGGGTTACTTCACCGGCTCCGGCTCCGGCGCGCTCTCCTGCTCCGCCTCGCCGGCCGGGTCGACCGGGGTCCGCACGGAGTCGAGGAGCAGCTGGGCCACGTCCACCACCTGGATGGACTCCTTGGCCTTGCCGTCGTTCTTCTTGCCGTTGACCGAGTCGGTGAGCATCACCAGGCAGAAGGGGCAGGCCGTCGAGACGATGTCGGGGTTGACCGACAGGGCCTCGTCGACGCGCTCGTTGTTGATGCGCTTGCCGATGCGCTCTTCCATCCACATCCGGGCGCCGCCGGCGCCGCAGCAGAAGCCGCGCTCCTTGTGGCGGTGCATCTCCTCGTTGCGCAGGCCCGGGACGTTGGCGATGATCTCGCGCGGCGGCGTGTAGATCTTGTTGTGGCGGCCCAGGTAGCAGGGGTCGTGGTAGGTGATGATGCCCTCGACCGGGGTGACCGGGACCAGCTTGCCCTCGTCCACCAGGTGCTGGAGCAGCTGGGTGTGGTGGATGACCTCGTAGTCACCGCCGAGCTGCGGGTACTCGTTGCCGATGGTGTTGAGGCAGTGCGGGCAGGTGGCGACGATCTTCTTGGCCGACCTGGGCTTGCGGGACTCCTCGGTCACCTTGCCGTCGTCGTCCAGCTCCTCGCCGAACGCCGTGTTCAGCGCCATGACGTTCTCCATGCCGAGCTCCTGGAACAGGGGCTCGTTGCCCAGGCGGCGGGCGGAGTCGCCGGTGCACTTCTCGTCGCCGCCCATGATCGCGAACTTGACGCCCGCGATGTGCAGCAGCTCGGCGAAGGCCTTGGTGGTCTTCTTGGCGCGGTCCTCGAGGGAACCGGCGCAGCCGACCCAGTAGAGGTACTCGACCTCGGTGAGGTCCTCGATGTCCTTGCCGACGACCGGGACCTCGAAGTCGACCTCCTTGAGCCACTCCAGGCGCTGCTTCTTGGCCAGGCCCCAGGGGTTGCCCTTCTTCTCCAGGTTCTTGAGCATCGTGCCCGCCTCGGAGGGGAAGGCGCTCTCGATCATCACCTGGTAGCGGCGCATGTCGACGATGTGGTCGACGTGCTCGATGTCCACCGGGCACTGCTCGACACAGGCGCCGCAGGTGGTGCAGGACCACAGGACGTCCGGGTCGATGACGCCGTTCTCTTCCGCGGTGCCGATCAGCGGGCGTTCGGCCTCGGCGAGGGCGGCGGCGGGCACACCGGCCAGCTGCTCCTCGCTCGCCTTCTCCTCGCCCTCCATGGTCTTGCCGCCGCCCGCGAGCAGGTAGGGCGCCTTGGCGTGGGCGTGGTCCCGCAGCGACATGATCAGCAGCTTGGGGGAGAGCGGCTTGCCGGTGTTCCAGGCCGGGCACTGCGACTGGCAGCGGCCGCACTCGGTGCAGGTGGAGAAGTCCAGCAGGCCCTTCCAGGAGAACTGCTCGACCTGGGAGACGCCAAAGACGTCGTCGTCACCGGGGTCGGTGAAGTCGATCGGCTTGCCGCCGGAGGTCATCGGCAGCAGGGCGCCCAGGGAGGTCTCACCGGTGGCGTTGCGCTTGAACCAGATGTTCGGGAAGGCCAGGAAGCGGTGCCAGGCCACACCCATGTCGGTCTTGAGGGCGACCACGATCATCCAGATGAAGGAGGTCGCGATCTTCAGGCCGGCGAAGAAGTAGGTGAGGTTCTGGAGCGTGGAGACGTCCATGCCCCGCAGCCAGGAGACCACCGGGTAGGAGATGAAGAAGGAGGCCTCGTAGGAGTCCACGTGGTGCTGGGCGCCCTCCAGGGCGTGCAGCATGAAGATGCAGACGCCGACGATCAGGATGACCGTCTCCACGAAGTACGCCTGGCCGAAGTTGGAGCCGGCGAAGCGGGACTTGCGGCCCGGCCGGTTCGGCTTGCTCAGCTGGCGGATGACGATCAGCACCAGGATGCCGAGGACCGTCATGGTGCCGATGAACTCGACGAAGACGTTGTACGGCGGCCACTCGCCGATGACCGGCAGCAGCCAGTCGGCCTGGAACAGCTGGCCGATGGCGTTGACGATCGTCAGCAGCAGCGAGAAGAAGCCGACCGCGACGAACCAGTGCGCCACGCCGACGATGCCCCACCGGTTCATCCGGGTGTGGCCGAGGAACTCCCTGACCACCGTGACGGTCCGCTGCACGGGCTCGTCGGTCCGGGTGCCGGCGGGCACGTTCTGGCCGAGCCGCATGAAGGTGTAGATCTGCAGGACGGCGCGGGCGAACAACGCCACGCCGACCACGATCAGAACCAGCGACACGATGATCGCGGCGAGTTGCATGGGGGCTCCTCGGGCCTGCGAGGGGTCTCTTCGGGTCTCTACACGAGGGTTCCCGAAATTACTAAGCGGTAACTTATGCAGTCGGTCTGAGACTACCCGCATCTTTACTCGCACTGTAGTCAGGTACGGGGTGATCTGAATCGCTGAGGTGTGCCTGACCTGCCGCTGCCTTGCGGTGGCAAAGTGATCGTGTTATTCGTGTTACTCGTACGGAATTGTTACATTCAGGTCTAATTTAGACCTGTGCTCTACGGGATCGCCGCCGCCACCACCGCCCTGCTGCTCGCCGCCGTCCTCGCCGCGCTGATCCGGCCGCTCGCGCTGCGGCTGGGGCTCGTCGACCGCCGGCGGACGCGGCCCGTCCCGGTGCTGGGCGGGTTCGCCGTCGTGGGTGCCACCTGTCTGGTCGCCGGCGCCGGCGAGTGGACCGGGGTCGCCCCGCTCGGTACCGGGGTCGGGGAGCTGCTGATCGCCGGGGGAGCCGTGGCGCTGCTCGGGCTGGTCGCCGACGTGTGGCGGCTGAAGACCCGGTTCCTGCTGATCGGTACGGCGGCGGCGGCCGCGTGTGTGGTGCCGTACGGGGAGTTCGGTGTGGCCGAGGGGCTGCTCGGGGTCGGATGGATCGCCTTCGTCGCCGTCGCCTTCAAGGGGCTGGACCACGCGGACGGGCTGGCCGGGACCGTGGGAGTGATCACCGCCTTCGGGGTGGGGGCCTGTGCCACCGCCGAGGTCATGGACGGGCTGGCCGTGCTGCTGAGCGTGCTCGCGGCCGCGCTCACCGGGTTCCTGATGCACAACTGGCATCCCGCGCGGATCGCGCTGGGCGCCACCGGCGCGCTGTTCGCGGGGTTCGTGCTGGCCGCGGCCGCGCTGATCACCCGAACCGGGCACGACCCGTTCGCCAGCGCGGGTGTGCTGTTCGCGCTCACCGCCGTCGCGAGCGCCGACGTGCTGCTCGTCGTACTGTCGAGGCTGCTGGCCGGGCGGCCGGTGCTGCGGCAGGGGCCCGACCATCTCGCGCACCGGCTGCGGCGGCTCGGGCTCACCCCGCCGGGCGCGACCGTCGTCCTGGGGGCCGGATCCTTCGCGGGGGTGCTCGTCGGGGTGCTCGTGCACGGCGGCTGGATCGGGCGGACGGGCGCCACATGCGTCGCCTGCGTCACCGTCAGCGTCGTGCTGCTACTCCTTCGGGTGTCGGTTTATGGACCCCGGCGCCTGGAATCCTCGCAGGTCAGCGGGCACTTGCGTGTAAGGAACGGATAAGAGTTGAGTCTTCACGACTCAGGTCTGTTGACCCATGGCCAGGCTTGATGCACACTTGAGTCCGTTCCACTCAAGTCAGCTGGAGGAAATCACCATGGCACGTGCGGTCGGCATCGACCTGGGCACGACTAACTCTGTCGTCAGCGTTCTTGAAGGCGGCGAGCCCACCGTCATCACCAACGCCGAGGGTGCCCGGACCACGCCGTCCGTCGTCGCCTTCGCGAAGAACGGCGAGGTGCTGGTCGGCGAGGTCGCCAAGCGCCAGGCGGTCACCAACGTGGACCGCACCATCCGGTCCGTGAAGCGTCACATGGGCACCGACTGGAAGATCCAGCTGGACGGGAAGGACTTCAACCCCCAGCAGATCTCCGCGTTCATCCTGCAGAAGCTGAAGCGAGACGCGGAGGCCTACCTGGGCGAGAAGGTGACCGACGCGGTCATCACCGTCCCGGCCTACTTCAACGACTCCGAGCGCCAGGCGACGAAGGAGGCCGGCGAGATCGCGGGCCTGAACGTCCTGCGCATCGTCAACGAGCCCACCGCGGCCGCGCTCGCCTACGGCCTCGACAAGGACGACCAGACGATCCTCGTCTTCGACCTCGGTGGCGGCACCTTCGACGTGTCCCTCCTGGAGATCGGTGACGGCGTCGTCGAGGTGAAGGCCACCAACGGCGACAACCACCTCGGTGGTGACGACTGGGACCAGCGCGTCGTCGACTACCTGGTCAAGCAGTTCGCGGCCGGCCACGGCGTGGACCTCGGCAAGGACAAGATGGCCCTCCAGCGCCTCCGCGAGGCCGCCGAGAAGGCCAAGATCGAGCTGTCCTCGTCCACCGAGACCTCGATCAACCTGCCCTACATCACGGCGTCCGCCGAGGGCCCCCTGCACCTGGACGAGAAGCTCACCCGGGCCCAGTTCCAGCAGCTGACCGCGGACCTCCTGGAGCGCTGCAAGACGCCGTTCCACAACGTCATCAAGGACGCCGGCATCCAGCTCGGCGAGATCGACCACGTCGTCCTCGTCGGCGGCTCCACCCGTATGCCCGCCGTCGCCGAGCTCGTCAAGGAGCTGACCGGCGGCAAGGACGCCAACAAGGGCGTCAACCCGGACGAGGTCGTCGCCATCGGCGCCGCCCTCCAGGCCGGTGTCCTCAAGGGTGAGGTCAAGGACGTCCTGCTCCTCGACGTGACCCCGCTGTCCCTCGGCATCGAGACCAAGGGCGGCATCATGACCAAGCTCATCGAGCGGAACACGACGATCCCGACCAAGCGGTCCGAGATCTTCACCACCGCCGAGGACAACCAGCCCTCCGTCCAGATCCAGGTCTACCAGGGCGAGCGCGAGATCGCGGCGTACAACAAGAAGCTCGGCATGTTCGAGCTGACCGGTCTGCCGCCGGCCCCGCGCGGTGTCCCGCAGATCGAGGTCGCCTTCGACATCGACGCCAACGGCATCATGCACGTGACCGCGAAGGACCTGGGCACGGGCAAGGAGCAGAAGATGACCGTCACCGGCGGCTCCTCGCTGCCGAAGGACGAGGTCGACCGGATGCGCCAGGAGGCCGAGCAGTACGCGGAGGAGGACCACCGCCGCCGCGAGGCCGCCGAGACCCGCAACCAGGGCGAGCAGCTCGTCTACCAGACCGAGAAGTTCCTCAAGGACAACGAGGACAAGGTCCCGGGCGAGATCAAGACCGAGGTCGAGGAGTCCATCGCCGAGCTGAAGGAGACGCTCAAGGGCGAGGACACCGCCGAGATCCGCACCGCCACCGAGAAGGTCGCGGCCGTCTCCCAGAAGCTGGGCCAGGCCATGTACGCCGACGCCCAGGCCTCCCAGGCCGCCGGCGGTGCCGCTGCCGGTGCCGGTGAGAGTGACGCCGCCGACGACGTGGTGGACGCCGAGATCGTCGACGACGAGCGCAAGGACGGTGCCGCGTGACGGAGGAGACCCCGGGCTTCGAGGAGAAGCCCGACGTCCCCTCCGGCGCCACCTCCGACGACGCCGAGCCGAAGGCCGCTCCCGCACAGGGGGCGGCCCCGGCCGGGGACGCAAACGCAGCAGAAGTGGCCGGCCTGACGGCACAGCTGGACCAGGTGCGCACCGCGCTCGGCGAGCGCACCGCGGACCTCCAGCGCCTCCAGGCCGAGTACCAGAACTACCGCCGCCGAGTGGAGCGCGACCGGATCACGGTCCGGGAGATCGCCATCGCGAACCTCCTGACCGAACTCCTGCCGGTGCTCGACGACATCGGCCGCGCGCGGGAACACGGCGAACTGGTCGGCGGTTTCAAGTCGGTGGCCGAGTCGCTCGAAACGGTCGCGGCGAAGATGGGACTCCAGCAGTTCGGCAAGGAGGGCGAGCCCTTCGACCCGACGATCCACGAGGCGCTGATGCACAGCTACGCGCCGGACGTCACCGAGACGACGTGCGTGGCGATTCTTCAGCCCGGGTATCGCATCGGCGAGCGCACCATCCGCCCCGCGCGGGTGGCGGTCGCCGAACCGCAGCCGGGAGCGACGCCGGCGAAGGCCGAGGGGACCGACGAGGCCCCCGCGGCCGGCGACGAGAAGGACAACGGCCCTGAGGAGGGCTGACGTAATAAGGACCGAGCGGAAGGAGGGGCGTCGGGGATGAGCACCAAGGACTTCATCGAGAAGGACTACTACAAGGTCCTCGGCGTCCCCAAGGACGCCACCGAGGCCGAGATCAAGAAGGCGTACCGGAAGCTCGCCCGCGAGTTCCACCCGGACGCCAACAAGGGCAACGCCAAGGCCGAGGAGCGCTTCAAGGAGATCTCCGAGGCGAACGACGTGCTCGGCGACCCCAAGAAGCGCAAGGAGTACGACGAGGCACGCGCCCTCTTCGGCAACGGCGGCTTCCGCCCCGGGCCGGGCGCGGGCGGCGGCAACTTCAACTTCGACCTGGGCGATCTCTTCGGGGGCAACCCGCAGCAACAGGGCGGGGGCGGCTTCGGCGGCGGTTTCGGCGACGTCCTCGGGGGCTTGTTCAACCGGGGCGGCGGCGCGGGCACGCGCACCCAGCCCCGGCGCGGCCAGGACATCGAGTCCGAGGTCACGCTCAGCTTCACGGAGGCCATCGAGGGCGCCACGGTCCCGCTGCGGATGTCCTCGCAGGCCCCCTGCAAGGCCTGTTCGGGCACCGGCGACAAGAACGGCACACCGCGCGTGTGCCCGACCTGTGTCGGCACCGGCCAGGTGGCGCGAGGATCCGGAGGCGGCTTCTCGCTCACCGACCCCTGCCCGGACTGCAAGGGCCGCGGCCTGATCGCGGAGCACCCCTGCCTCGACTGCAAGGGCAGCGGCCGCGCCAAGTCGTCCCGGACCATGCAGGTCCGCATCCCCGCCGGGGTGACCGACGGCCAGCGGATCCGGCTGCGCGGCAAGGGCGCACCGGGCGAGCGCGGCGGTCCGGCGGGCGACCTGTACGTCATGGTCCACGTCGACACCCACCCGGTGTTCGGCCGCAAGGACGACAACCTCACGGTGACCGTCCCGGTGACCTTCACCGAGGCGGCGCTCGGCGGCGAGGTCAGGGTGCCCACCCTGGGCGGACCGCCGGTCACCCTGAAGCTGCCCCCGGGCACGCCCAACGGCCGCACCATGCGCGCCCGTGGCAAGGGCGCGGTCCGCAAGGACGGCACCCGTGGCGACCTTCTGGTCACCGTCGAGGTGAGTGTCCCGAAGGACCTGTCGGGGAATGCTCGTGACGCGCTGGAGGCGTATCGCGAGGCGACCGCGGGCGAGGACCCGCGCGCCGAGCTGTTCGAGGCCGCGAAGGGAGCATGACAGAGATGGACGGCCGTCGACGCAGTGACAATTTCCGAGGTCCGTACGAACTGACCGAGGAGACTCCGGTCTACGTCATCTCGGTGGCGGCCCAGCTCTCCGGACTGCACCCGCAGACGCTGCGCCAGTACGACCGCCTGGGCCTGGTCTCCCCGGACCGCACGGCCGGGCGGGGCCGGCGCTACTCGGCCCGCGACATCGAACTGCTCCGCCAGGTACAGGCGTTGTCGCAGGACGAGGGCATCAACCTGGCCGGCATCAAGCGCATCATCGAACTGGAGAACCAGGTCGCCGCGCTCCAGGCCCGCGTGGCCGAGATGGAAGCGGCCCTGGACGGCGCGGCGGCCGCGATGCGGCAGCGCGAAGCGGCGGTGCACGCCTCGTACCGCCGTGACCTGGTCCCGTACCAGGAGGTCCAGCAGACCAGCGCGCTGGTGGTGTGGCGGCCGAAGAAGGCCAAGGACTAGCGGTAGCTGCGCGAAGGGGCCCGGAGGACATGTCCTCCGGGCCCCTTTCGTCATGTGGTCAGTAGTCCCAGATGCCGTAGGCCGTGGAGGTGACCGACGCCTCGGCGCCCGAGGCGTCCAGGCGGACGACGCGGTAGTAGTAGAGGCCCAGCGAGTCCCCGGACACCGTGGTGTCCATGTAGTACGCGGTGTTGCCCGTAGGGCCCTCGGACAGGGTGACGTAGGCGGCCGCGGCCGGGTCCCAGCGCTCCACGCGGTAGGCGGCGAACCGGGAGCAGTCGCCGAGGCCGGAGCTCGCGGAGCAGTTCACGTACAGCTCCGGGTAACGGTCCGCACGGATCTCGGTCTTCGTCCAGCCGGGCGGCCGGGTGTCGGGCAGGGTGACGGAGACGGTGGTGGTGTGGAAGAAGTCGGGGCCCTCGTTCTCGTACAGGTGGAAACCGTCCGCGGCGGCCACGCGGTAGACGTGGGTGGCGCCGTCGGGGACGGTCGGGCAGAGGATCCCGGTGGCTGCGGAGTTAGAGGTCCAGCAGTTCTTCTTCCAGACCGTCTCGCCGGTGTCCGGGTCGGTCATGCCCTGCCACACGTAGTACTCGGTGACGTCGTCGTCGGCGGGCGGTGTCCAGGTCAGGCGGACGCCCAGGGGGACGGGTTCGGCCGTCAGGTTCTCCACCGGAGCGGGGCGCACGGTGTCCGGCGTGGTCGCCGTGGCGGCCGGACCGGGCCGCGACTCGTGGCCGTACGGGTCGATCGTCACGACCGTGTAGTCGTACGTCGTCTCGGAGGCGCCGGAGACGTCCCAGCAGACGCCGTTGATCTGCCGGTCCCCGGCGTACGCGGGGGCGTCGTCGCCGGTCCAGGTCCAGTACGTCTCGGGATCCGCCGGCGGCAGGTCCTGCGAGTTGTTCGGCTTGCACCCGGTCACGGTGCTGCTGACACCGGTCGCCTTGTCGGTGCGGACGATCCGGTAGGTGAGCAGCGGCCGGTCCTCGCCGAAAGTCCACGGGTCTGCGCTGCTCCACTCGACCATCACGCCCTCGTCGAAGCGGTTCGCGGTGGTCCGGAACGCGGGGACGGCCTCGGTGCGGTCCGCCATCGTCAGCGTGACCTCCACCGGGGCGGCCGCGTTGCCCTGTGCGTCCACCGAGCGCACCGCGTACCGGTAGCTGTCGGCGACCGCGAGTCGCTGGAGCGGGACGACGTCGGTGTCCTTCGTGGTGTGGACGGCGGTGCCGGTGCCGGGCAGGGCGTCGACATAGCCGCCGGTCGCCGGGTCGTACTGGAGGACCTGGTAGGAGGCGGCGCCGTCGACCGGGGACCACACCAGGTGGGGCACGCCCGAGCGGTACCCGGACCGGGCGTCGGCCGCGGTCGCCGGAGGCGTCAGGTCGCTGGTGGTGAACGTGGTGGCGGCCGAGTACACGGACCAGTTCCCGGCGGCGTCGCGGGCCCGGCCCCGGTAGGTCACCTTGCTGCCGTCGGCCGGGTAACCGGTGTCGCAGATCGCGCCCTTGGCGCCGGTGTACACGGTGGTCCAGGCGCCGGTGACGGGGTTCCGTCGCTGCATCTCGTACCACGCGATGTCCGCCGCGTTCTCCGCGGTCGTGACGAGTTCCGGGGCCGCGTAGGGCCGGTCGGACGGGCACCCGTCCATCTCGACGAACGGCGCGGCCGGCGGGGTCTTGTCGGGGGTCGTGACGCCCAGGTCGGCGCTGCCGGGGGACTGGTTGCCCGCCTTGTCGTGGGCGCGGACCTCGTAGTAGTAGGTGGCGCCGGTCTTCGGCGGGGTGTCGGTGTACGTGGCGGAGGCGGTCGTGGCCAGCGGCTTGCTGCCGAAGGAGCCGCCCTTGAGCCGCCGGTAGACCCGGTAGCCGGCGAGGTCCGGTTCCCTGTTCTTCGACCAGGTGAGCTTCGCCCTGCCGGTGGCCGTGTCGTACGAGAGGGAGGTCCCGCTCGGCGCGAGGGGCCTGACCTTGTCGATGCTCGCCGAAGTGCGGGGCGTGTACGTGAACTTGACCTTGGCGGCGCCGGTCCAGTTGACGTAGTCGATCCGCAGGGTGTGCCTGCCCTTGGGGACGGTCACGTTGACGGTCTTGCTGACGGTCTTGGACGTGTTCTTCCACAGGTCGACCTTGCGGCTGCCGTCGACGTAGACGCGGATGCCGTCGAGTCCGGAGGCGGCGAGGGCGAAGGGGCCGCCGGAGCCGAAGTCGCGGGTGACGCTCCAGCGGACGCCGAAGTTGTCCTTCGGCAGGCCGGAGGCGGGGGCGCCGCTCCAGCTCTCGCTGATCGTGGAGTCGCAGGCGGTCTTCTTCGGGGTGCCCTTGAACGTGGTGTTCGCGAACAACTGCCGTTTGTAGACCGGTGCGGTGCAGCTTGTCGTGGCCGCCGAGGCGGACTGCGTGGCACCGCCGAGCAGGGTTCCGGCGGTGGCGAGCACCACGGCGCCGGCCGCGGTGCGTCTGGCTGGGTTCATTCGATCCTCTGGTCGTGTCCGTGTGACGGGCCGAGCCGTCCCGATGTCGACTCATGAGGAAAGGAGTTGGTTGTACTGATCTTTGCCTGCTCGTGAACTCCCTTTGGATGGAGAGCCCGTAAAGGGTGTTTGGAGATGATTCCGCATACCCTTCACAGACACAGCGGAGCGTAGTGTTGCGCACTCGTTAAGTGGTTCCGCTTGACGCCGGGTGTGGCGTACGCGTTGGCTTTTGAGACATCTGGGTCGCAAGCAGCCCCACGTCCGGAACGCACCTGAAGTGAGCCCCCGTATGCGTCGAATAGCCATGTTTGTGGCCGCGTCCACGATGACCCTTCCGCTTGCCGGCTGCGGCATGCTCAACGCGACAGGATCGTCGACGTCCGCGACCCCGACGAAGGGCAACGACATCACGGTGGGTGTGCTGATGCCGGACAAGATCAACACCCGGTACAGCAACTTCGACTACCCGATCATGAAGTCGAAGATCGCCGAGCTCACCAACAAGCAGGGCCGGGTCGACTACCAGAACGCCGCGTCGTCCGCCCCCACGCAGGCCAAGCAGCTGCAGAAGATGATCGACGACAAGGTCGACGTGGTCATCCTGGACTCGGTCGACTCGCACGCCATCGCCGGCACGGTGAAGAAGGCCAAGGACGCGGGCATTCCGGTCATCGCCTACGACCGCCTCGCCGAGGGCCCGATCGCCGCCTACGTCTCCTTCGACAACGAGCTGGTCGGCGAGGTGCAGGCCCGTACGCTCCTGGAGGGCATCGGGTCGAACGTCGACACCTCCGACAAGGTCATCATGATCAACGGCTCGCCGACGGACCCGAACGCCAAGCAGTTCAAGACGGGTGCCCTGTCCGAGCTGACCGGCAAGGTGACGATTCCGACCGACGCCATGTTCGACACCAAGGACTGGGACCCGCCGACCGCCGGGAAAGAGACGACCAAGGCGATCAACGCGATCGGCAAGGACAACGTCGCCGCCGTCTACTCCGCGAACGACGCGATGGCGGGCGAGATCATCAAGGCCCTCAAGGCGGCCGGCATCACCGACATCCCGCCGGTCACCGGCCAGGACGCGGACCTCGACGCCATTCAGCGGATCCTCACCGGCCAGCAGTACATGACCGTCTACAAGCCCTACCCGGCCGAGGCCGAGGCCGCCGCCGAGATGGCCGTCTACAAGGTGCAGGGCAAGGACATCCAGTTCGACGCGCTCACCCAGGACCAGGTCGACAGCCCGTCCAACAAGGACATCCCGGCCCAGCTGGTGCAGGTCAGCGCCGTGACGAAGAGCAAGATCAAGGACACCGTCGTCGCGGACGGCATCTACAAGATCTCGCAGATCTGCACCGCCGACTACAAGTCGGCCTGCGACGCGGCCGGCCTCAGGTAGGCCCCGCCCCCCGACCGCTGCCGCCGGCCCGCCGCAGCCGCGGGTCCGGCCGCCGCTGGCCCGCGGACCGAGACCACGGCCACGATCCTCACCACGGCCACGATCCTCACCACGGCCAGGGCCGTCACCACGGCCACGGCCGTCACGCGACCCTGGTGAACTCCACCGTCACCTCCGGAGCCCCGCCGGGGACCCCTCGGTCACGCGACCCTGGTGAACTCCACCGTCACCTCCGGAGCCCCGCCGGGGACCCCTCGGTAGATCCCCTTGTGGGGCGTGACGTCGTCGTAGTCCCGTCCCCGGGCCACCACCACATGCGACTCGTCGGCCCGCACCCGGTTCGTCGGGTCGTAGCCGCACCAGTCACCCGCCCAGTACTCGATCCAGGCATGGCTCTGCCCGGCGACGGGGCGGTGCAGCTCCGCCTCCCGCTCCGGGTGCAGATACCCCGAGACGTACCGGGCGGGCAGCCCCAGCCCCCGCAGCAGGGCGATCGTCAGATGCGTGATGTCCTGGCACACCCCCGCCCGTTGGGCCCATGCCTCGGCCGGTGACGTGTTCACACTGGTCGCGCCCGGGAGGTAGGCGACCCGGTCGGCCACCATCCCGGAGACGGCCACCGCGGCCTCGTGCGGCCCCAGCCCGGCGGCGGCCTCCCGCGCCTTCTTCACCAGCTTCTTCGGCACCGTCGTCCGTGACGTCCCGGTCACGAACTCCAACAGCCGTGACCCGCCCGCCCGTTCGGCCACCTCCGCCCAGGCCGGCGGCTGCGGCAACGGCCCCGGCGCCGAGGTCTCCACCAGGCTCGACGCCGTGATGGTCAGATCCTCGTGCGGCTCCAGCAGGTCGAACCCGGTGACCTGGGTCCCCCAGTAGTCCCAGTACGACCAGACGGCGGTCGCCGGAGCGACGGTGACCCGCGCGTCCAGCGTGGTCTGCCCCGGCAGGGTCAGCGGGGTCATCCGGACCTCGTTGTGCGAGGAGGCCGCGGGCCGGGCGTACGCGACGCGGGTGACGTGCCGGATCCGGAGGCGACGAGCCATCTCAGGCTCCTTCCTGGGCCCACTCGACGGGCCCCTGGTACGGGAAGAACCGTTCTGCCACCGCGTCGGCGCACGCCGTGCAGGCCTGCTGCAGATCCCGCAGCAGCACCGGCAGCTGGTCCTCCAGGGTGTGCGTGTCCAGGTACTCCAGCCGGGTCCGCAGCCGCCCGACCGGCGACCGCGCCGGATCCTGACGCGGCCGGCCGAGCGCGGCCAGACATTCCTCCGCCGTGGTCAGCGCGTGCAGCACGGAGCGCGGGAAGTCCCGGTCGAGCAGCAGGAACCCGGCCACTCTCGGGGTGTCCCCGAACCCGCTGTGCACCCGCGCGTAGGCCTCGTCGGCGCCGCTCGCGCTGAGCAGCGTCGGCCAGTCCGGCGCGTGCGCCGCGTCCAGCACGCGCACCGACAGCAGCCGTACGGTCATGTCCACCCGCTCCAGGCTCCGGCCGAGGACGACGAACCGCCAGCTGTCGTCGCGGCTCATGGTGGAGTCGGCGAGACCGAAGAAGAGGGCGGCCCGGCGCCGTACCAGCTCCAGGTAGGAGTAGGGGCCGGTGCGGCGGGCCGCCAGGCGCTGCCCGGCGAGGGCGTGCCAGGTGGAGTTGAGGCACTCCCACATCTCGGAGGAGACGGCCTCACGGGCGCTGCGCGCGTTCCGGCGGGCGGCGCCCAGCGCCCCCTCGATCGCCCCGGTCGAGCGGGCGTCGAAGGCGAGCTGGTCGAGGACCTGCTGCATGTCCACGGGCTCCGGGCCGGCGTCGACGCCGAGGATCGCGTACAGCGACCGGCAGGCCGTGTCCTCGTCGCGCCAGGGGTCCTCCAGCATCCGGTGCAGGTAGGCGTCGAGGATGCGGCCGGTGGCGTCGGCACGCTCGACGTACCGTCCGGTCCAGGTCAGTGCCTCGGCGATGCGGGAGAGGATCACGTCGTTCACTGCTGGTGCGCTCCTTCCGGTACGTCGGGACGGGTGCCGTCGGGGCCCAGGAGGCGCGGGACGATCTCCGGGACGGCGCCGGCCGGGGCCGGTGCGGGCCGCTCGGCGGGGCCCTCGGCGAGCACCCAGGTGTCCTTGGAGCCGCCGCCCTGGCTGGAGTTGACGATCAGGTTGCCCTCCTGGAGGGCGACCCGGGTCAGTCCGCCGGGCAGCACCCAGATGTCGTCGCCGTCGTTCACGGCGAACGGGCGCAGGTCAATGTGGCGGGGTGCCATGCGTTCACCCGCGAGGGTGGGAGAGGTGGAGAGGGCGACCGGACGCTGCGCGATGTAGCCGCGCGGATCGGCGACAACGGCTTTGCGAGTGCGTTCCAGGGTCTCGGCGTCGGCCTTCGGCCCGATCACGATGCCCTGTCCGCCGGCCCCGTCGACGGGCTTCACGACCAGCTGGTCGAGCTGGTCGAGGACCGCCTCCAACTGGCCGGGTTCATCAGGTCGGTAGGACTCCACATTGGGGAGAATCGGTTCCTCGCCGAGGTAGTAGCGGATGAGATCCGGGACGTAGGTGTAGAGGAGCTTGTCGTCCGCGATGCCGTTGCCCACGGCGTTCGCGAGTGTGACGTGACCGGCGATGGCGGCGTTCAGGATGCCGGGGCAGCCGATCACCGAGTCGGGGCGGAAGTGCAGCGGGTCGAGGAAGTCGTCGTCGAGGCGCCGGTATACGACGTGCACGGGCACCTCGCCGCGCGTCGTCCGCATCCACACCCGGTTGTTGCGGCACACCAGGTCATGGCCCTCCACCAGCTGCACGCCCATCAGCCGGGCCAGCAGGGCGTGTTCGAAGTAGGCCGCGTTGCCGGGCCCCGGAGTGAGCACCACGACCCGGGGATCGCTCGCCGCTCCGCCGGGCGCGGCGGCGCGCAGCGCGGCGAGCAGCCGCCCGGCGTAGCCGTCCACCGGCAGCACATGCTGCTCGGCGAAGAGCGAGGGGAAGATCCGGGTCATCGCCCGCCGGTTCTCGATGACGTACGACACCCCGCTCGGCACCCGCACGTTGTCCTCGAGCACCCGGAACTCCCCGGCCTCGTCCCGCACCAGGTCGATTCCGGCCACGTGGACGCGTACCCCGCCGGGCGGTTCCACCGCGTGCGCCGCCCGGTGGAAGTGGGGCGAGGACAGCAGCAGCCGCCAGGGCACCACCCCGTCCTCGAAGGCCCGGGCGGGCCCGTAGGCGTCGGCGAGATAGGCCTCCAGGGCCCTGACCCGCTGAGCCACGCCTCTTCGTACGAGATCCCACTCCAGGGCGTCGAGGATCCTGGGCACCAGGTCCAGCGGCCAGGGCCGTTCCTCGCCCGCGAAGGCGTAGGTCACGCCGCGGTCGGTGAAGGCGCGGGCCATCTGGTCGGCCCGGAAGCGCAGTTCACCGGGCTCGATCGGCTGGAGTGCCGCCAGTACCGGCTCGTAGGCGGTCCTGACCTCCCCCGGCCGCACAAACATCTCGTCCCACGCGTCGGCCAACGCGTACGCGTCAAATATGTCCGCCATGAAGGGACGTTAGAGCGGGCACGTAACACGGTGATCACCGGCGGATTTCGGGGATCCGCCAGGTCCCCCGCGTGACGTGTCCGCGAGCGGCCCTCCTCGCAACGCGCCATCCCCGTGAGCGCGTTGCGGGGGCCCCGGAACCGATCGGGGGAGGGCGGACCGGGGCCCCTCCGGGTGTCCGGCGAACACCCGTGGGAAGCGATCTCCACGATGCCCCGGTGGCCCCTCCACCACCACCGTCATCTTGTTGCAGTGCGGGCTGCGGAGGCCGGGAGATAGCAGGGCGTATGCGTGGATTACGACGCCCGGTGCGAGGAGAGCCGTGTTGCGGACCCGGCACGGACCGCTCATAGTTGCGCTGCGGAAGAGGCAGCAAACCGGGGGTGGAATGGGCGATGGCCGGGCACGGGACGGAGAAGCATCCACACGGTGCCGACCGACTGTGCGCCGCCGGGGATCGCGTGTATTCCCGTGCCGTGCGCCGGGGCCGGGTACCGCGCACGGACGCCGACGCGGTGCCCTGTCTGCTGGAGCTGGCACTGCTGCACCCGGACCCCGACGACATGGACTGGCTGGTGCCGACCTCCCCGCAGGAGGTCATGACCCGGCTGCTGCGCGGGGTCTACGACGAGGTCACCGACAGCCAGCGGCGGGTGGGCTCGGCGGTCGAGGCCTTCGAGTGGTACGCCGGTCTGGGCCGGCAGCTGCAGGCCGTGTCGGCCTCCGCCGAGGGCACGGCGGCGATCCGGGTCCTGGACGGGCTGTCACGGATCCAGGCGGCGATGGACCAGGCGACGGAGGCGTGCACCAGCGAGGTGCTGACCGTGCAGCCGGGCGGTATCCGCCGTGAGTCGGAGCTGACCGAGGGACTGCACCGGGCGGTCGCCCTGCGCGGCCGGGGCGTGCGCATGCGGGACCTGTACACGCATGTCGCCCGGCACGGCCAGGGGCTGCTCAACTACCTGGAGCTGATGGGCGACGCGGTGGAGGCCCGGACGCTCGACGAGGTCATCGACCGCCTCATCCTCTTCGACCGCACGGTGGTGTTCATTCCCGCGAACGCCGACCGCACGATGGCCCTGGAGCTGCGTCACCCCGCCCTGGTCGCGTACTTCGTCACCGTCTTCGAACGGCTGTGGCGCCTCGCGATCCCCCTCACCGCCCCGCTCCCCGACACCGGTATCGAGGGCATCTCGCACAGGGAGCAGTCCATCGCTGCGCTCCTTGCGGAGGGGCACCAGGACGCGGTGATCGCCGAGCGCCTGGGCATCAGCGTCCGTACCTGCCGCGCCCACATCGCCCGCCTCTCGGAGACCCTGGGCGCGGCCAGCCGTACCCAACTGGGCGTGCGGATAGCGCAGGTGGGGCTGGACCGGCCGCCGGGCGAGGCGAGCGGGACGCCGACCGTGATCAGCCTTCCTGATCAAGGATCCCCGAGCGTCCGATGAGGTAGCCGAGCTGGGCGCGGCTGTCGCTGCCGAGAGTGGTGGCGAGCTTGGCGATGTGGTCGCGGGCGGTGCGGATGTTCATGCCGAGGCGCTCGGCGATGACGGCGTCGGTGTGGCCTTCTACGAGGAGGGCGGCGATGGCTTGCTGGCGGGGGGTGATGCCGTTGACGGTGGGGCATTGCTCGGCCTTGGGGAACATCGGGGTGGCCAGGCGCCAGAGACGGTCGAAGGTGGTGACGAGGTAGCGGATCAAGGCGGGGTGCCGGACTTCGAGGGCGAGCGTGCCGCGGTGATGGCGTCATTGATCCGTGCGGTGCCGCTGTGCAGGAGCAGCAGCGGGATGTCGGTGCTCGTGTCCGCGATCGGGCGGAGGCCCAGCCGCAGCAGTGGCTCCCACGTGTCCACCAGGAGGTTCTCGCGGCGGTGGGCGTCCGCGATGTCGGCGCGGGTGGCGCGCAGCAGCCGGTTCAGGGCGATGGCGGGCGCCACGGGCTCCAGTCGGCCGAGACCGTCCAGCGCCGGGTGCAGGAGACCGAGGTCGACGAGACAGGGTGCCTCGGCGGCCTCTCCGGCCGATATGTGCCCCTTGCCCAGGGCCCGTTCGTACAGCTCGGTCCCCGCGGCGCACAGGCTCTCGATGCCGTGCTCGGTGTGCGGAGCCGATGTCACCCGACACCGCCCTCCTCGGGGAGCCTGTGGTCCAGGATCCCGGACTGGGCGATCAGGTAGCCGAGCTGTGCGCGGCTGCCGCTGCCGAGCACCTGGGCCAGCTTGGCGATGTGGGCACGGCAGGTGCGGACGTTCATGCCCAGGCGGCGAGCGATGGCCTCGTCGACATGGCCCTCGACGAGCAGCTTCGCGATGGAGTGCTGGATGTCGGTGATGCCGTCGGGAGCGGTTTCGTAGGGGGCGCCGGCGCTCAGCGGGACCGCTCGGGTCCACATGAACTCGAACACCTTGACCAGGTAGCGGACCAGGCCCGGATGACGCAGTTCCAGAGCGACCTGCTGGTCGTCCCGGATGGGGATGAAGGCGACCGTCTCGTCACAGATGATCAGGCGCTCCACCAGCTCGTCTATGGAGCGGTACTCCACCTTGCCGTCGGCGAGCTGTGCCGCGTAGGCCAGCTTCTCCTGGCTGTAGCGGGCGGTGTGCTGATACAGGGTGCGGATCCGTACGCCCCGCTCTATGAGCGGTTTGTCGCGTTCCAGTCCGCGCAGCATGCTGCGTTCGGGCATCCGGTCGCTCGGCTGGACGGTGAGCATCTCCGTATGGCACTGGGCCGTGGCCAGGTTGAGCGCGGCGTTGATGCGCTCGCCGCCCTCCAGCACCGTGATCGAACCGCCGCCCGACTCCGACTGACCGCCGATGGACAGGAAGGGCTCGAAGGCGCCGGCGATGTCGGTGGCCAGCTGACGGCGTGCGCTGATCTCACGCTCGATGGGATTGAGACGCTGGGCCAGTGCGATCGCCGGCGGCACCGGACGCAACCAGTTCGGATCGTCGGGGTCGGGGTGCAGCAGGGCAGAATCCATCAGGCAGGGAGCCGGTTCCGCGTCCGCGCGAGCGATCCGTCCCGCGCGGAGTGCGGCCGCATACAGGCGATTACCCTCCGTGCACAACTCGTTCAAGGCGTGGGGATGTGTCGTATTTGAGTGACTTGTTACCAAAACTCCACCCCCCAGGGTCCTGAACATGCAGGAACATGATGCACCGATTGTGTGGCCACGACGTGCCCGAATGAGCCATCGTCGTACCTGACGGGGGGAAAGGGGACTTTCAAGTGAGGACGAAGCCGAAGATGCGTAACAAATTGCTTCGCTCGGTGCTTGTCGCCGCCTTCTCCGTCGTCGCAGCCTTCGGAGCGCTCAGTGGCTTTTCGTCCACTGGGAAGAGTGAGGTTCGTGCGAACAGCAGCTGGCCGGCGGTGGCCGCGGACTCCGAGACTACTGGCACTGCTGATTCCGTGACCGATGGAGCCGGGAGCTGAAGTGACCACCCCACCCGACGACCGATCCTTCCGACGCGAGATGGCCACCGCCTACCGCTCCGGCTGGCACTTCATCGATCTGGTCACCGCCATCCCCCACAGCGGTGACTCGCTGATGGTGACCGTCTTCGGTGAGCCGGTCGTCGTGACGCGGGACGACGAAGAGGACGTACGGGCCTACCGGTGTCTGCGCAAGCCCCGGGGTGCGCCGCAGCCCGTGCGGTGTGCCGTCCGCTACGGAATGATTTTTGTGAATCTGGACCAACGGGACCACCGGCTGGCTGAGCCGGAGGTACCGGACGTGAGGACCATCTCGGCCACCCCCCGCAGTGCCTGACGCGATTCCCCCGTCGTAAAAGATCGCTCAGGTGCTTCCCCCCGCAGCGGCGTCACCGTGACCTGAACACGGTGACGCCGCTGCAGTTTTCTGGGGACATTTCGGCGTATCGGCCGGTTTCGGCCAGGTTTACGGTGGCTGAAATCCGTCGATGGAACGCCGATAGAACAGGGCGGTCACCCCGGGGGCGCCGACTTGATCCCGCCCCCTGTGTCTCGGGGTCCACGCCGCCGTGCCTCCGCTGCCCGCCACGGAGAGTGCCCTCTCGCCCAGAGCGCTCTCCCACCCGATTCCCCGCACCTCCTCCGACAGCCGTTGCCGCCCCTCCCGGCCATCCGCTGCCTCTCCCCCCTCTGTCCGGCTGACCGCCCGGGCCGCTTCCCGACCGCCTGCCCGTGCCCGTTCCCGGCCCGCCCTCCTCCCGGCCCCTCGCCGCCCTCCCTTCCCCAACCCCCTTGCCGCGCCGAGGGGCCCTCACGCCCCCGAAGCTGGTCCCGGGAAAGGCCCCCGTCTCTACCTTGAGTGGAATAGACTCAACTTTGTGTACGTTGGCTGAGTCAGCCGAACGATGCCGAGGAGGAGAACGCGAACGTGGACGCCGAGCTGACCAACAGGAGCCGGGACGCGATCAACGCGGCCAGCAGCCGGGCCGTGACCGAGGGGAATGCGGACCTGACGCCTGTTCACCTGCTGCTGGCTCTGCTTGCCGGGCAGGACAACGAGAACATCACCGACCTGCTCGCGGCCGTCGACGCCGACCAGGCCGCCGTACGCCAGGGCGCCGAGCGCGCGCTGGCCGCGCTGCCCAGCGTGACCGGCTCCACGGTCGCGCCTCCGCAGCCCAACCGCGAACTGCTCGCGGTCCTCGCCGACGCGGCCGACCGTGCCCGGGACCTCGGCGACGACTACCTCTCCACCGAGCACCTGCTCATCGGCATCGCCGCGAAGGGCGGCGCGGCCGGCGAGGTGCTCGATCGGCAGGGGGCCACCGCGAAGAAGCTGGTGGGGGCCTTCCAGAAGGCGCGCGGCGGACGCCGGGTGACCACCGCCGACCCGGAGGGCCAGTACAAGGCGCTGGAGAAGTTCGGGACGGACTTCACAGCCGCCGCCCGGGACGGCAAGCTCGACCCCGTCATCGGACGGGACCAGGAGATCCGGCGGGTCGTGCAGGTGCTGTCCCGCCGTACCAAGAACAACCCCGTGCTCATCGGTGAGCCGGGCGTCGGCAAGACCGCCGTGGTCGAAGGGCTCGCCCAGCGGATCGTGAAGGGGGACGTGCCGGAGTCGCTGAAGGACAAGCGGCTGGTGGCGCTGGACCTGGGCGCGATGGTCGCGGGCGCGAAGTACCGGGGCGAGTTCGAGGAGCGGCTGAAGACCGTACTCGCCGAGATCAAGGACTCCGACGGGCAGATCGTCACCTTCATCGACGAGCTGCACACGGTCGTCGGCGCCGGAGCCGGCGGTGACTCCGCCATGGACGCCGGCAACATGCTGAAGCCGATGCTGGCCCGCGGTGAGCTGCGCATGGTCGGCGCGACCACTCTCGACGAGTACCGGGAGCGGATCGAGAAGGACCCGGCGCTGGAGCGCCGCTTCCAGCAGGTGCTGGTGGCGGAGCCGACCGTCGAGGACACGATCGCGATCCTGCGCGGCCTCAAGGGCCGGTACGAGGCCCACCACAAGGTCCAGATCGCCGACAGCGCGCTGGTGGCCGCCGCGACCCTCTCCGACCGCTACATCACCTCCCGCTTCCTCCCCGACAAGGCCATCGACCTGGTCGACGAGGCGGCCTCGCGGCTCCGTATGGAGATCGACTCCTCGCCCGTCGAGATCGACGAACTCCAGCGCTCCGTCGACCGGTTGAAGATGGAGGAGCTGGCGCTGGAGAAGGAGACCGACCCGGCCTCCCGGGAGCGCCTGGAGAAGCTGCGGCGCGACCTCGCGGACAAGGAGGAGGACCTGCGCGGCCTCAACGTCCGCTGGGAGCGCGAGAAGCAGTCGCTGAACCGGGTCGGCGAGCTGAAGGAGAAGCTCGACGAACTCCGCGGCACCGCCGAACGCGCCCAGCGCGACGGCGACTTCGACACCGCCTCCAAGCTGCTGTACGGCGAGATCCCGCAGCTGGAGAAGGAGTTGGAGGCCGCGTCCGAGGCCGAGGTGGAGACCTCCCGGGACACCATGGTCAAGGACGAGGTCGGCTCCGACGACATCGCGGACGTGGTGGCCGCCTGGACCGGCATCCCCGCCGGGCGTCTCCTGGAGGGCGAGACCCAGAAGCTGCTCCGCATGGAGGACGAGCTGGGCCGCCGCCTCATCGGCCAGACCGAGGCCGTACGGGCCGTGTCCGACGCCGTACGACGGTCCCGTGCCGGTATCGCCGACCCGGACCGCCCCACCGGCTCCTTCCTCTTCCTCGGCCCGACCGGTGTCGGCAAGACGGAACTGGCCAAAGCCCTCGCCGACTTCCTCTTCGACGACGAGCGGGCGATGGTCCGGATCGACATGTCGGAGTACAGCGAGAAGCACAGCGTGGCCCGGCTGGTCGGCGCCCCGCCCGGATACGTCGGCTACGAGGAGGGCGGCCAGCTGACCGAGGCGGTCCGCCGCAGGCCCTACACCGTGGTCCTCCTGGACGAGGTGGAGAAGGCCCACCCCGAGGTCTTCGACATCCTCCTCCAGGTGCTGGACGACGGCCGGCTCACCGACGGCCAGGGCCGCACCGTCGACTTCCGCAACACCATCCTGGTGCTGACGTCGAACCTGGGCAGCCAGTACCTGGTCGACCCGGTGCTCGGCGAGGAGGAGAAGAAGCGGCAGGTTCTGGAGACGGTCCGGCAGTCCTTCAAGCCGGAGTTCCTCAACCGCCTCGACGACCTGGTCGTCTTCTCCGCCCTGGCGAAGGACGAGCTGGCCCGGATCGCCCGGCTCCAGATCGACCGGCTGGCCAAGCGGCTGGCCGACCGCCGCCTCGCCCTGGAGATCACTCCCGAGGCTCTGGCCTGGCTCGCCGAGGAGGGCAACGACCCGGCGTACGGCGCCCGGCCGCTGCGCCGCCTGGTCCAGACCGCCATCGGCGACCGCCTGGCCAAGGAGATCCTGTCCGGCGAGGTCAAGGACGGCGACACGATCCGCGTGGACGCCTTCGGCGAGGGCCTGATCGTGGGCCCGGTGACGGCGGACGATGCGGCCGGGGAACCGGTGGTCGAACCGGCCGGTGAATCGGCCGGTGAATTGGCCGGGGAAGCCGTCGAAAGCACCGGTCAGGAGACCGGAAAGACGCTCTGAGCGGAATTCCGCCAACGGGAGATGAACCCGCCGGGGCGGGGGTTGCCACCCCCCTCCCCGGATGGGGGAGGATGGCGGGATCCGTATGAAGGGAAAATCACGGTGACCATCGACCCGTCCTCGATTCCGAACTTCGGGGGCCAGCCCGAGCCGCAGCCCCAAGGACCGGCGGGCCCCGTCGTCCCGGATCAGGATCTTGTGAAGCAGCTCCTCGACCAGATGGAGCTGAAGTACGTCGTCGACGACGAGGGTGACCTCGCGGCGCCGTGGGAGCAGTTCCGTACGTATTTCATGTTCCGTGGTGAGGACGAGCAGTCGGTCTTCTCGGTGCGGACGTTCTACGACCGTCCCCACAAGATCGACGAGAAGCCCCAGCTCCTGGAGTCCATCGACGACTGGAACCGTCGGACGCTGTGGCCCAAGGTCTACACCCACACCCATGACGACGGCACCGTCCGTCTCATCGGTGAGGCCCAGATGCTGATCGGCATGGGCGTGGACATCAACCACTTCGTGTCGTCCACGGTCAGCTGGGTGCGGGCCGCGATCGAGTTCGACAAGTGGCTCGTCGAGCAGCTCGGCCTGGAGGAGGCCGTCAACGGGGCCGACCAGCCCGAGGGCGACGACGAGGAGTAAGCAGCCCTACAGGGGCGTGCCGGCGAGGACGACCAGGTACGCGCCGTAGCCGAACGAGAGCCCGGCCAGGGCCGCGACCACCACGGACGCGTGCCAGGGCCGGGCTCTCGCCGTGCGGACCAGTGCCCGGGCCAGGGGGAGGAGGAGCGGGAAGGCCGGCAGGAGGAAGCGCGGCTTGGACTCGAAGAAGCCCGAGCCGCCGAGCGTGATCAGCAGGAGTACGGCGGTGTAGGCGAGCAGCGGCAGCGGGGCCCGGTCCAGCAGCAGGAGCGCGTAGAGGACCACCGCCGTCGCCACGATCACCAGGGCCATCGGGAAGACGAAGCGGTCGCCGCGCAGCAGCAGGTCGCGGACGAAACGGAGCGAGCCCCGGCCGAAGTCGAAGCGTGAGCCCCACAGGCGCTGCACGCCGAAGTAGCCGCCGAGTGGATCGCCGGTGCGGCGGCCCACCCACAGGACGTACCCGAGCCAGCCGAGCGGGGCGAGTGCCGCGCCCGTCCACAGCCTGTGGGTAACCCGGCCGCGGGAGCGGTGTATCGCGCGGCCGGCGGTGAGCAGGACGGCCACCGCGACCGCGAAGCCGTTCGGCCGGGACAGGCCCGCCAGGGCGGCCAGCGCGCCCGCCCACAGCCAGTTCCCGGCCAGGACCGCGTACAGGGACCAGGCGGCGAACGCGGTCAGGACCGGTTCCGTGTACGCCATGGACAGCACCACGGAGTGCGGGAGCAGGCCCCAGAGCAGGACGAGGGCCGTGCCCACCGCGCGGCCGTGCAGCCGGGCGCCCACCGCGTAGATGCCGGCGGCGGCCACGGCGGCCGCCGTCCAGGACACCAGCAGGCCGGCACCCGCGCCGCTCAGCGGGGTGACAGCCGTGAGGATGCGGACCAGGGCCGGGTAGAGCGGGAAGAACGCCAGGTCGCTGTGGATGACGTCGGGGCGGAAGTACAGGGTGCGGCCGTAGCCGTGCGCCGCGATGCCCAGGTACCAGACCGAGTCCCAGGACCGGCCGAGCAGGGTCAGCGGGTGCCTGCCGGCCGCCCAGGCGGCCAGCGCGACCACGGCCATGCCGGTGAGCCGGGCCGCCGCGAACAGCCCCACCGCGACGCCGCCCGCGGTGAGGACGGACAACCGGGTGCCGGGTCGCTGTGCGAGGGACGGGGCGAGAGCGGCGGTGCCGGTGGTCGTGCCGGTGGCCGAACTGGCGGTGGTGCTGGCGTGGCTCACATTCGCACCCTGCGGGGGGCCGGGACGAAGTGCGAGAAATATGCGCCCGATGGGGTAGCGGAGGGCCACGGCCGCTGGCGTGGTGCGCGCCGCCGGACGGGCCGTGAAGTCGTGCCGCCGGCACCCCTCGTCGGACGTGGTGGTGCCCCGCCAGGATCGACCTGGCGGGGCACAGTCGTGTACCTGAGGTCAGTCGCCCTCGTCCTCGTCGGCCTCGAAGCGCGGCAGGACGTCGGTGTCCATGCCGTATGTGCCGAAGAGGTCGACCAGGGCCCTGGTCATGGCGTCCAGGCCGCCTTCGCGGACGATCACGAGGTCGGGGATCCGCAGGTACAGGCCGTCGGCGCACTCGCCGGTGGTGGACCGGTGGTCCATCACCTCGGCGATCTTCCGAGGGGTCATGAAGGTCGCGGTCCACCCCTTGCCGTCACGGGCGCGGATGACCGCGTCGACGTCCTCCACGGTGTCGGCGTCGTCATCCAGGGCGAGTACGTACGTGACGGAGAAGTCGGCCGTCTCCACGGTCACGAGCGGCTCATGAGCCATAGATCTTCAGCAGCTCCTTGATGACGTTCGGCTCGTTCGGCTTGTCGGACTTGCCGATGATCTCGAAGCCGCCTTCGACCTCGCGGAAGAAGAGCCGTGCGCCCTTGTCGCCCCGAAGGTACCGGATGCCGTGCGAGAGCGCCTTGGAGCCCTTGCCAGGCTGGTCGTTGCCGTCCAGCAGCTTGTTGATGAGCTGGTTCATCTCGCGCTGCACGTCCTCGTTCTTCGTGGACTTCTCGGCGAGCTTGGCGAGCTTGCTGTTCTTGCCGAGCGCCGAGGTCACGCAGATCTTCGGCTTGCCGGCGGCGGCCAGCGCCCCGTTCTTCGCGGAGGCCCCGTGGAACGCGGCCGGTCGGGCGGCGGTGCCTGCCGCGAGGAGGCACGATACGGCGCTCTGGCCCTTCTTGACCCGGTCCAGGACCGTACGGAGCCGGTCGAGGGTGTCCTTGGCCTTGTCCAGTTTCTCCCAGAAGGAGTAGATGCCGTTGCTGACCCGGTAGATCGCCTTGCCCACGGCCGGAACCTTGGTGACGGCCGCGCCCACGAGGATGACGTTGACCAGCGTCCACAGGCAGCCCTCGACGTCGCCCTGGGTGAAGCACTTCTTGGCGTCGGTGTAGCCCAGCTCGTCGAGGAGGATCTGGCCGCCGTTGTCGACCACCCAGTCCATGACGTCCATGGCCAGCAGCTGCCTGGCCGCGCGGAAGTCGTCCACGCAGGACTGGCCGCACTGGGCGAGGAGCAGCGCCTCCTCGCTCTGGGTGAGGTCCGCTCCCGTGTCGGGCTTGGGGCCCTCCAGCGCGGCCTTGCGGGCTTCCTCCTGCTCCTTGAGGAACTCCTGCTCCGCGCGGTCGGCCGCCCCGTCGGCCGCCTTCGCGTCCTCGTTGGCGTTGGCCGCGGACTTCTCCGCGGTGTCGGCGTCCTTCTCCGCCTGGGTGGCCGCCGAGTCCGCGGCGCCGGAGTCGCGGGTGGCGGCGCCGGCGGAGGCGCGGGCGTTCGTGGCGCTCTTCTCGGCCTCGGTGGCCTCGTTGTTCGCCGCGGCGGCCTCGCTGGAGGCGTCGCGGGCGGCGCTGTCGGCGTAGAACCAGTCGGTGCCCGCCTGTGCGACGTACTCGCTGGTCTTGGCGTCGGCCTTCTTCGCCGCCTCGGCGGCCTTGGCCGCCTCCGCTGCCGAGGCACGGGCCTCGGCCACGGACTTGAGCGCGGCCGCCGCGTCGGCTGCCGCCGCCGCTGCCGCCTGCGCGGCGAGCTTGGCGTCGCCGGCGGCCCTGTCGGCCAGCGCCTTGGCGTCGGCGGCGGCCTTGGCCGCTTCCTTGGCCTTGGCGGCAGCCGCGGCGGCCTGCTGCTCGGACAGCGACATGGAGGTCTGGCCGATCAGCACGGCGAAGGCGGCCGCGGTGTCCGACTCCCGGTACGGGGTGCCCGCCGCGATGGCGGTGTTGGCGGGCTTGATCACCTCGGTCGCCGAGTCGCGGGCCGCGGCGGCCGCCTGGCCGGCCGCGTACGCGTGTCCGGCGGCCGTCGCCGCCCAAGCCCTGGTCTTGGCGGCCTCGTCGCGGGCCGCTTGGGCCTCCTGGCTCGCCTTGAGAGAGGCGGCCTGGGCCTTCTTGGCCTCCTTCTCGGCCTCGGCGGCGTTCGCCGACGCGGCCTCGGAGGCGTCGATGGCCTCGGCTGCCGCGGCGTGCGCGACCGCGCCCGCGGCGACGGCCGTCTGGTAGGCCGACCACGCCTTGTCGGCGGCCGCGCGGGAGCGCTGCGCGGCGGCATCGGACCGGGTGGCGGCGGCGCGGGCGTTCTGCGCCGCGGTGCTCGCCTCGCCGGCGGCGGCGTGCGCCCGGGTGGCCGCGCCGGCCGCGTCGTCGGCGGCGGTACGGGCGGCGGTGGCCGCCTCCCGGGTCTCGCCGGCGGCGCTCGTGCCGACGGCCGCGGCGGCGGCCGACTCCAGGGCGGCGGCCCGGGCGGCGGTGGCCTTCTTGTTGCGCTCCGCCTCCTCGGCCTTCTCGCGCGCGGAGGAGGCCCGGCCCTCGGCGAGGAGGGCCGTGGTGAGCTGCTCGTCGGCCGTCCTCGCGGCGTCCTCCGCCCGGCTACGGGCGGAGCCGGCCGTCTCGCGCTCCTCGGCCGCGCGCTGCTCGGCCGCATTGGCCTTGGCCCGTTCCTCGGCCGCGTTCTGGCGCTCCTTCGAGGCGAGGCCCTTCTCCTGCTCGGCCTTGGCCCGCTGCGCCTTGGCGGTCTCTGCGGCGACGCGAGCCGTCTCCTGTGCCCGCTCGGCGGTGGCCTGCGCGTTCTTCGCCTTGGTGGCGTTGGCGGCGGCCTCCTTGGCCAGCGCGTCCGCGGACACGGCTGCCGCCTTCGCCTGTGCCGCCGCCTCCTGCGCGGCGATCCGCCGGAACTCCGTGTTGATGGCGTGCGCCTGGCTCTGGGAGAGCGCGAACAGCGCCTTGCTGTCGGCCACCGTCGCCTTGGCGGCGTTCACCGCGGTCTGCGTGGCCTTCGCCGCCGCCTGGGCCGCGGCGTACGAGGCCTTGGCGACCTGCACCGACTGCTGTGCGTACAACAGCCCGCGACCGCGCGGTGTTTTGTCAGCGTCGGCGATGACGTACGCGTCGTTCTGCGCGGTGGCGGCCTGCTCCGCGGCCGTCTTGGCGGCAGCCACCGCCTTGTTGGCCAGCGCCAGTTGATCGGCGGCCTTCTTCTGGGCGGTGGCCAGGTCCGTCTTGGCCTGGGTGAAGACCGCGGGCTTGGGCCGGTGGATGTTGTCCTTGGGCTGGGCGGCCCAGTACTTCTGCCAGAGGAGGATCTGGTCGGCCAGCCATGCCTGCCCGATGGACTCGATCATCGCCTCGGTGGCCTTGCGGGCCTCCGCGGACGCGTTCGTCTCTGCGGTCATGATGGTGGCGCGGGGCTTGGCCTGAGCGGCGTACTCCTGCTCCCACTCCTGGCCGGCCGTCGCGACCACGGGGGTGAGGATCCGCCGGGCGTCGACGGGATTGAAGCTGTCGCAGTCGCCCCAGGCGACCTTGAGTGCCTCCACCTCCATGCGGTACTCGGCGGAGCCCTCCTCCAGCGGCTTGGTGACGAAGCCGCCGTGGCGCAGGAAGGAGGCGACGTCGCTCGCGGTGGTCGAGTTGTGGGGCCCCTTGACGTCGCTGTCCCGGAACATGGAGTCGGCCGCGAGATCATTCCAGGTGTCCTGGCCCTTGATCGCGGCGGCGATCTTCTTCGCCTGCTCGACCGAGGCCGGCGTGGGTACGCCCCGGCCGTCCTGCCCCAGCCGGCCGTACAGGTCCTGCTGCGGGCCGAGGGTGAACGCCACGACGTCGGCGTCGAACTCGGGGGCGTGGTAGCTGGTGCCCGAGTCCCACCCGGTCTGGGCGTAGATCTTGTTCGCGCCTTCCCAGCCCTCCTTGCGGGCGCGGGACTGATTCAGGTACTGGGTGACGCCGTCCTTGTCCTTGGACAGGGCGTCACCGAGGGGGCCCAGCTTCCAGAGAACGCCGTCGAGTGCGGTGGCGAGATCGGCATCGGTGCCGTTCAACGCCTTCGCGGCCGCCGACTTCAGGGCGGGGCCGCCAATGTGCAGGGCCACACCGGCGATGCATCGGTTGACACGGGGCTGTTCGCCGAGGCTGATCCGCAGCCGGCCGGTGTCCGGATCCTGAGGCGGCGGATCGTCGGCCCGGGCGGGCGCCGCGTACACCAGTCCCGTCAGTACGGCGGAAGCCGCCACCAGCGCGGTGCCCGCCATCCCCCTTGAGCGCAAGGCTCTTCGCATGTTGTCGCCTGTCTTCTGGACGATTGGTTCGGCCCAGGAAGAGAGCAGGCGGGCATGGCTGTGCGACAGCCTTGGTCGGATTGCCGACGCGCTCTCGTCGAGATGAGCGGTCAGCCGGTCGAATATCGCGTGCGCTGGTCAGGCACACGTCCCCCGCGCCCTCTCCCCCAGGGCTTGGTAAGAATTTCACAAGAAACAGGAGTTCGGTAGAGGGGTTCCTCCTGCCCGGGCCACTGAGGTGAAGGAACGCCGGGCGGCCCTACTGTTTGCACAGCTCGGCGAGCCTCTTCATTGCTTCGCGCAACTTGTCGGTCCGTTTGCAGAAGGCGAACCGCACGAACGGCGCGCCCGCCTCCCGGTCGTCGCAGAACACGGCGTTTCGAAGACGTCCTGCTGATCTCCGAAGTCGTCTCGACCTCATCCGCACGCAAGGACTACGACGACTGCACCGCGAAGTACGGCCGCTACGGCATCCCCGTCTACCTGGTCGTGGACCCCTACGCCCAGGAAGTCGTCCTGCACACCCAGCCGACCGCCACCGGTTACATCGCGGCGCACACCCACAAGTACGGCACGGGCAAGCTCCCCATCCCCCTGGCCGACGGCCGCACCTTCACCCTCGACCTCGACGAACTCCCGCTCCCGGAGCCCGAGGCGGACGCCCGCTGAGGTCGGCAACCCGGTGCGGCCAGGTCCGCTACCTGGCCAGTGCTTTCTGCCCCACCGACCTCGAAAACCTGGCCTTCAGCGCTGACTTCCGAGAGTCTTGAGCCGGGCCGCGGCTTCCTCCAGCACCTCGACGCGTTTGCAGAAGGCGAACCGCACGAACGGCGCGCCCGCCTCCCGGTGGTCGTAGAAGACCGCGTTCGGGATGGCGACGACCCCCGCCCGTTCCGGGAGCGACCGGCAGAAGGCGAAGCCGTCCGTCTCGCCCAGGGGGCGGATGTCGGTGGTGATGAAGTACGTGCCGGCGGTGTCGTAGACCTTGAAGCCCGCCTCCTTCAGGCCGGCCGCGAGGATGTCGCGCTTGGCCCGCATGCCCTCGCGGAAGGCCTCGAAGTAGGAGTCCGGGAGGGCGAGGGCCTCGGCGACCGCGTACTGGAAGGGGCCCGAGGCCACGTACGTCAGGAACTGCTTCGCCGAGCGCACCGCCGTGACCAGTTCCGGCGTCGAGGTCACCCAGCCGACCTTCCAGCCGGTGAAGGAGAAGGTCTTGCCGGCCGACCCGATGGTGACCGTGCGCCCGCGCATGCCGGGGAAGGTGGCGAGGGGGAGGTGCCCGGCCGCGTCGAAGACCAGGTGCTCGTAGACCTCGTCCGTGACGACCAGCAGGTCCCGCTCGACCGCCAGTTCGGCGATCGCGGTCAGCTCGGCGCGGGTGAGGACCGTGCCGGTCGGGTTGTGCGGGGTGTTGATGAGGAGGAGCCGGGTGCGGGGGGTGACGGCGGCACGCAACTCGTCGAGGTCCAGGCGGAAGGTGGCGCCGTCCGGGCGGAGGGTGACCGGGACCCGGGTGCCGCCGGCCATCGCGATGCAGGCCGCGTAGGAGTCGTAGTACGGCTCCAGGGCGACGACCTCGTCACCCGGCTCCACCAGGGCGAGCAGGGCGGCCGCGATCGCCTCCGTCGCGCCCGCCGTGACCAGCACCTCCGCGTCCGGGTCGTACGACAGCCCGTATCGGCGCTTCTGGTGCGCGGCGATCGCGGTGCGCAGCTCGGGGACGCCCGGCCCCGGCGGGTACTGGTTGCCGTGCCCGTCGCGCAGCGCCCGCACGGCCGCCTCCCTGACCTCCTCGGGGCCGTCGGTGTCCGGGAATCCCTGCCCCAGGTTGATGGATCCGGTGCTGAGCGCCAGGGCGGACATCTCGGCGAAGATCGTGGTCCCGAACTCGGCCAGCCGGCGGTTGAGGAGAGGGCGTTCGCTGGAGGTCATGCCGGCCATCCTGCGCCCAAGCTCTGGAGTTCCTCAACTTACCTTCGCTGATGGGCACCCGCGCCAGTTCACGGTGTGCCGCCTCTGAGCAGGGGCGGGGCTGTCGTCGACTGTCGTCAGTTGTCGCCGTCGGTCGTTCCCGGACGGCCTACAGACGGCCCGGCTCAGAGCATCCAAGGCCCGCTGACCGAGGGCGCGATCTGCCGGAGAGGGGCCGATGTTCCTCCCCTGACCAGGGGCTATACCATCCCGCGTCATGAGACGATCAGTGACTGCCCTGTTGAGCGCGGGGGCGGCAGTTGTGCTTGCGGGCGGTGGGTACGCCATAGGCGCGGGCGGCCACGACGGCGCAACCGCGAAATGCGAACAGACCACGCGGGAATTCGCGAAGCGCGCCGATGAGCTCAAAAAGCAGGTACAGAAAGAAGATGACCGCTGGCAAGTGGTCACAGCGCAGACCGAGATCCTTGCCGGGGTCGTGAAGCAGAACCCGACCTGTTTTGATGCCGGGACGCGCTCGGCTGCGGAGGTCGTCCAGCGGCTTTCCGGGGGAGCGCAGGACGCGGCCAGGTGCGAGCTGATCGGCATCAAGGCCAGAGTCTGCTCGGTTGAGTCCTGATGACATGAGCGGACGGCGTGTACGGCGGCGTCCTGTGCGCGGGTGGGGAAGGCGGCAATCCAGCGGGGGGACCGCAGACCCCCCGATGACGGACGCCGGCCCGGCAGCGACGACGGCACCCGTGCAAAGGCTTTGAGGTCTGTGCTCATCCTTATCAGGTCGATCCTCAAGCGAGGGCGGCCCGCGTCAACACGCTCTTAGCTTCGAAGTAGCGTCCGTCGAGGTCCGGGGCAAGGAAGCGGATGACAACGGCAAGTACGACTCGGCGCGCGAGCACGGGATGCACGCCCTGAGGCACTTCTTCGCCTCAGCGCTGCTGGACGCCGACGAGAACATCAAAGCCGGCAGTGAGTACATGGGGCATGCCGATCCGGCGATGACACTGCGGGTGTACGCCCACCTGATGCCCGACAGTCGCCAGCGTGCCCGCCACGCAATCGACCTGGTGTTTCAGCGCAGTTCCGGGGAGAACCAGGGGCCGCAGCAGACACAGTGAAGCAGCCTGGCCTCGGCCATCCGGCGCACCCGCCAACGCTGAACGGGCGAAGCCTTCGCGGATCGTGTGTGGCAAACGTGAGAGCCATCAGCCCGCTCGGCATCCTTTCTGGTAGCCCAGGCGCCAAGCGAGAAACTGCCACGGCGTACGTCACTCCCAGCAAGGACAACTGAGTGAAGCCAGCCAGGAGAGTTAGTGCCATTTGCGCGACCGCCGCAGCCAGCGTGCTCTTCGGCGGCACTGTGGCCCACGCAGATAGCGACGGGGGGTTGCTCGGCCTCGGTCTCCTCAACACGCCCTCCGTCACGCTCGCCTGTTTCCCGGCGGGGCAGGTGGGTCAGGGAAACTCCTTCAAGGGCAACCAAAACATCAACTGTAGCCAGTCGGCTTCAGCGACGGGGACAACGCCACCCCCTAGCGGCAACGGTTTGACTGGGTTCGACGTTGGAACCGGGTCCGCCACCGCGCAGCCTGGAGAGGTTGCCTTTGCGAGTGCGCAGTGCCCCGCCGGGAAGACGCCGACGGGCGGCGGTTTCTCTGGAAACTTCGGCGACTCCTGGCAAGTGAACTCCTCTACATTTGTAGCGGGTGTCGCCCCGAATCCAAATGGCTGGTCTGTAAGCGCCAGAAACACCGGTAGTGGGCCCCAGACACTTACCGCCCAGGTCGTTTGCTACAACGGCGTGACTTCCTGACGTGCGCAGTCCTCGCAGGCTGCCGGTCGTCTCTGCTTGCCAACAGGGAGTAGGCCGCTGACGCTTCGGCATGTCTTGCAGGCTGTACACGGCCCACGGACGGCCCACGGACGGCCCGGTGACGTCCGGACGGCCCCTGAACTGCCCTTCTGTGCAGGTCAGGGGCCTTTTGTATGTGTTGACCCTCAGAAGTTCCTCAACTCTGCTTTGGCACTCGGCAGGGCCGGGCATCCCCCGTTCACGCCGCGCTCGCGCGGCGGCCGGGGCGCCCACGGGGGGTCGCTCCGTGCGAACCGAAAGAAGGTGACGCCATGGGCATCGTCTTCATCGTGGCGGCGGCCGCGATCGTCTGCCTGGTGATCGTCGGGACCGCGGTCCGCAAGGGCGGGGTGACCAGGGGGGCGTCCGGCCGGGGCGACTCCTCCTCCTACGACAGCTCGGGCAGCTGGTGGGCAGGGGACTCGGGATCGTCGTCCTCGAGCGGCCACGGCGGGCATGGGGGACACGGGGGTCACTCGTGCGGCGGAGGGCACTCCTCCTGCGGGGGCGGGTCGTCGTGCGGCGGCGGGGGCGGCTGCGGCGGGGGCAGCTGACCGGGGGATCCGGGGGATCCGGGACACGCGGGGGAGCCGGGGGAGCCGGGGCGTCCGGGCGGAGAGCGGGGGGCTCTTCCCGGGCGCCCCGGCGTGCGCCAGAGGGAGCAGGGCGCATCACGTGGTTGAACAGTTGAGCTGTGGAGCCCTCTGAGGGATGGAAACCCCACGAAGTTGGGTAAAAACGCTGTGGCAGCGCCACAGTTCATGATTCCCTCTAAATCACCAAAGCAGCGCCTCGGACGTCCTGACGACACCCCTCCCCCGGCTGGGCCGGCCGGGCCGATCTCCCGGTGTCCACCGAGGTGCGCCGGACCACCCTCCTCCCCATTTGCGTGTTAGCGGAGCCGATCCATGCTCACGACCCTGAACACCACCTACACCGATACGCGCGCGGCCGACCTCGCCTGGGCCCTGGGGCGCGAGCCGCTGCCCGCCCTGGCCACCCTCGACCTGGAGCTGTCCGGGGCGAAACTGCAGCTCAGACTACTGGGAGCGTCCCACCAGGTGCTTCTGGAGGAGGAGTGCGGCGGCTGTTCGGAGACGGTGGCGTGCATCCAGGGGTCCAGCACCCCCCTGCCCCTCGGGGTCGCCAAGCGCATCGGCGACTGGGAGTACGAGTTCGCGGCCCGCGTCGAGGTGCTGTCACCGGGCTCCTTCGCCGGCCGCGCCCAGGAACTGCTCGCCCTCGTCTCCGAGCATCCGCACGGCCTCGCCGGAGTCTTCCCGGGCAGCCCGCACGCGTTCACCGCGTTGCTCGCCCAGCGCCACGAGGGCCAGGTGCACTGGCGGACCTGGCACGCGTACCCGCAGGACGGCCAGTTGGTGGCGACCCGGACGAGGGTCGGCGTACGGGTCCCGGTACCCCGACCCCTCCCCGGATGACATAAACCACCAAGGCGTCAAGGGCGGCCGATTTCCACACGTGTGGGTGACGAAGCGTACCGAGCGAGTGACGTAACGTCGCAGAGTGATCGATCCGCACGCACCCGCCCCTCCCGGCGCACCGCCGCCCTGGGGTGCCCCCGCGCCGCTGCCCGTGCGGCCGGGGACGGGCCGGTTCCTGGTCCTGGCGTGCGTCTTCGTCTGCGCGGCCTGCGGGTTGGTGTACGAACTCGAACTCGTGGCCCTCGCCTCGTACTTGATCGGCGACTCGGTCACCCAGGCCTCCGTGGTGCTGTCCGTGATGGTCTTCGCGATGGGCGTCGGCTCGCTGGCCGCGAAGCGGCTGCGCTGGCACGCGGCGGCCGGATTCGGCGCGGTGGAGGCCGCGCTGGCGCTGGTCGGCGGCTGCAGTGCCCTGGCCCTGTACGCCGTCTTCGCCTGGACCGGCGGCTGGGGCGGCCTGTGGTCGGCCGGCCCGCGCTGCCTCCTGGTCGCCTTCTCCCTCGCCATCGGCCTGCTGATCGGCGCCGAGGTGCCGCTCCTGATGGAGCTCATCCAGCGCATCCGCCGCCAGGACGCGGGCGGCGCGGTGGCCGACCTGTTCGCGGCGGACTACGTCGGCGCGCTGGTCGGCGGCCTGGCCTTCCCCTTCCTCCTGCTGCCCTTCCTGGGCCAGTTGACGGGCACCCTGCTCACCGGCACGGTCAACGTCGTCGCCGGCGGCGCTCTGGTCCTCGGCCTGTTCCGCCGCGACCTGTCCCGCCGGGCCCGCTGGACCCTCCTCGTCGCCAACGTGACCGTCCTCGGCGTCCTCGCCTCCGCCGCCGCCCACGTCGACGACTTCGAACGAGCCGCACGGCACGCGGTCTACGGCGACGACGTCCGGGTCGCCCTCCAGACAGACGTCCAGGAGGTCGTCCTCACCGGCGGCACCCACGGCCGCCCCCTCGACCTCTTCCTCGACGGCCGGCTGCGCGTCGGCGGCCGTGACGAACGCCGGTACCACGAAGCCCTCGTCCACCCGGCGATGAGCGGCCCGCACGCGCGCGTGCTGATCCTCGGCGGCGGCGACGGCATGGCCGCGCGCGAGGTGCTCCGCCACCCCGGCGTCGACCGCGTCGACGTCGTCGAACTCGACGCGGGCCTGGTCCGCCTCGCCCGCCAGGACCCCGCCCTCTCCGCGCTCAACGGCCGTGTCTACGACGACCCGCACGTCCACGTGGCGAGCGCCGACGCCTTCTGCTGGTTGCGCCGGACCGCGCCGCACGCCGCGTACGACGTCGTGATCGCCGACCTGCCCGACCCCGGCATCACGGCCAGCACCAAGCTGTACTCCGAGGAGTTCTACGGCCTGGCCCGCCGCGCCCTCGCCCCCGGCGGCCGTCTGGTCGTGCACGCCGGCCCGGTCCGGGCCCGCCCCCGCGACTTCTGGACGGTGGCGGCGACCATACGCGCCGCCGGCCTGGCCGCGACCCCCTACCGGGTCCTCGGCCGCGACCCCGGCCTCACCGCCGGCCCCGACCGCTCGGCGGGCGAGTCCAGGGCCCCGCACGACTGGGGCTTCCTCCTGGCGGCGGAGGGTCCACGGGGGCCGCGGCTACGGCTGCCGGCCGACGGTCCGAAACCGCGCACGCTGACCCGGCGGGACCTGCGCGCAGACGCACTGGAGACGCCGTCGGCGCACCTGCCGGCCTCCACGCTGGTGGATCCGCGGTACTGAGCGGAGGCCGCCGTCAAGGAGCCCGGGCCCCGGCAGCGTGCCGTGCGTCATGGAGGGTACGTCGGCTTGACTCCTGGGTAGGCTCAGTCGGCATGGAGCACCAGGTGTACGTCCCGGCCCCGGCCTCGCGGCTCAGGGAGGCGCTGGCCGACCCCGCGCGGGTCGCCCGGGCCCTCCCCGGCCTCCAGCAGGACACCGGCGCCGCCCCCGGTACCGGCCGCGTCAAGGTCCGCGTCGGCAGCCACTCGATCACCTACCGCGGCTCCCTGCGGGTCAGCGCCCATGACGACGGTTCGTACGCGCTTGACGGCGACGCCACCGAGGCGCGCGGCACCGGCACGGTGAAGCTGGCGCTCACGCTCCGCCTCGCGGACACCGACGAGGGCTGCCAGGTCACGGTGACCGGCACGGCCTCCGCCGGCGGGCGGGTCGCGGAACTGCCGGCGGGGGCGGTGGAGTCGGCGGCGACACGGCTGCTCAACCGTTTCGTGGAGGGTCTGGGGGAGGCGCGGCCCGAGCCCCCGGACCAGCCGGTGTCGATCTTCGAGGCGGATGTCCCGCAGCCGTCCCTGGCGCCCGAACCGGTCGAGGAGCCGCTGCCCGAGATCTTCGCCGAGGCGGCCCACGCCCGCCGCACGATGATCGGCCGCAGCGCGGAGGAGGTCGACCACGCCCCGCCCCGCGGCCGCTACGCGCCGGTGCCGGCACCGCAGACGGTGGCGGCGGCTTCGGCACTGCGCTGGGCCGCACCGGCGGCGGCACTGGCCCTGGCGTCGGCGATCGTGGTGACGAGGGCATTGCGGAGACGCCGCTGAGCGGGGCCGCCGCAGGAGGGGGTGCCACTCGCCCGCGCTTGCGCGGTGCCTCCCCCAGAGGGGTACCCCCAGCGCCCACCCGTGCCGCCTGGGGGCACCTCCCAGGCCCTTGAGGCACTTGGGAGAGGCACGACTGCCCGCGGCCGAGGCGCCCCTTCAGGGGCGCGGGGCCGTGTTCCATGTGCGGCGGCTGCCGCGTGGGCGCGAGCGACCCCCACCCACCCGCACCCGAAACTCGACGCGCGTCCCCCAGTACTGTCATCCCGTGAGTAACGAAGACATCACGCTGACCGCAGGCGACGCCACCCTCCACCTGCACCCCGGCAACGGCGGCCGGATCGCAGGACTGGAAGTCGGCTCCCTCGAACTCCTCCGCCAGGGCGAGCGCTTCGGCTGCTTCCCGATGGTGCCGTGGTGCGGCCGGATCCGGGACGGCCGTTTCCGCGACGGCGCCGACATCGTCCAGATGCCGCTCAACTCCCCGCCGCACGCCATCCACGGCACCGCCCGCGACGGCGCCTGGCGCACCGCCCGCCGCTCCGCGGACGAGGCCGTGATCACGTGCGAACTAGGTGACCCCTGGCCGCACCCCGCGCGCGTCACGCACGCCGTGCGGCTCACCGAGGACTCGTTGACGCTGACGATGGCCGTGGAGACGTACGACAACTCCTTCCCGGCGCAGATCGGCTGGCATCCCTGGTTCAACCGCAACCTCGGCGGCCAGGACGCCCGGATCGACTTCGCCCCGGCCTGGCAGGAGGAGCGCGGCGCGGACCACCTGCCCACCGGCAACCGCATCGACCCCGGGCCCGGCCCCTGGGACGACTGCTTCGGCATGCCCGACGGCGTCGACGTCACCCTCACCTGGCCGGGGCAGCTGGAGCTGAAGGTGGCCAGCCGTGAGCATTGGGTCGTGGTCTACGACGAGCAGGAGGCGGCCGTGTGCGTGGAGCCGCAGACCGGCCCGCCGAACGGCCTGAACACGCTCCCCCGGCTCGTCACCCCGCTGGAGCCGCTGGAAGCCACCACCACCTGGACCTGGCGCCGCCTGTGAGCGCGCCGCCTCTAAGCTGATGGGCATGACGGACGTACGCGCTGAGCTGCTGCAACAGATCAAGGACAAGGCCGTGGTGCACGGCAGGGTGACCCTGTCGTCGGGGCTGGAGGCGGACTACTACGTCGACCTCCGCCGCGTCACCCTCGACGGGACGGCCGCCCCGCTGGTCGGCCAGGTGCTGCTCGACCTGACCGACGGCCTGGAGTACGACGCCGTCGGCGGCCTCACCATGGGCGCCGACCCGGTCGCCGGCGCGATGCTGCACGCGGCCGCCGCGCGGGGCCGCCGCCTCGACGCCTTCGTCGTCCGCAAGGCGGCGAAGGCGCACGGGCTGCAGCGCCGGGTGGAGGGGCCGGAGATCAAGGGCCGGCGGGTGCTCGTCGTGGAGGACACCTCCACCACCGGCGGGTCCCCGCTCGCCGCCGTGGAGGCCGTGCGCGAGGCCGGTGCCGAGGTCGTCGCCGTCGCGACGATCGTCGACCGGGCCACCGGCGCCGACGAGAAGATCCGCGAAGGCGCGGGCGTGCCGTACCTGTTCGCCTTCTCGAAGGATGAACTGGGGCTGGACTGACACCCCGGTCGACGAGTGGGATTGACCCGGATGCGACCGGCGACCGGCGCCCGGAGCATCGGTTCATGTCTGGAAAGATGGGGACGACGATGACGTCGTACCTCAAGGTCTAGGTCAGGGCCGTAGAGAACCAGCAGTACGCCGACCCGCACACTCAAGGAGCGGACAAATGCCCATCGCAACCCCCGAGGTCTACAACGAGATGCTCGACCGGGCGAAGGCAGGCAAGTTCGCCTACCCGGCCATCAACGTCACCTCGAGCCAGACCCTGAACGCTGCGCTGCGCGGCTTCGCGGAGGCGGAGAGCGACGGCATCGTCCAGATCTCTACCGGTGGTGCCGAGTTCCTCGGCGGCCAGTACAGCAAGGACATGGTGACCGGCGCGGTCGCGCTCGCCGAGTTCGCGCACGTCATCGCCGAGAAGTACCCGGTCAACATCGCGCTCCACACCGACCACTGCCCGAAGGACAAGCTCGACGGGTACGTGCGTCCGCTGATCGCGATCTCCAAGAAGCGCGTCGAGGCCGGTCTGACCCCGCTGTTCCAGTCGCACATGTGGGACGGCTCCGCCGAGACCCTCGCCGACAACCTGGCCATCGCGCAGGAGCTCCTCGAGCAGGCCCGCGCGGCCAACATCATCCTCGAGGTCGAGATTACCCCGACCGGCGGCGAGGAGGACGGCGTCTCGCACGAGATCAACGACTCCCTCTACACCACCGTCGAGGACGCGATCCGCACCGCCGAGGCGCTGGGCCTGGGCGAGAAGGGCCGCTACCTGCTGGCCGCCTCCTTCGGCAACGTGCACGGTGTGTACAAGCCGGGCAACGTCGTGCTCCGCCCCGACCTGCTCAAGGAGCTGGCCGACGGCGTGGCCGCCAAGTTCGGCAAGCAGTCGCCGTTCGACTTCGTCTTCCACGGCGGCTCCGGCTCCACCGAGCAGGAGATCCGCACCGCGCTGGAGAACGGCGTGGTGAAGATGAACCTGGACACGGACACCCAGTACGCCTTCACCCGCCCGGTCGCCGACCACATGTTCAAGAACTACGACGGCGTCCTGAAGGTCGACGGCGAGGTCGGCTCCAAGAAGACCTACGACCCGCGCACCTGGGGCAAGCTCGCCGAGGCGGGCATGGCCGCGCGTGTCGTCGAGGCCACCCAGAACCTGCGCTCCGCGGGCAACAAGATCAAGTAGTCGGGCATTTCCTGGGACCCGGTGCTACGGCGCCGGGTCCGCTGTATACCTGGAACCATGCCCGATGTCCGGCTCGCCTCACCGCAGGGCAAGTGGATCCTCTTCACCACGGTCCTCGGTTCCAGCATGGCCATGCTGGACTCCACGGTCGTCAATGTCGCGCTGCCCCGCATCGGGCGTGACCTGGACGCGAGCCTGTCGGCTCTGCAGTGGACGGTCAACGCGTACATGCTGACGCTGGCCGGGCTGATCCTGCTCGGCGGCTCGCTCGGCGACCAGTACGGCCGCCGCAAGCTCTTCGTGATCGGCGTGGTCTGGTTCGCGTCCGCGTCCCTGCTGTGCGGCCTGGCACCCACCGCCGGTGTCCTGGTCGGTGCCCGCGCGCTCCAGGGCATCGGCGGCGCGCTCCTCACACCGGGCTCGCTGGCGTTGATCCAGGCGTCCTTCCACCCCGACGACCGGGCCGGGGCGGTCGGACTGTGGTCCGGTTTCGGCGGTATCGGCGCGGCCGTGGGCCCGTTCCTGGGTGGCTGGCTGGTGGACGGCCCGGGCTGGCGCTGGGTGTTCCTGCTCAACGTCCCGCTGGCGCTGCTCTGCGTCCCGGTCGCCCTGCGCCATGTCCCGGAGTCCGCCGACGGCCGGGTGCACGGCCGCTTCGACATCCTCGGCGCGGTCCTCGGCGCGCTCGCGCTGGGTCTGGTGACCTACGCGCTGATCCAGGGCGGGACGGTGGCCTACGTCGTCGGCGCTCTCGGGATCGCGACCGCCGTGGCCTTCGTCTACGTCGAGAAGCGGCGCCCGGATCCGATGCTCCCGCTCGGCATCTTCGCCTCACGCCAGTTCTCGGCGCTCAATCTGGTCACCCTGTGCGTGTACGGGGCGTTCGGCGGTTACTTCTTCCTGACCGCGCTCCAACTCCAGGTGGTGGCCGGTTACTCGGCCCTGGCCGCCGGTACGGCCCTGCTGCCGACCACCGCCCTGATGCTGCTCTTCTCGGCCCGCTCGGGCGCCCTGGCGGACCGGATCGGCCCCCGGATCCCGCTCACGGTGGGCCCGCTGCTGTGCGCCGGCGCGATGCTGCTGATGCTGCGGATCGGCAAGGACGCGAACTACCTCACGGATGTCCTGCCGGCGGTGCTGGTGATGGGCGTCGGCCTGGTCACCCTGGTCGCCCCGCTCACCGCGACGGTCCTGGCCTCCGTGGACACCACGCGGGCGGGCATCGCCAGCGGCATCAACAACGCGGCGGCGCGGGCGGCCGGCCTGATCGCGGTGGCCGCGCTGCCGCTGCTGACGGGGATGGGTCCGGAGGCGTACCGCTCGGCGGACGCGTTCAACGCGGCGTTCCGCCGGGCGATGCCGATCTGCGCGGGGGTGCTGGTGGTCGGGGCGGCGCTGGCCTTCACCCTGGTACGCCGCCCGGCCCCCGGCTGCCGCCGCCCCGAATGCCGCACGCACGGCAACGTGACCTCGCCGCCGCTGGAGCCCGTGAGCCGTACCTGACGACGGCCGGGGCCGCCGGGCGGCACCGGCCTTCGCCGTGGTGCGCCGCCGGGCTCCGGGCGCCCGTGCCGCCGGGGAGCTACGCCTTCAGCTCGTCGTACGCCTCGGCGCTGCTGTCCTTCAGGAACTGCCAGCAGCGCTCCTTCTCGTCCTTCTCGTCGATCACCCCGGCGGCCCGGGCGAGCGCGGCGAGGCAGCGCAGGAACCCGCGGTTGGCCCGGTGCTCCCAGGGGATCGGACCGTGCCCCTTCCACCCGGCCCGGCGCAGCGCGTCAAGGCCACGGTGGTAGCCGGTCCGTGCGTAGGCGTACGACTCGACGACCGCGCCGCGCTCGAACGCGTCGTCGGCGAGCAGCGCCCAGGCCAGCGAGAAGGTCGGGAACTTCGCCGCCACCTCGACCGGAGCCAGCGACTCCTCACCCAACAGGCGGTACGCCTCTTCGTTCTCGGGCAGATAGGTCGGCTCCGGGCCGCCGAGCAGGTTCGTGTGCGTCGTCATGGCGCCAGTCTGCCACCGCCGCCCGCGCCGGAGCCCAGGGGAGGGCGACGACCGGCGGTGGCCGCACCGCGTGTTCCGTGGTCTTCCGGACCGCCGTCTCGCAGATCGCCGTAGAGGGAGCACGCGCGGTCGTGGCCCAGCCGGTTCCGGCGGCCCGGAACCGGGTGGGCCGACCGGGTGATCCGGTCCCGGTGGTGACCGGTGTGGCCCGTCTGGCAGTGGGCGGGCCTTGCCGTGTGCGGGGTACGTTGCGGAAGATGCGGGTGGGGACCGGGGCCCCCGTGTCGACAACGGCAGGGGCGGACCGCTACCCGGAGTACACAACAGGAGACAGCGATGTCCCTTCAGGCTCAGCCCGACGAGGCTTCGGAGCCCGAGACCCCGCATCTCGACTTCGCGGGCACGACGCCGTACGAGGACTACGTCAGGGCGGACGTGCTCACCCACCTCCAGCACACCCTCTCCGACGATCCCGGAGAGATGGTCTTCCTGGTCACGACCCAGGTCATGGAGCTGTGGTTCACCGTCATCGTCCACGAGTGGGAGACCGCGGCGGCCGCCCTGCGCGGCGACGACATCCCCACCGCGATCGACGCGCTCAAACGGTCCACCCGGGAACTGGAGGCGCTGAACGCCTCCTGGAAACCGCTCGGCCGGCTCACCCCCGCCCAGTTCAACTCCTACCGCTCGGCCCTCGGCGAGGGCTCCGGCTTCCAGTCGGCGATGTACCGGCGGATGGAGTTCCTGCTCGGCGAGAAGTCCGCGTCCATGCTCGTCCCGCACCGCGGAGCCCCCCGCGTCCACGCGGAACTGGAGAAGGCCCTGTACGAGCCGAGCCTGTACGACGAGGTGGTGCGGCTCCTCGCGCGCCGCGGACACCCGGTCCCGGACGCGGTGCTCCACCGTGACGTGTCCCGGCGGTACGACGCCTCGGACGCCGTCGAGGCCGCCTGGGCCACCGTCTACTCGGGCGACGGGGACGCCGAACTCGCGCGGCTCGGCGAGGCGTTGACCGACGTGGCCGAACTGGTCTGGCGCTGGCGCAACGACCACCTGGTCGCCACCCGCCGCGCCATGGGCGCCAAGCCCGGCACCGGCGGCTCGGCCGGGGTCGCCTGGCTGGAGAAGCGCGCCCGCAAGAACGTGTTCCCGGAGCTGTGGACGGCGAGGTCCCATGTCTGAACTGGCCCTGCGGGCGGAGAAACTGGACGCGGCGGACGAGCTGGCCGGGGTGCGCTCCCGCTTCGCCCTCGACGACGTCACGTACCTGGACGGCAACTCGCTGGGCGCCCTGCCCGCGCACGTGCCCGGCCGGGTCGAGGACGTGGTCCGGCGGCAGTGGGGCGAGCTGCGCATCCGGTCCTGGGACGAGAGCGGCTGGTGGACGGCGCCGGAGCGGATCGGCGACCGGATCGCCCCGCTGGTCGGCGCGGCGGCCGGCCAGATCGTGGTCGGCGACTCCACAAGTGTCAACGTCTTCAAGGCACTTGTCGGCGCGGTACGGCTCGCGGGGGAGGGGCGTACGGAGATCCTGGTCGACGCGACCACCTTCCCCGCCGACGGCTACATCGCCGAGTCGGCGGCCCGGCTCACCGGCCGTACGCTGCGGCCGGTGGCGCCCGCGGAGGTGCGCTCCGCGCTCGGCGACCGTACGGCCGCCGTCCTGCTCAACCACGTCGACTACCGCACGGGCCGGCTGCACGACCTGCCGTCCCTCACCGCCGCGATCCACGCGGTGGGGGCCGTGGCCGTCTGGGACCTGTGCCACAGCGCGGGCGCGCTCCCGGTCGGCCTCGACGAGCACGGGGTCGACCTGGCGGTCGGCTGCACCTACAAGTACCTGAACGGCGGCCCGGGTTCACCGGCGTACCTGTACGTCCGCCGCGACCTCCAGGACCGCTTCGACTCGCCGCTGCCCGGCTGGAACTCGCACGCCGAGCCGTTCGGGATGCGATCGGAGTACGAGCCGGCCGCGGGCGCGATGCGCGGCCGTGTCGGCACCCCGGACATCCTCTCCATGCTGGCCCTGGAGGCGGCGCTGGAGGTCTGGGACGGGGTGCCGGTGGCCGCCGTGCGCGCCAAGTCCCTGGCCCTGACGGACTTCTTCCTGGAGTGCGTCGAGGCGTACCTGCCCGCGGGTCGCGTCGAGTGCGTGACCCCGGTGGCGCACGAGGAGCGCGGCAGCCAGATCGCGCTGCGCTGCCCGGACGCCGGGGACGTGATGAAGCGGCTGATCGAGCGGGGGGTGGTCGGGGACTTCCGGCATCCCGACGTCCTCCGCTTCGGCTTCACCCCGCTGTACGTCGGTTTCGCGGACGCGGAACGGGCGGCGCGGGTGCTGGCGGAGGTCGTGTAGCACCCTGCGGCGAGTCGACATACGGACACGACGACCCGGTTGGGAAAGGCCGGGACGGTACAGAACCGTGTAATCCTCACCGTGCGTGACATCCACGTGTCGCCGCACGTCACCGGCCTGATACCGTCCCGGCCAACGGCCGAATTCCCCACCTGGTCCGCCAATTTCATTACGCCGCTGAGAGGTTGGAGCATGCCGGACGACGCCGCAGCAGAACGGGCCGCAGCCGAGGAGGAGTCGGCCTTCTCGCACGAGCATGTCGCGCCCGACGCCACGGCGGCCTACGGCGACCACCCCGACCAGGTGATCGACTTCTACGTCCCGCGCGGCGGCGAGCCCGTGGCCCCGCTGGTCGTGGTCCTGCACGGAGGCGCGTGGCGGGCACCGTACGACCGCGGCCACCTCACCCCCTTCGCCGACTTCCTGGCCCGGCGCGGCTTCGCGGTGGCCAACGTCGAGTACCGGCGCGGTGCGACGCTTCCCGCGCAGGGCGGCTCGGCCCCGATCGCCGGCCGCTGGCCGGACACCTTCGACGACATCGCGGCCGCGCTGGACGCGCTGCCCGCGCTGGCCCGGGAGGCGCTGCCCCAGGCGGACCTGCGCCGCACGGTCCTCACCGGCCACTCGGCCGGCGGCCACCTGGCGCTGTGGGCGGCGGCCCGGCACGTCCTCCCGGCGGACGCCGTGTGGCGCACGTCCGGCCCGGCGTCGCTGCGGGGCGTGGTGGCCCTGGCCCCCATCGCGGACTTCGCGGTCGCGGAGAAGCTGGAGGTCTGCGGCCACGCTGCGCTCCAACTCCTCGGCGGTGGCGACCAGTTCACCGACCGGCAGCGCTATGCCGACCCGGCGCTGCTGCTGCCCACCGGCATCGCGACCACCCTGGTCCAGGGCCGCACGGACAACGTCGTCCCGCAGGCGGTCGCCGAGGCCTACGCGGAGGCGGCGGCGAAGGCGGGCGAGGTGGTGGGGCTGACGCTGCTGGAGGACGTCGGCCACTTCCCGCTGATCGACCCGGCGGCGGACGCGTGCGCGGTGGTGGCGGAGGAGATCGCCCAACTGGCGTACTGAGCCCGGCCGGCCCCCTGTGCCGGGCCGACCTGCAGGGCCGACCTGCCGGGCTCGGTCGACCTCGTGGCGACCTGCCGGGCTCGGTCGACCTCGTGGCGACCTGCCGGGCTCGGCCGACCTCGTGACGACCTGCCGGGCTCGGTCGACCTCGTGGCGACCTGCCCCTGAACCTCCCCCCACATACCCGTAGTACCTGAGAGCTACCCGCCAGGTGAGTTCTCTGGCGGGACGCGAACGACGTCGCCCGCTCCGTAATTTCCCGTTCAGACAAGCCCGACGGCCGGGCGGACTGACGGGGAGGGGCCGACCATGACGGGGGAGCGGGAGAGGTCTGTCCGGGGGCGCGGGGACTGGCGTCACAGGCTGCGCCGCACCACGCTCGCCGCCCTCCTCACCGCGGCCGTGGTCCTGCCCCTCTCCGCGGCCACCCAGCCCCGGATCCCGGCTCCGGCACCGGCCGCCCTCTCCGCACCCCGCACCCCGGCCGCCGTCACCACGGCCTACCGGGTCAACCGCGAGAACGCCGCCGAAGCCGCCCGCATGGCCGCCGCCCACGGCGACCTCTCCCGCGCCGCCGCAGACCGCGCCCTCGCCTCCCCCTCCCGCCGTCTCCTCCACTTCGACGCCCGCGGCACCGGCCAGGCCACCGAGGTCTTCGGCGACCTGGCGCACGCCGGCCGCGTCGCCGTCCTCGTCCCCGGGTCCGACACCACCCTCGACACCTACGCCCGCTTCCACACCGCGGCCGAGTCCCTCCACCGGCGCCTCGCCCACGAGCACCCGCGGACCCGGAGCGCCGTCGTCGCCTGGCTCGGCTACCGGACCCCCGCCACGATCAGCACCACCGTCCTCACTCCGGGCCGGGCCGACCAGGCCGCCCCGCGTCTGCGCGAGTTCATCCGTGAACTGCACACGCTCACCGCCCCCGGGCCGGCGGCGGTCTCCCTCCTCTGCCACTCCTACGGCACGGTGGTCTGCGCCCGCACCGCCCCCGCCCTCACCGGCCTCGGTGTCACCGACATCGCGCTGGTCGGCAGTCCCGGCACCGGCGCCGGCTCGGTCAGGGCCCTGCACACGTCCGCCCGGGTCTGGGCGGCCCGAGGCGCCGGCGACTGGATAGCCGAGGTCCCGCACGTCACCGCCGACCTCTTCGGCACGACCGTCGGTTTCGGCACCGACCCCGTGTCCCGGGCCTTCGGCGCCCGCGTCTTCGCGGCGGGCCCCGGCGGCCACAGCGCCTACTTCACCCCGGGCTCGGTCTCTCTGGCCAACCTCGCCCGGATCGTCCTCGGCGAGACCACGGAGGTCACCCGTGCCTGAGTCACCGCCACCCCGCCTCCCGAACCGCATACGTCATCTCGCCCACCGCGTACGCCTTCTCGCCCACCGCATCGACACCGTCACCCCACCCGACCGGGACCGCGCCGTGGACGCCCTCCGCGCGTTCGCCATCCTCGGCGTGGTGCTCGGCCACTGGCTGGTCACGGCGCTGGTGGCGGACGGCGGCAGGCTGCACACCAGCAGCCCCCTCCAGCGGCTTCCCTGGCTGGCCCCGATCTCCTGGATCTTCCAGACCCTGGCGGTGTTCTTCCTGGTCGGCGGTCATGCGGCAACCCGCAGCCACATCAGCGCACAGGCCGCCGGCACCCCCTACCACCGTTGGCTGAAGTCCCGGCTGTCCCGTCTCTTCAAGCCGGTCGCCGCGGTCCTGACCTTGTGGACGATCGCGACCACCGCCCTCCTGCTCTCCGGCACCGACGTCACCACCGTCCACACCCTCGCCAAACTCGCCCTGTCCCCGCTCTGGTTCCTCGTGGTCTTCGCGGCGCTCACGGCGGCGACCCCGCTCGTCGCCCGGCTCAACCCCCTGTGGCCGCTGGCCGTCGTCCTTCACGTGGACCTTCTCCGTTTCGGCTTCGGCGCTCCGGCCGCCCTCGGCTGGGTGAACCTGGCGGCGGGCTGGCTGGTGCCGTACACCCTGGGCGCCGCCTGGACACGCGGTGAACCGGACCAGCCACGCGCCGGCTGGGTCCTGCTCGTCGGCGGTACGGCGGCGACGGCGGGGCTCGTCGCGTGCGCGGGCTATCCGGCCTCGATGGTCGGCGTCCCCGGCGCGTCCGTCTCCAACCTCGACCCGCCCACGCTGGCCGCCGTCACCTTCGGCCTGGCCCAGTGCGGCCTGGCCCTGCTCCTGCGCGAGCGACTGCGTCGTACGATGCGCCGCCCGCTCGCCTGGGCGGCGGTGGCCCTGGTGAACCTCTCCGCTATGACGATCTTCCTCTGGCACCAGACGGCCCTGATGGCGACCACCGCCACCGGCCTCCTGTGCGGCCGCCTCCCCGGCCTCCACACACCCCCCGACCACCTCACCTGGGCCGCGGCCCGCCTGATGTGGCTCCCGGTGTTCGCCCTGGCGCTCGCCGTCTGCTGGGCGGCGTTCCACACGTACGAGCGCCCCGGCGCGCCCCACCGCTCCCGCGCCCGCTCGCATGTCGCCGTCTGCCGGCCGGACACCACCCGCCCGCACGTGGTCACGGACCACCGCTCGTCCGATCAGGCGACACCGATCGGAGCCCGTCGTGTCTAGGCTGGCCGACGTGACGGAAACGGGGAGCCGGCGGGCGTTCGCGGGCCGCGTCCTGCTCGGGCTGCGGATCCTGCGGGACGACCTGTGGACCGTGCGGGCGGACCCCCTGCCCCCCTCGGTGTGGCTGCGCTGGCTGCCGCACGGGGTGTTGTGGCTGACGGCGGTCGTCATCACGTTCGCCGGCCTGTCCGAGCTGCAGAACCACGGACGGCTGGGTTTCGGCGGCGCCTTCCTGCTCGCGCTCTCGGAGGGCGGCTCGGTCGTCCTCGCCATGTGGCGGCCGATCCCGGCGTGGTGGCTCTCGACGGGCGGCATGGTGGTGGGCGCGGTGGCGCTGCTCGACCGGCTGGACACGCCCCCGGGAATGCGGTTCACCTGGCCGTGGCCGGTGACCGGGATCATCGCGCAGTTGCTGGTCCTGTTGCTCCTTTCGCTACGGGTCCGGTTCCGGGTGGCCGTCGAGGCGCTGGTGCTGACCGCGTTCGTCACCCTCTTCCTGGAGGGACAGCTGGGCGGGCGACCGCACGTGTCCACCACGGTGGTGACCATCGCCCTGTCCGCGCTGGTCATCCCGTTCGGCGCGGCGCTGCGCGGCCGCCGCGAGGCACGCGCGGAGCTCAGTCACCAGTCCACCCTGACCGCCGAGGAGCGGGCCCGGCGCACCCTGCTGGAGGAGCGCAGCCGGATCGCGCGCGAACTGCACGACGTGGTGGCCCACCACATGTCGGTCATCTCCATCCAGGCCCAGGTCGCCCCACACCTGGTGGACAACCCGTCGGACGAGCTGCGCGAGAACCTCGACGGCATCCGGCACAACGCCCTGGAGGCGCTGACCGAACTGCGCAGAGTCCTGGGCGTCCTGCGCTCGGAGAGCCCCGACGAGGACCCGCCCGACGACACCGGCGCCGGCCCGCACAGCCCGCAGCCGACCCTGGACCGGCTGGACGCGCTGGTCGAGAACACCAGGGCGGCCGGTCTGACGGTCACCGCGCGGATCGTCGGCAACCGCCGCCCGCTGCCGCCGGGCGTGGAGCTGTCGGCGTACCGGATCGTGCAGGAGGCGCTGAGCAACGTCCTGCGGCACGCGCCGGGGGCCACCGCCCATGTCGAGATCGAGTACATGTCGTACGGGCTGCTGGTGGGGGTCGGAAACACCCGGCCGACCCGGCCCGCTCCGCCGTCGCCGGGCGCCGGGCACGGACTGCTCGGCATGCGGGAGCGGGCGGCGATGCTGGGCGGCGCGCTGACGGCGGAGCCCCGGCCGGACGGCGGCTACCAGGTCTTCGCACGGCTGCCGGCCGCCGGTGCCGCCGCGGCCCTGGCGCCCCGCCACACCCCCGGCGCCCTGCCCGGTGCCACGGATCGCACCGGCACCATCCCTGCCCTTGATTCGAAGGACGGCCGCGCATGACGAGCAGCAATGGCAGCAGCCCCATCCGCGTGGTCATCGCCGACGACCAGCAGATGGTCCGGCAGGGCTTCACCGTGCTGCTGAACGCCCAGCCCGGCCTCGAGGTGGTCGGCCAGGCGGTGGACGGGCTGGAAGCCGTGGTGAAGGTCGCCGAACTCACCCCGGACGTCGTCCTCATGGACATCCGCATGCCCGAGCTCAACGGCATCGAGGCCACCCGCCGGATCGTCGGCGAACGCCCGGACATCAAGGTGCTGGTGCTGACCACCTTCGACCTGGACGAGTACGTGTACGAGGCGTTGCGGGCCGGGGCGTCCGGGTTCCTGCTCAAGGACGCGTCCGCGGACCAGCTCGCCGAGGCGGTCCGGGTGGTGGCGGCCGGCGACGCGCTGCTCGCACCCGGCGTCACGCGTCGGCTGATCGCCCAGTTCTCCCAGCTGGACGGCGGCGGGGTGCGCGCCCCGCTGAAGACACGCGTCGGTGATCTGACCGAGCGCGAGACGGAGGTCCTCACGCTGATCGCGCAGGGGCTGTCGAACGCGGAGATCGCCGAGCGGCTGGTCGTCGCCGAGCAGACCGTGAAGACCCATGTGGGCCGCATCCTGGTGAAGCTGGGCCTCAGGGACCGCACCCAGGCGGCGGTGTTCGCGTACGAGTCGGGGCTGGTGCGGCCGTCGGGGTACTGACGGCCCCCGGACCCCCTGGGGCAGTCCTCGTAGTACCTGAGAGGGATGCCGAAGGACCCTTCTCACTGGTGACGACGGCGACCCCGGCCTCCGCCTACGGTCGTGTATGTGACCGAGACGACCCACACGAACTCCACGCCACCGGAGCCGCCGGACAGCGCGTTCGAGCCGTACAAGCCGCGCAGCCCGGAGTCCCGGGCGGCGATGGACGCCCTGCGCAGGCTGCGGCAGGACCTGTTCCACGACGCCTTCGCCTACCGCCCGCTTCCCCCGCTGAGCGGCGACCGCCCGTTCGTCCGCCGGCTCCCCGGCTGGCTGCGGGAGTACGCGGTCTGGACCCCGCATCTGGCGGTGGCCACGGCCGGCGGGGTGGCGCTGCTGGCGTCCGTCACGGACCGCCCGCAGGGGCAGATCGGGGCCCTGGTGTCCGGCCTGTTCGCGCTGGCGCCGGTCCTGCTCACGCTGGCGCGCCCGGTCGCCGCGTTCTGGCTGTCCCTGGTCGCGACCTGGGTCGGCGCCGTGCTGGGCAGCGCCTGGGACGAATGGCCCTGGGCGCCGGGGAACTTCATCTCCCACCTGGTGGTGCTCACGGTCGTGGCCGTCCGCACCCGCCCGCGCACGGCGGCCTGGATGTGGGTGTTCACCGCGCTCTACGGTTTCGCGGCTGTTTCGGCCTTCGGCGGGGGCCACTACGACGACAACGTCGGGCCGATGCTGGTGGTCTCCGCGATAGCCCTGCTCGCCGCCACCGTCCGGCAGATCCGCCGGGAGGCCGAACAGACGGTGACCGCCCAGCAGTCGGAGACGGCGCACGAGCGTTCCCGGCGCACGCTCCTCGAAGAGCGCACGACGATCGCCCGTGAACTGCACGACGTGGTGGCCCATCACATGTCCGTCGTCGCCATCCAGGCGGAGGCCGCCCCGTACCGGGTGAAGAACCCCCCGCCGGAGCTGGAGAAGGCGTTCGTCACGATCCGGGAGAACGCGGTGGCGGCGCTCACCGAGCTGCGCCGGGTCCTGGGCGTGGTCCGTGCCGAGGACTACGAGGCCCCGGACGCCCCGCAGCCCACCCTCGCCGACCTGGACGCGCTGCTCGCCAATGTGCGGGAGGCGGGCCTGGCCGTCGACAAGGGGGTGACCGGTGCGGTCCGTGAACTCCCGCAGGGCGTGGAGCTGTCGGCGTACCGCATAGTCCAGGAGGCTCTCAGCAACACCCTGCGCCACGCGCCGGGCGCGCCGGCCCGGGTGGAGATCGGATACGTGATCGGCGGCCTGGGCCTGCGCATAGTCAACGGCCCCGCCCCCCAGCCCGCCTTCCTCAAGCCCTCTCCCGGCGCCGGTCACGGCATCACCGGTATGCGGGAGCGCGTGTCGATGCTGAACGGCGAGATGACAGCGGCCCCGACGGCCGAGGGAGGCTACGAGGTGACGGTCTTCCTGCCGGCCGTCGCCCTTACCGAAGGTGATGCATGACCATCCGCGTACTGATCGCGGACGACCAGATGATGGTGCGCGAGGGCTTCTCGGTCCTGTTGAACGCGATGCCGGACATCGAGGTCGTCGGCGAGGCGGTCAACGGCCGTGAGGCGGTGGACCGCGTCCGTGAACTCGCCCCCGACGTGGTCCTGATGGACATCCGGATGCCCGAGCTGAACGGCATCGAGGCGACGCGGGAGATCGTGGCCGCCGACAGCATGGCGAAGGTTCTGGTGCTCACGACCTTCGACCTGGACGAGTACGTCTACCAGGCCCTGCGTGCCGGAGCCTCCGGCTTCCTCCTCAAGGACGCCTCGGCCCGCCAACTGGCCGACGGGGTGAGGGTGGTGGCGGCGGGTGAGGCCCTCCTGGCCCCCTCGGTCACCAGGCGCCTGATCACGGAGTTCGCCAAACTCTCCGACACGCCGCGCGTGATGCCCACGGCCCACGCGGCCTACGGCGACCTCACCGACCGCGAAACGGAGGTCCTCGTCCTCATCGCCCAGGGCCTCTCGAACGCGGAGATCGCCGAACGCCTGGTGGTGGCCGAGTCGACCATCAAGACCCATGTCAGCCGCATCCTGGTGAAGCTGGGCCTCAGGGACCGCACCCAGGCGGCGGTCTTCGCCTACGAGGCACGGCTGGTGACACCGGGCTAGCGGAAGAACTGGGGCGCACATGCCATAAGCATGATCGTTGTTGCGATTCGGTCGCGAGCCGTACAGCTGCGGACACAGTGTGCTCATATTGTGTTTGAATAGTGAAGGAATCGGCCAGATGGCTTGTTTCAGCTGCCCTGTTGATTCCCCTTCCTTCTTTCCCCCCTTCACTCCCCACTCTTTCGCTTCCCTCCCGCTCTCCCCGGCGGGAGGTGCCGGCGCCCCGTTTCGCGTGAAGAAAGTTGCCCGCGATGACCGCTGACGTGTCCGAGTTCCACTATGGCCTGATCACCCCGATAGTCGCGTATCTGATGGCATGTCTGGGTGCCGTGCTGGCCCTGCGCTGCACGACCCGTTCGATAGGCCGCGGGCGTGGCGAGAGGCGGCTGGGCTGGCTGGCCCTGGGGGCGATCTCCCTCGGCTGCGGGATCTGGACCATGCACTTCATCGCGATGATCGGCTTCAGCGTTGACGGCGCCCTGGTGAGTTACGACGCCGGCCGGACACTGCTGAGCCTCCTCGTCGCCATCGCGGTGGTCGCCGTCGGCGTCTTCCTGGTCGGCTACCGGGGCTCGGACCCCGTCACCCTGGGCGCCGCGGGCGTCCTCACCGGTCTCGGGGTGGCGGCGATGCACTACCTCGGCATGACGGCGGTGCACACCGGCGGCACCGTGCACTACGACGCCACGGTCGTCGTCCTCTCCGTGGTGATCGCCGTGCTCGCCGCGACCGCCGCGCTCTGGGCGGCGGTGTCGATCAGCGCGGTGTGGGCGACCGTCGTGGCCAGCCTGGTGATGGGCGCGGCCGTGTCGACCATGCACTACACCGGCATGGCCGCGGTGAGCGTCCATGTCGCCCAGATGCAGACGGGCGGCCAGTCCTCGACGAGCCTGCTGTCCTTCCTCCTGGTCATGCTGGCCGGCCCGGTCACGGCCCTGGTCCTGGCCGGGGCGATCGTCATGTTCGACCCCGAGGTCGTGGGCGGCCAATCCGACCGGCAGCCCACCGGTCGCCCGGCACCCGTGAGGACGCGGCGATTCACGCCCTGACGTGGCTTGAGCGGAGCTGCGCCACGCTCGGTGGCGCCCGCAACGATCACCTCAAGGCCGGTGAAACCGTTCCGCCAGTCGGGTGAAGCCCCTGCTCGCAGCCTTTTGGCGGACCATATGACCCCGCTACACCAGGACTCATGATCAAGTACCTGGAGCGCGGCCTGACCGCGCTCGCCCTGGCCGCTGTCCCCCTCCTTGTCACCGCCCTGCCCTTCCAGGCGACCGCGGTGCCGCAGTACTTCCAGATCACCACGCAGCTGAACGGCAAGTGCCTGGCCTCCAACGGCGACAACGTCGAGGTACAGACCTGCAACGCCGGCACCGGCAACCAGCTCTGGTACTGGTCGGGCAAGAAGCTCGTCAACGGCGCCGAGCAGCACTGTCTCGACGTGAAGAACGGCGAGGTCAACGCGGCGGCCCAGGTCGTCGGCGACTGCCACGGCCTGGCCAACCAGCGCTGGTACAAGGACGGCAGCTGGCTGCGCTCGGACGTCAACAGCCAGTGCCTGAGCATCCAGAACAACGGCGACCAGCGCGAGCACGCGGGGATCAACGTCCGCAACTGCGGCTCCAACACCTGGCAGTGGTGGACCCTGCCCAACCCGTAAGCCCCAAAGACACCCCTGGTCAGGAGGGGGACCGGCGGTCTAACGTCCGTCCATGGCAGCCTTCGACCCCTGGGACCCGGACTTCCTCGCCGACCCGTACCCCGCCTACGCCGAGCTCCGCTCCCGGGGCCGGGTGCAGTACTTCGAGCCCACCGACCAGTGGCTGGTCCCGCACCACGCCGACGTCTCGGCGCTGCTGCGGGACCGGCGGCTGGGGCGGGCGTACCAGCACCGGTTCAGCCACGAGGACTTCGGCCGGACCGCACCGCCGCCGGAGCACGAGCCGTTCCACACGCTCAACGACCACGGCATGCTCGACCTCGAGCCCCCGGACCACACCCGCATCCGCCGCCTGGTGTCGAAGGCGTTCACCCCGCGCACCGTCGAGCGGCTCAAACCGTACGTGGCGAAGCTCGCCGGCGAACTCGTCGACGACCTGGTCCACAAGGGTGGCGGCGACCTGCTCGCCGACGTCGCCGAACCACTCCCCGTCGCCGTCATCGCCGAGATGCTGGGCATCCCGGAGGCGGACCGGGCCCCGCTGCGGCCCTGGTCGGCGGACATCTGCGGCATGTACGAGCTGAACCCCTCGCAGGACACGGCCGTCAAGGCCGTCCGGGCCTCGGTGGAGTTCTCCGACTATCTGCGGGGGCTGATCGCCGAGCGGCGCGACGAGCCCGGCGAGGATCTCATCTCGGGGCTCATCGCGGCCCACGACGAGGGCGACCGGCTCACCGAGCAGGAGATGATCTCCACGGCCGTCCTGCTCCTCAACGCCGGCCACGAGGCGACCGTGAACGCCACGGTCAACGGCTGGTACGCGCTCTTCCGCAACCCCGCCCAGCTCGCCGCCCTCCGCTCAGACCACGCCCTGGTCCCCACCGCCGTGGAGGAGCTGATGCGCTACGACACCCCGCTCCAGCTCTTCGAACGCTGGGTGCTGGACGAGATCGAGATCGACGGCACGACGATCCCGCGAGGCGCGGAGATCGCGATGCTCTTCGGCTCCGCCAACCACGACCCCGAGGTGTTCCACCGCCCCGGGGAACTCGACCTGACCCGCAGCGAGAACCCCCACATCTCCTTCAGCGCCGGCATCCACTACTGCATCGGCGCGCCACTGGCCCGTATCGAGCTGGCGGCCTCGATGACGGCCCTGCTGGAGAAGGCCCCGACGCTGAGCCTCGCGGAAGAGCCGCAACGCAAGCCCAACTTCGTCATCAGGGGGCTGGAGGGTCTGCGGGTGACGTCAGGCGGCTCCTAGGCGGCGTGCCGCGCGCAGGACTTCCTGGACCGCGCCCGGGTGCTCCAGCTGGAGGAGGCCGGCCTCCTGGCCCTGGTGGAAGACGCGCAGCCGGGGCCCGTCGACCAGCAACCGCAGGCCGTTCCAGGGGTAGGTCCACAGCAGGTCGGCGTGCTCCCAGAGTTGCAGGTTCCGGGTGGTCAGCCGCAGCTGGTAGGGAGCGTTCTCGTAGGGCGTCGGCTGGCGTGCCGGGGTGAACGGCGGCTTCACGGTGTAGGTGCTCAGCAGAGCTTCGCCGGGTTCCAGCGTCTCCTTGCGGATCCTGTTCTCACGGCCTGTCCCGGCCCCCGCCCACGCGGCGAAGCCGGCACACAGTGCGGTGAACGGCCAGATGGTCCACCAGGGGAGATGGGCGTTGTAGCCCTGGAAGAGGAGTCCCGCGCCGGCCGCGCAACCGGCCACGCAGGCACCGGACACGGCTGCCCGGCGTATCCGCCGCTGCCTCTGTCCCTCCGCGGTTCCGCGCTCCGTCAGCTGCCGTGCCATCTGGCTCCCCCTCCGGATCGTCCGGATCAACGTTGTGGCAGAAGACACGGCGAGCCGGAAAATGGTTGCACCGTGCAGGCTTCTCAGCGGCCGATGCGCCGGACCAGGGCCCAGACGCAGAGGGACACGGCGATCCCGCCGAGGACCGCCAGCGGCAGTTCGGCGTAGAGCACGCTCCAGTCAGGGGTCTGTTCGAAGCGCGAGAACCGGTGCCGGAAGTCGACGGTCCACACGGCGAGTCCCGCACCGGCGCCGACGGCCGCCGTCAGGCAGCCCGCCACGGCCTGCATACGTTGTCCCATGCCCGGGAGGGACGTGTGCGGGCCGGGCGAGGTTCCCGGGGCCGGCCGTCAGGTCGTGAGGTCCCGCCTGCGCAGCCCCGCCAGTCCCGCGCCCGTCAGCGCCGCCGCCAGCCCGGTGAGGATCAGCACCGGCCCCCATGCCGTCTCCCCGCCCGGCAGCTTCGGCAGATGTGCGAAGGGGGACAGGTCCAGGACGAGCTGCGGGGCGTCCAGTGCCGGGCCCACCCAGCCGATCAGCAGCACTGCCACCGCCACGCCCCAGGCCGCCGGGGCCAGCCGGGGGGCGACGCCGTAGAGGAGCAGCGTCAGGCCGCCGATCAGCCAGATCGCCGGGAGTTGTACCAGGCAGGCGCCCAGGACCGGGCCCACCTCCTTGCCGTAGCCGACCGCGAAGCCCAGGCCCGCCAGCAGCATGATCAGGGCCGAGCCGCCGAAGGCGATCGCCAGATGCCCGGCCGCCCAGCGCAGTCGGCCCACCGCACAGGCCAGCAGGGGTTCGGCGCGGCCCGAGGTCTCCTCACCGTTCAGGCGCAGGACGGACGCCACGACGTACAGCGCGGCGACCAGGCCCAGCATCCCGACCATCGAGGCGAGGAACGCGTTCGTCAGCCCGCTCCGGCCGCCCATCCGCTCGAAGATCTCACGGGCGTTGGCGTTGTCGCCGACGAGGTCGGCGGCACCGTCCGTCAGTCCGCCGAAGACGATCCCCGCCAGGAAGAAGCCGAGCGACCAGCCGAGCACCCCGCCCCGCTGGAGGCGCCAGGCCAGGGCGGCGGCGGAGCCGAGGCGGCCGGCGGCCGGGCCGGGGCGGGTGGGGAAGAAGCTCATGCCCAGGTCGCGGCGGCCGGCCAGGACGTAGGCCACTGCCGCCTGCACCAGCACCGCTGCCGCGAAGAGCGCCAGCACCCACCAGCGTTCGGCCGCGAACGGGCGCAGGTTCTCCAGCCAGCCCAGGGGGGACAGCCACGTCAGTGGTGACGAGCCGTCGTCCGTCGCCGAGTCGCCTGCCGCGCGGAGCACGAAGGCCGCGCCCAGGAGGGCCGACGTCAGGCCCCTGGCCAGGCGTGCGCTCTCGGTCAGCTGGGCGACGATCGCCGTCATCGTCGCGAAGACCATGCCGGTCGCGGCCAGTCCGAGCCCGAAGGACAGTGCCCCGGCGGCCCCCTGTCCCGCCAGGCCCGCTGTGATCAGCAGGGCCAGTACGGCGTTCGCGACCAGAGCCGCCAGCAGGGCCGCCGTCAGCGACGCCCGGCGGCCCACCGCGCCCGAGGCCAGCAGTTCCGCGCGGCCGGTCTCCTCCTCGTCGCGGGTGTGCCGTACGACGATGAGCAGGCTGGTCACGGCCGCGAGGAGACCGGCGTACACGCCCACCCGCCACGCCGTCAGACCGCCCAGCGAGGTGTCATGGAGCGGGCCGATCAGGGCCCGGAAGGACGCGTTGGTCCCCAACTGGCGGACGAGATGGGTGCGTTCGGACTCCGTGCCGTACAGGGTCTTCAGCGTGTTCGGCATGGAGAGGACCATCAGCGCGTTCACCGCGATCCACACCGGGGTCGTCAGGCGGTCGCGGCGCAGCGCGAAGCGCAGCAGGGTGCCGGTGCCCGTGAGGGTGGTCATCGGACGGCCGCCTCGTCCTGGTAGTGGCGCAGGAAGAGTTCTTCCAGGGTAGGCGGGGTGGAGGTCAGGGAGCGCACCCCGGTCTCGGTCAACGAGCGCAGGACGGAGGTGAGTTGCTCGGAGTCGACCTGGAGGCGGACACGGTGGCCCTGGACGTCGAGGTCGTGCACGCCGGGGAGGTGGGCCAACCCGTTGGGCGGACCGGCGAGTTCGGCGGTCACGCTGGTGCGGGTGAGATGGCGCAGGTCGGCGAGTGAACCGGACTCGACGGTACGGCCGTTACGGATGATGCTGACGCGGTCGCAGAGTTCCTCGACCTCGCTCAGGATGTGGGAGGAGAGCAGGATCGTACGGCCGCGGTCGCGCTCCTCCTCCACGCAGCGCTGGAAGACCTCCTCCATCAGGGGGTCCAGGCCGGAGGTCGGCTCGTCCAGGATCAGCAGGTCCACGTCCGAGGCGAACGCGGCGACCAGGGCGACCTTCTGGCGGTTGCCCTTGGAGTAGGTGCGGCCCTTCTTGGTGGGGTCCAGTTCGAAGCGGTCCAGCAGTTCGGCGCGGCGACGCGCATCGAGCCCGCCGCGCAACCGGCCGTAGAGGTCGATGACCTCGCCGCCCGAGAGGTTGCGCCAGAGGGTCACGTCGCCGGGGACGTAGGCGATCCTGCGGTGCACCTCCACGGCGTCCTGCCAGGGGGCGCGGCCGAGGATCTGCGCGGCGCCGGAGTCCGGGCACAGCAGGCCGAGCAGGACCCGGATGGTCGTGGACTTCCCGGCGCCGTTGGGGCCGAGGAAGCCGTGCACCTCGCCGGACTCGACGTCCAGGTCGAGGCCGTCCAGGGCCTGGGTGCGGCCGAAGGACTTGTGCAGCCCGGCGACCGTGATTGCCTTCGTCATGGTTCAGAACGTACGCTGTCTTCAGAAAGTTGTGAAGTTAAGGAAGCGTAGAAAGTGAGTGAAGCCCGGATAGGCTGGTGACCATGACTACGGATGCGGTGGGCCGCGATCAGGAGGCCGTCTCGAAGTTCGTGGAGAGCTTCGCGGCGCAGCTCGTGGAGGCCGGGATGCAGCGCATGCCGGCCCGGATCTTCGCAGCCCTGTTGTCCTCCGACTCGGGCACCCTGACCTCGGCGGAGCTGGGGGAGCAGTTGCAGGTCAGCCCGGCGGCGGTGTCCGGCGGGGTGCGCTTTCTGGCCCAGCAGCACATGGTCGCGCGCGAGCGGGAGCCGGGGTCGCGGCGGGAGCGGTACCGGGTGCACAGCAACCAGTGGTACGAGGCTCTCACCAGCCGGGATGCCGTGATCAAGCGATGGGAGGGCGCGCTGCGGGAGGGCGTGAGCAGCCTCGGCGCCGACACCCCGGCGGGACGGCGGATGGCCGAGACGCTCGCGTTCTTCGAGTTCGTGGACGGGGAGATCGTGGAGATGATGGAGCGGTGGCGGGTGCACCGGGACGAGCTCTTCGGGCGGGACTGAGGTGCCCTCAGGGTTTCTCGTCGAGTGCCGTCAACTGCTCCTGCAACCGTCCGTGCCGGAACTGGTACACCGCCCCCGCCCGCCGCAACGCCCGTCGGTCGCACGCGTCCTCGAGGAACGTGACCAGCCGCCAGGGCAGCCGGCCCGTCAACGGCAGCCAGACGCGGGCCAGCGCGACCCACTGCCCCCACGCGGTCAGACAGAGCCCGTACCCGAGGCCGCCGGCGAACGCGCCCTCGATGCCGAAGACGAGGCCCAGCTGGATGCTGCGGAGCGGGGTCTCGGTGAAGCTGCCCGAGAACCAGGCGATGAAGCCGAACACGAGCGCCCAGACGAGGATGTGGGCGTGCACGTTCCTGCGGTTCATCCGCAACAGGCCGACGCAGCTCACGGACTTGTTCACGTCGACCGTTGCCTCCAGCCAGGCCGTGATGCCGAGCACCAGTCCGGTCCCGAGACCCACGATGAGCGGGAACTGGGCCGCGGACACCAGCCCGCCGCCGAGCCCGTCATCGAGGCCGAGCCAGGGCACGACGGAGCGGTCGACGGCGACGATGGCGACCGCGCCCGCCAGCGCGACCAGTGAACCGATGGTGATTCTGCTCAACAGCTTCTCCCCCAGCTGCCGTTGGGCATCGCGGCGGAGCGTGATCTCGATCGGTGACGGTTTCAGCAGGTCGTTGCCGCTCGCCCGGTGGTAGATGAATCCGAACGCCGCGCCGAGCAGCAGCCCGTGCAGCGAGCCGACGACCAGCCCGCGCCGGACGGCGAAGCCGAGCCCGTGCGAGGTGGCGACCAGATCGACGGGGATGTTCCCGATCGCGGTGACGACGGCGAAGGACAGGCCCGCGAGGAACGCGATCACGGCCGTGCGCTGCCGGAGCGGCAGCGTCGTGCCGAGTTCCCACCAGGCCAGGTTGTGGGTCTTGCGCTGCTCCAGATCGTGGGCGAGGTAGGTGAGCCAGCGTTGCGCGCGTCGTGCCTGCGCCGGGCGCCGGTACACCGAGGGCAGGAACGCGGTGAGAAGGTGCTGCTCAAGGCGGTCCGGGGTCGGGAACTCCGCGGCGTCCAGCAGCGCATCGGGGCCGCTGGTGCCGCGCTCGCCGTGGACGGCCGCGGCCAGGGCGACCATCAGCGGTGTGGAGAGCGCCTGGCGCAGTGGACCGTAAGGGTTGGCGTCCATGTCGGCCAGCACCGGGTCCCACGCCGACTTGGCGTCCGGGGGACTGCTGAACCGGAGATATGTCACCGAGTCGGCCGGGGGCAGGTCGACCAGTCGTACGACGGCGGCCTTGTGCAGCCCCCTGCCCCTGACCGCGTTCTTGTACTGGCCGTAGCGGCTGGTGAGGACGAACGGCATGGATGTCTCGGAGAGTTGCCGCAGCGCGGCGCCGCGGAGGCTTCTGGGGATCTCGTCGAAACCGTCCAGGACGGGCAGGATCAGCCCCGCGCTCACCAGCTTCTCGGCCAGCGTCATCCCGCCGTCGGAGGCGACGGCGGTCAGCCAGGGCTGGTCACGGCCCAGCTGGTGGCTCAGCCGCTCGTTCAGCGGTTCCGCTTCCGGGTTCCACGAGGCGAGGCTGAAGATCTCCGGTACGGGTGCGCCACGGGGGCGTCTCTTCAGCCACTGCAGTACGAACTGCATGCCCAGCACGCTCTTTCCCGAGCCGGCCCTGCCCAGCACCACCAGGCGGCCGGACGGGATGCTCCCGTAGAACGCGGCGATCCCGTCCAGACCTCCGCTCAGGTTCCCCTCGCGCGCGTCTTCCCAGACGAGTTCCGGGTGATCCCTCGCCAACGCCTTGTCGTCCGGAGGTTCCCAGCGCACGGGCAGCAGCTGGGGATCCCGGATGCCGAGCTGTGTCTCCTCGTCCTGCCGGCGTTGCCGGACGAACTCGGCCAACTGGTCCGCCTTCGCCGCCAGCCCGTGCTGAGGCTGCTCGGGGGAGCCGTAATTGTTGTTCTGCACCCCGATGGATCCGGCGACGGTCAGTGGGCCCTCGCCGTAGTTGTTCGCGTTGGTGATGTGACGAGGCTGCTCCTCCTCGCCCGCCGTGCCCTCAGCCATCGGCACCTCGGCGCCGCCGGAACCACATCGCGCTGCCCACCGCGGCCAAAGCCACCACCAGCACGCCGGCCGCCGCGCGCAGCAGGACCGGGAAGGCCGTGCGGTCCTGCGCGCTGGAGCGGCGGTCGGAGTCGGCCTTGGGCGCGGCGAAGGTCGGAGCGCCGCCCGATGCCGATGCCGTACCGCTCGCGGTGACCGAGCCGCTCGGGTCGGGACTGCGGGAGGCACCCGGATGAGTTCCCGAGGTCCCCTGACTTCCCTGAGCCCCCGCCCTCGCTCCTGACCCCGACCCGTAGCCTGACCCCGACCCGGAGCCAGACCCCGACCCCGCCCCGGAGCCATGGCCCCCACCCCCCGTCCCCGACGTCGTGGGCGAGGGCTGCCGCTGTGCCTTGGGCAGGATCCGGAACGACGCCAGAACCCTGTCCTGGTCCGAGTCCACGCCGCACGACGCGTTCACCGTGTGCAGCACTGTCTCGCTGCCGTCCGCCTGCCTCGGCGTGATGCTCAGGTCGATCGCGCCGACGACGATCGTCGCGATGCCCGCCTTGGTGAAGGTCAGCGACGGCGCGGTCCCGTTCGCCGGGACCGTCATCGACCCGGAGGACGGGATCTGGGTCACGGGCACGTCCATCGGCATGGTGACGGGGACGTTCCCCTGCGGCGCGGCCACGACGGCGGTCACCTTCGCCGTGCCCTCGAGGCTTGCCGCGCCGGCCAGCCGCAGTGCCTGCGGGATGAGCGCCCCGACCGTCGCCGACGCGGTCACCGGCAGTCGGGGCGTGGGCCGGCCGACCACGTGGGTGTCCGAGACGTTCCACACGACCGAGGCTGTCATCGGCTGGCCGCCGATGACGTCGAAATCGCAGGTGTACTGGAAGGTGCGGGGAGCGGATGCCGCGCTCGCGGTCCCGGGTGTGACGACGAGGACGACGCCGGCGGCCCATGCGGCGACCGTACGTCCGGCTGCTGCGGCGACGACCCTACGCCCCGCTGGTAATTCACCTGGCATGGACGCACCGTACGGACGCGGGTGCGAGGCGTCAGCCCGGACAGTGGAACCTTCACTCCGCTTCCACGAACCGTCGCACCCGTGCGCCCCTACCGCTCCTTGGTCTCCTCCAGCACCGTCCGCCCCAGCAGCGCGTACCGCTCGGGCGAGCGGCGCTTGAGGTACTGCGCGTAGCCGACGCCCGCCGCCGCCACCAGTGCCACCAGCCACGGCGTCGCCTTCAGTACCGGCGAGCCGGACTCCGAGCCGGCCGCGACGCTCATGTTGGACACCAGGAGCAGCACCACCGCGAGCATCGCGATGCCGCCGACGAGCGGGGCGGTGAAGGTCCTGAACCAGTGCCGGCTCTCGGGGTGGTTGTTGCGGAAGTAGACCAGCACCGCGAACGAGCACACCGCCTGCACGACCAGGATCGCCATCGTGCCGAGGATGGCGAGCAGGACGTAGAGGGCGTTGGCCGGGTCCTTGCTCGTGGCCCAGAACCCGACGATCAGCACCGCGCTCACCACCGTCTGCACCAGGCCCGCGATGTGCGGAGAGCCGTGCTTGGCGTGGGTGCGGCCGACGGTGTTCTTCAGCGAGGGGAGCACGCCCTCGCGGCCCAGGGCGTACATGTAGCGGGAGGCGCAGTTGTGGAAGGCCATGCCGCAGGCGAGCGAGCCGGTGATCATCAGCCACTGCATGAGGTCGACCGCCCAGTGGCCGACGTAGTGCTCGGTGGGGTTGAAGAACAGGGCGAGCGGGTTCGCCGACGAGGCGACCTTGACGGCCTCCGTCTCGCCGTTGCCGATGATGGCCATCCAGGAGACGAAGACGTAGAAGACGCCGACGCCCAGGACGCTGATCATCGTGGCCTTGGGGATGATCTTCTTCGGGTCGCGGGACTCCTCGCCGTACATCGCCGTCGACTCGAAGCCGACCCACGACCAGAAGGCGAAGAAGAGACCGAGGCCGGCCGACGTGCCCTTGAAGGCGTTGACCGGGTTGACCGGGCCGAAGGTGAAGCCGTGCGGGCCGCCGCCGTGCAGGGCGACCGAGATCGCCATCGCCGCGAGGACGGTCACCTCGGTGCCGAGCAGGACCACGAGGAGCTTCTCGGCGACCGAGACGCCGAACCAGGTGCCCGTCGCGTTGACGGCGAGCATCAGCAGCGCGAAGGCCCACCACGGGATGTCGAGTCCCGTCTGGTCCTTGAAGGTTCCGGTGGCGAAGGTCGAGAAGATGCCGATCAGCGCGGGCTCGAACACGGCGTAGGCGAAGGTGGCGAGCAGCCCCGACGCCAGGCCCGCCGTGCGGCCGAGACCGTAGGAGATGAAGCCGTAGAAGGCGCCCGTCGACGTGATGTGCTTCGCCATCGACGTGAATCCGACGGAAAAGATTGCCAGGACGACCATTGCGACGAGATAGCTCGCCGGGGCCCCGATGCCGTTGCCCGACGACACCATGAAAGGCACGTTGCCGGTCATCGCGGTGATCGGAGCGGCGGTCGCGACGGCCATGAAGACCACCCCGAGCAGGCCGATCGCGTTGGGCTTCAGCCGGTGGACCGCGCCCTCGCCGTCTGTCTTCGTCGCCGGGGCGACTCCCTCGTCCACTGCCATCGGGGTGGCCCCTCTCCTGCTGTTCGCTGGCTGTACTGGACCGGAACTCTGTAGCCCGAATGAGTCGGTAGAGGGTCTCGGGGCGTTAAATGTTTGTCAACCAGACCTTTAGAAATCTGACGCAATCTGTCGGCAACACCCGGCTCGTACGGTCGCCGCCATGAGCACGTACACGGCCACCCTCGGCGGCGAACGCCACCGCTTCGACTCCCTGGCCCGTCTGCTGGCCGCCGCGAGCCCCGAACGCTCCGGCGACCGGCTGGCCGGCCTCGCCGCCGCGAGCGCGCGGGAGCGGGTCGCGGCCCGCTGGGCGCTCGCCGAGGTACCCCTCGCCACCTTCCTGACCGAGCCGGTGATCCCGTACGAGACCGACGACGTGACCCGGCTGATCCTCGACACCCACGACCCGGTGGCGTTCGCGCCGGTGGCCGGGCTGACGGTCGGCGAGTTCCGGGAGTGGCTGCTGGCGGCGGACACCGGATCCCTGGCCGCGGTGGCGCCCGGCCTCACCCCGGAGATGGCCGCCGCCGTGTCCAAGCTGATGGGGAACGCGGACCTGGTGGCCGTCGCCCGCAAGGTGCGGGTGGTCACCGCCTTCCGCTCCACGATCGGCCTGCCGGGGAGGCTGGCCACGCGCCTCCAGCCGAACCATCCCACCGACGACCCGGCGGGCGTCGCGGCCGCCCTCCTCGACGGCCTCCTTCTCGGCTCCGGCGACGCGGTGATCGGCATCAACCCGGCGACGGACAGCCCGAAGGCGGTACGCGACCTGCTGGAACTCCTCGACGGCGTGATCGGCCGCTACGCCATCCCCACCCAGTCCTGCGTCCTCTGTCACGTCACGACGAGCGTGGACCTGATGGAGCGCGGCGCCCCGGTCGACCTCGTCTTCCAGTCCATCGCCGGTACGCAGGCGGCGAACGCCTCCTTCGGGGTGACCCTCGGCCTGCTCGACGAGGCGTACGAGGCGGCCCGTGGGCTGGGGCGGGGGACGGTCGGCGACCACGTCATGTACTTCGAGACCGGGCAGGGCAGCGCCCTGTCGGCGGACGCGCACCACGGTGTGGACCAGCAGACGGTGGAGGCGAGGGCGTACGCCGTGGCCCGCCGCTACCGGCCCCTCCTGGTGAACACCGTCGTCGGGTTCATCGGCCCGGAGTACCTCTACGACGGCCGCCAGATCCTCCGGGCCGCCCTGGAGGACCACTTCTGCGGCAAACTCCTCGGCCTGCCCATGGGCCTGGACATCTGCTACACGAACCACGCCGACGCCGATGACGACGACATCGCCACCATGCTGACCATGCTCGCCGTCGCGGGCGCCTCCTTCGTGATCTGCACACCGGGCGGCGACGACATCATGCTCAACTACCAGTCCGCGTCCTACCACGACGCGCTCTACCTGCGGGAGGTGCTCGGCCTGCGCCCGGCGCCGGAGTTCGAGGCGTGGCTGGAGTCGATCGGGCTGCTGGCCGAGGACGGCGGCGTGCGCGAGGTCAGCGGCCATCCGCTGACGGCGATCGGAAGGGAGCTGGCCGCATGACCGAGGTGACCGCCAACGGAACCGACGACCTGTGGCCGCTGCTGCGCCGCCACACCCAGGCCAGGATCGGCCTCGGCCGCTCCGGCTCCGCCCTCCCCACCCGCCACCGGCTGGGCCTCCAGGCCGCGCACGCGGCCGCCCGGGACGCGGTGCACTCACCGTTCGACCCGGACGCGGTGGCGGCGGGCCTGGCGGGGCTGCCGACGGTACGGGTCCGCAGTGCGGCCGGCGACCGGCTGACCTACCTCCAGCGCCCCGACCTGGGCCGCCGCCTGCACCCCACGGACCGGGCGCACCTGCCGGCCGGTGACTGGGATGTCGCCTTCGTCGTCGCCGACGGGCTGTCCAGCCGGGCGGTGCACGAGCACGCGGCGGCGGTGGTGCGGGCCACGGCGACCCGCCTCCCCGACTGGCGCGTCGCCCCGGTCGTCCTGGCCGAACAGGCCCGGGTGGCCCTCGGCGACGACGTCGCCCACACGATGGGTACGGCCCTGGTGGTCGTCCTGATCGGCGAACGCCCCGGCATGTCGGCGGCGGACTCCCTCGGCGCGTACCTGACGTACCGGCCGGTCCCGGGCCTGACCACGGACGCGGACCGGAACTGCCTGAGCAACATCCGGCCGCCGCTGGGGCTGACCTACGAGGTGGCGGCGGGGAAGCTGGCGGATCTGCTGAGGAGGGCGCGGGAGCTGGAGGTCACGGGCGTGGCGCTGAAGGACGAATCCGCATCCGAGCACGGGAACATACCCGAGCGGACCCACTGAGCCACGGCTGGCCGGCGACCGGGAGAGCTCTCCTGAGCCGCGGTCGGCCCGCGGCGCGGGGAGCTCTCCTGTGCCGCGGCCGACCCGCGGCCCGGGGAGTTCTCCTGAGCCGCGGTCGGCCCGCGGCGCGGGGGGTTCTCCTGAGCCGCGGTCGGCCCGCGGCCCGGGGAGTTCTCCTGCGTCGCGGGGCGACCCGGGAAGTCCCCTGCGTCGCCGAGCCCGCTGCTACGAGGCCCCCGGCACCGTAAGCCCCCAGGCCCCCTCCACCACCCGCCAGGTGCGCCGCCGTACCGGACCCGCCACCGCCACGTCGGTCCGGTACCGGAAGTCCGCGCCCGTCACCGTCACCGTCCGCCCGGCGGCCCGTATCGGTGTCGCCTCCGCGCCCACCGACAGCGGCCGCACCTCCACCTCGGCCAGCCCGTCACGGCGGCCGGGCGTCACCGAGATCCCCTCCACCGCCTGGTCGAGGTCCACCACCGTCTCCCCGTCGACCTCGACCCGCAGCCGCGCGGGCCCCAGGCGGGGCACGGCCTGGGCCGGGCGGGCGGACAGGGACCGTACGAGGGTCTGGTACGGCCGTAGCCACCCCCGGGCCGCGACCGCCTCCGCGGCCCCCGGCACGGCCGCCAGCGGCGGGATCCGCAGTGCGCCGAGCACCACCCCGTCGCTGTCGTCGACCAGCAGGTCCAGGCGCCGTTCCACGCCGTCCAGGACCGCCCGCGCCGCCGCCACCGCCCCGGTGGGCACCCCCAGCGCGTGCGCGACGCCCAGCGCGCCCCCCACCGGGACCACGGACAGCACACATTCGGCCAGCTCCCGCTGCCGGTGCAGAAAGGTCACCGCACGGATCAGCGCGCCGTCGTCGCCCACCACCACCGGCCGCCGCGACCCCCTGCGGGAAAGTACCCGGGCGAATTCCTCGGGGCCGTCCGGCAGACACACCTTCGTGGTCGCACCCGCGCTGAGCACGTCTTTCACGATCCGGACGGACTCACCGTCCGTCTGCCGTGCCGCCGGATCGATGATCACCAGCAGCTGATCGGACGTCGCGAATGTCGCCACCTCGGTCGTGCCTCGCTTCCTCGGGTAGCATCACTGTGCAAGAGCCCCTTGCGCTATTGCGCCAGGGGCTTCGTCTATTCCGGGGCATCCGGTCCGACGGTTGTGCGGCCAACGACGGTCGCGGTGGTACGCGGCGCCGAACCTTACGCGTACGCCCCTGACCTTGGACATGCCCCGCCCGGAAGGGGTGTACGCGCGTGCCCGCACTTGTGCTGCTCGGTGCTCAGTGGGGTGACGAAGGCAAGGGAAAGGCGACGGATCTGCTAGGCGGCTCCGTCGACTACGTGGTGCGTTACCAAGGTGGCAACAACGCCGGCCACACGGTCGTCGTCGGCGACCAGAAGTATGCGCTCCACCTCCTCCCTTCCGGAATCCTCTCGCCTACTTGTGTTCCGGTCATCGGCAACGGTGTCGTCGTCGACCCGTCGGTCCTGCTCTCCGAGCTGAGCGGTCTGAACGAGCGTGGCGTCGACACGTCCAAGCTCCTGATCAGCGGTAACGCACACATCATCACGCCGTACAACGTCACCGTCGACAAGGTGACGGAACGCTTCCTCGGGAAGCGGAAGATCGGCACGACCGGGCGCGGCATCGGCCCGACCTACGCGGACAAGATCAACCGCGTCGGCATCCGGGTCCAGGACCTCTACGACGAGTCGATCCTGACCCAGAAGGTCGAGGCGGCCCTCGACGTCAAGAACCAGATGCTCACCAAGCTCTACAACCGGCGTGCGATCGCCATCGAGCAGGTCGTCGAGGAACTGCTGGGCTACGCGGAGAAGCTCGCTCCGTACGTCGCCGACACGGTCCTGGTCCTCAACCAGGCCCTGGAGGAGGACAAGGTCGTCCTCTTCGAGGGCGGTCAGGGCACGCTCCTGGACATCGACCACGGCACGTATCCCTTCGTCACCTCGTCCAACCCGACGGCCGGCGGTGCCTGCACCGGCTCCGGCGTGGGCCCGACGAAGATCAGCCGGGTCATCGGCATCCTCAAGGCCTACACGACCCGCGTCGGCGCCGGCCCGTTCCCGACCGAGCTGTTCGACGAGGACGGCGAGGCGCTGCGCCGGATCGGCGGCGAGCGGGGTGTCACCACCGGACGGGACCGCCGTTGCGGCTGGTTCGACGCGGTGATCGCCCGCTACGCGACCCGCGTGAACGGCCTGACCGACTTCTTCCTCACCAAGCTCGACGTCCTCACCGGCTGGGAGCAGATCCCGGTCTGCGTGGCGTACGAGATCGACGGCAAGCGCGTCGAGGAGCTGCCGTACTCGCAGACCGACTTCCACCACGCGAAGCCGGTCTACGAGACGCTGCCCGGCTGGTCCGAGGACATCACCAAGGCGAAGTCCTTCTCGGACCTCCCGAAGAACGCCCAGAACTACGTCAAGGCGCTGGAGGAGATGTCCGGCGCCCCGATCTCCGCGATCGGCGTGGGCCCGGGCCGCGACGAGACGATCGAGATCAACTCGTTCCTGTAGAGCCCTCGGGACCGTACGACGGCTGCAGAGCCCTCGGGACGGCACGACGGCGCCCCCGGTGACGACCACCGGGGGCGCCGCCGGTCAGGCCCTGGCTCTCAAGTGGAAGTGCCAACCAACTGCGGTGACACTGAGGTTGACGGGCGGACGGCGGGCCGACTGCGGGCGGTGGCCGGCGTGGGCAGGTCGGCCCGGCATGTTCATTCCTGCCCATTCCTTGACCCTGCCATGGGTTGTTCCTGGTTCCCGGAAGGCGGGCGTGCGGCAAGCATCTACGCGGGTAGCCCGCCGCCCCGCACGCCACGCCCGTCCTCACCGCCCTTCCAGGAGTCCTGAATGCCCGTCAATCCCATGAACCGCCGTGAGTTCGTGCAGAAGTCGGCCGTCACCGGCGCCGCCGTGGCCGTCGCGGGAACCGTCGGCGCCGGCAGCGCCCAGGCCGCCGAGTCCGGGCACGGCCATGCCAAGCCCCCGAAGGCGCCCAAGACCTGGTCCTTCTCCATCCTGGGCACCACCGACCTGCACAGCCACGTCTTCAACTGGGACTACTACACCAACGCGGCGCCCGTCGACGCCAAGGGCAACACCTACGGGATCGCCCGCATCGCCACCCTGGTGAAGAACATCCGCAAGGAGAAGGGCGAGGGCCGGGTCCTCCTCGTCGACGCCGGCGACATCATCCAGGGCACCTCCCTCGCCTCGTACTACGCGAGCGTCGACCCGATCACGGGCAAGGACGGCAAGCGCGGCCCCAAGCACCCCATGGCGATCGCCATGAACGAGATGCGCTACGACGCGGCCGCCCTCGGCAACCACGAGTTCAACTACGGCATAGAGGTCGTCCGCACCTTCGAGAAGCAGTGCGACTTCCCGCTGCTCGGCGCCAACGCCCTGGACGCCAAGACGCTCAAGCCCGCCTTCCGGCCCTACACCGTCAAGCACATCAAGGTCCCGCACGGCCCGGACATCAAGGTCGGCATCCTCGGCCTCACCAACCCGGGCATCGCCCTGTGGGACAAGGACAACGTCTCCGGGAAGATGGCCTTCACCGGCCTGGTCGAGCAGGCGAAGAAGTACGTCCCGCGGCTGCGCGCCCTCGGCTGTGACGTCGTCTTCCTCACCGACCACTCGGGCCTGGACGGCTCGACCTCGTGGGGCGACGAACTCCCCTACGTGGAGAACGCGTCGAACCTGGTCGCCGAGCAGGTGCCCGGCATCGACGCGATCCTCGTCGGCCACACCCACGTCGACGTCCCGACGTACACGGTGAAGAACGCGGAGACCGGCGAGGACGTCCTGCTGTCCGAGCCGTACTGCTACGGCTACCGCCTCTCCGTCTTCGACTTCGAGCTGGAGTGGGAGCACGGCTCCTGGAAGGTCACCAAGAAGACCGCCACCACCCTGAACAGCAACACAGTCGCGGAGGACCTGCGGATCACCGAACTCCTCACCGCCGACCACGAGTTGGTGGTCAAGTACGTCAACACCGCGATCGGCACCAGCACCGTGGCGATGTCGACGGCTCAGGCCTGCTGGAAGGACGTCCCCGCCATCGACTTCATCCAGCAGGTCCAGATGGACGCGGTGAAGGCGGGCCTGTCGGCGGCGGACGCCGCGCTCCCGCTGATCTCGGTGGCCGCGTGCTTCAGCCGCACGGCCACCATCCCGGCCGGTGACGTGACGATCCGCGACGTGGCGGGCCTGTACGTCTACGAGAACACCCTGTACGGCAAGAAGCTCACCGGCGCCCAGCTCAAGGACTACCTGGAGTACGCGGCGAAGTACTACCACCAGGTCCCGTCCGGCACGGCGGTCGACACCGCGACCCTCACCAACGCCAACAGCTTCTGGGACTACATGTACGACATGGCGGCCGGCGTCGACTACGAGATCGACATCGCGGCGGCCGAGGGCTCGCGCATCAAGAACCTGACCTACAACGGCACCGCGGTCGCCGACGACCAGGTCTTCGTCGTCGCCGTCAACAACTACCGTGCCAACGGCGGCTCCGGCTACCCGCACATCGCCGCCGCGGAGATCGCCTACAGCTCCACCAACCAGGTCCGCGACCTGATGGTCGCCTACGCCACGGCGAAGGGCAGCATCGACCCGTCGACGTTCGCGGCGACCAACTGGAAGCTGACGCAGGGCGGGACGCCCGTCTTCTAGCGCCTCGCCGGTTCGTCGTGTGGTGGCCCCACCCTCGGGTGGGGCCACCACTTTTTCTTTTCCCTGGACAAGAGAAACCTGTCGATTTCATTTGTGGATTCCATTGTTTCTGTGAATCCTGAAAATCTTGGACCGGCTGTAATTCGACACCGTTATCCGGTCGGGTTTTTCGCATTGAGTGTCAACATTGTTGTTGGTAATGTCCGCCGTGCTTTCCCTCGATCTTCCGTCCAAGCCAACGGGTACCTCCGTGTGGCTAGTTCGGCATGCCAAAGGAGTAGTACATGAGCAAAGAGAGAACCCGTACGGTCCGCTCCAGGCGGACTCGGAGGGCCGTACTCGGAGCCGCCGCGGCTCTGGCGCTGGTCGGCGGTGGATTCGCCGTGGCAAATGCGGCCACGGCCGGCAGTGAGAAATCGGCCGCGGGCGTCCAGCGTCCGGTCGACAAGCACGCCGAGGGCACCGCGGCCGTCGTCAGCGCCGCCAACGCCTTCCTCAACACCCTGACCTCCGACCAGCAGGCCTCGACCCTGCTGGACTTCTCCCAGGCGAACGCGACCGCCTGGTCGAACCTCCCCTGCGGCGGGACCTGCCGCCCCGGCATCCAGTTCAGCACGCTGTCGGACGACCAGCTGGCCGCCGCCGAGCACCTGCTGAAGCTGGCCCTGGGCACCGGCAAGGACACCGGTTACGAGCACGTCCTGCAGACCCTCAAGGCCGACGACGTGCTCGCCTCGGCCGAGAGCACCAGCTCCGCCTCCGCCGCGCCGACGGACGCGCCCACGGCGTCCGACTCGGCCACGGCGTCCGACTCGGCCTCGGCGTCCGACTCGGCCTCGGCGTCCGACTCGGCCTCGGCATCCGACTCGGCCTCGGCCGACCCCTCCGCCACGGCCACCGACACGGCGTCCGCCGCCGCCCCGACCGGCGCCCCGCCCTCCGGCGGTACCGGCGGCGGCCCGGGCGGCTTCTCGTACGGCAGCGGCTCCTACTACCTGGCGTTGCTCGGCACCCCGTCCAAGTCCGGCTCCTGGCAGCTGCACTTCGGCGGCCACCACCTCGCGGTGAACATCACGTACAAGGACGGCAAGGTCTCCGGCGCGAGCCCCTTCTTCACCGGCGTCGAGCCGACCAGCTGGACCGCGGACGACGGCACCACGTACACGCCGCTGGCGAAGTTCCGCAACGGCCTGCTGAAGCTGACCGGCAGCCTGAGCACCGCGCAGCTGGCCGAGGCCAAGCTGTCGGAGTCGTTCGGCGACGTACTGCTCGGTCCCGGCAAGGACGGCGACTTCCCGGAGACCAAGGAGGGCATCAAGGTCAGCGAGCTGTTGCCGAAGCAGAAGAAGCTGGTCCTGGCGGCGATCCACCCCTGGATCGCGGACGTGGACGACGCCACCGCCGCGCAGCTGATGAAGACGTACGCGAAGGAACTCGACCAGACCTACGTCTCCTACTCCGGCGGCACCGGCCTGGACACCCAGGGCGACTACGTGCGCATCGACGGTCCCAGCGTGTGGGTCGAGTTCGTCGTACAGAACGGCGTCGTGTTCCGGGACCAAGTCCACTACCACACCGTGTACCGGGACCACACCCGCGACTACGGAAACGAGTTCTCCTTCTCATGACCGGACCGCGACTCTGGCTGACCACAGTGCTCCGCCTGGTGGCCGGGATCGCGATCGCGGTACCGGCGGCGCTCCTGCTCGGGGCGTCGCCGGCCGCCGCGCATCCGATGCCGCACTCGGTGGTGCAGCTGGACGTGTACAGGTCCTCGGTGTCCGCGCGGCTGGAGCTGCCGGTCTCCGACCTCTCCCGGGCCAGCGGCATCGACCTGGACGACGTCACCGGCAAGGCCGTCCCGGCCGCGCGGGCCAAGGCGATCCGTACCTACCTCGCCCGGCACATCCACCCGACCACGACCGGCGGGAAGGCGTGGCGGGTCGGCATCGGCGCGATGCGTCTGAGCGCCACCCAGCAGACGTCCACCGGTCCGTACCGCGAACTGACCGTCGCCGCGGTCCTCACCCCGCCCGCCGGCGCCGACGTACGCCACTTCACCTTCCGCTACGACGTGATCGTGCACCAGGTCGTCACCCACGTCACTCTTGTGACGGTCCGCCAGGACTGGGCGAACGGCCAGGTCGACGGCAAGGGCACCACCCAGGTCGGCACGATCGAGATCGACGTCCGGCACATGAAGGTCCCGGCCCTGAAGGTCGACCTCGGCCCCGGCAGCGCCTGGCGCGGCTTCGTCGCTATGGTCGAACTCGGCGGCAACCACATCCTGACCGGCACCGACCACCTCCTCTTCCTGCTGATCCTGCTCCTGCCGGCCCCCCTGGCGGCGACCGGCGGCCGCTGGACCGGACTGGTGGGCCCTCGCAAGGCGCTGGCCCGCATCGGCGGCATCACCCTCGCCTTCACCGCGGGCCACTCGGTCGCCCTGGCCGCCACCGCCCTGGGCCGCCTCCAGATCCCGTCCTGGCCGGTGGAGGCGTTCATCGCGGCGAGCATCCTGGTCGGCGCGATCCACGCGATCCGCCCGCTCTTCCCCGGCCGGGAGGCGATCGTGGCAGGCGTCTTCGGCCTGGGCCACGGCATGGCGTTCTCCTTCGTCCTGGCCGAAATGCACCTCTCCACCGGCCAGTTGGTGACCAGCCTGCTCGGCTTCAACCTGGGCATCGAGCTGGTCCAGCTGCTGCTGGTCTGCCTCGCCCTGCCCTCGCTCCTGGTCCTGGCCCGGCTGCGCGTCCAGCCCGCACTCCGCCTGACCGGCGCGGCGCTCACGGGCGTGGCGGCCCTCGGCTGGCTGGTCGACCGCCTCGGCTTGGCCAACCCCGTCGCTCGCGCGGCCGACAGCGCCGGCGCCCACACCACGCTGCTCCTGATCACACTCGCGCTGGCCGCACTCACCAGCGCCGGGTGGACCCTGGCCACCCGCCTGCGCGGCACCCCACAGGGGCTCAGGCCCCGATGGCGTGCAGACCCGGGCCGATCATGAGTCTACGCAGGGCCGCCTCGGCCGCCGGGTCGGCCGGGGTGACGGCGATCAGGCACTGGTCCGAGTCGTCGAGGGTGGCCAGCGTGTCGTAGCAGACGGCCAGTTCGCCGACGACCGGGTGCCGGAGGCGTTTGCGGCCGTGGGCGCGCTGCTGCACCGTGTGGTCGTCCCACCATGCGGTGAACTCCACGCTGCGGCCCCGCAGTTCGGCGATCACTTCACGCAGCCGGGGGTCGTCCGGGTGGCGGGCCAGGTTCGCCCGCAGGTTGCCGACCGTCTCGCGGGCCACTCGGGCCCAGTCCAGCTGGACCTCGCGCATCCCCGGCTCCAGGAACAGCACGCGCGCGGTGTTGCCGGTGATCTCCCCGGCGGTGCCGAAGTCCGCGCCGAACAGGGCCGTCGCGGCCGCGTTGTGCGCCAGCACGTCGAAACGGAAGTCCACGACATACGCCGGGAGCAGTGGCATCCCCGCCAGCAGCACACGCAGCGAGTCGCCGACCGGAGCGGACAGGTGCCGGGTCACCGGGGTCTCGTCCCGCGCGAGGAGATGCAGATGGTGCTGCTCGGAGGGCGACAGCCGCAGCGCCTGGGCCACCGCGTCCAGCACGGCGGCACCCGGGGTGCCGACCCGGCCCTGCTCCAGCCGGATGTACCAGTCGATACTGACGGCGGCGAGCTGCGCCACCTCCTGCCGCCGCAGCCCCGGCGTCCGGCGCCGGCCCAGCTCCGGCAACCCGACGTCCTCGGGCCGCAGCCGCGCCCGCATGGCACGCAGGAACTCACCCAGTTCCGCCCGCCTCGATGCCCGGTCGCTCGCCATGCCCGCCATGATCCTGACCCGTGCCGTGCCCTGTCGACCCCGGATCCTGGCATCCCGAATGCCAGGATCGCGAGCGCCTTCCTCCGACTGCCCCCCGTCCTTGATCGTGTACGCACCGACAGGCACCACCCGTCCAGGAGGGCACGATGAGAGCACCGATCCGAGCCGCCGCCGCACTGGCCGCGGTCGCCGCCGTCACCACCAGCGTGACCACCGCCAACGCCGACAGCCACCCCCACACCGGTCGGGCCGGCGACGGAGGGTACGGCTACACCAGGGTCCGCCAGGGCGTCCCCGACTCCGCCACCCGCTTCAAGGTCACCAGCCCGGACATCCGCAACGGCGGCACCATCCCGGCCGACTCCTACGCGGACTCGTTCGGCTGCTCCGGCGCCAACCAGCAGATACGGCTGTCCTGGCACGGCGCTCCGAAGGACACCCGCAGCTACGCGGTCACCATGTTCGACCCCGACGCTCCCACCGGCTCCGGCCTGTGGCACTGGCTGACCTGGGACATCCCCGCCACGGACACCCAGCTGGGCGCCGCCCTGCCGACCGGCGCGGTGGCCGGCACGAACGGTGCCGGCCAGACCGGCTACCTGGGCCCCTGCCCGCCGGTCGGCGACATCACCCACCACTACCGGATCACGGTCTACGCCCTGGACACCCCGAGCCTGCAACTGCCCGCGGCGACCCCGGCCGCGATCACCACGTTCACCATGTCGAGCCACGTGATCAGCACGGCGACCATCACGGCGACGGCGCGCAGGTAGGCCGTCCAGTCGCCCGATCGCCAGGGGTATGGCCCCAGGGCCTCACGCACGCTACCAAGTGACCGTTGGGGCCGCCCGCTTCTCGGCAGTGTCGTGCTTCCGCGGGCCGAGTCAAGGGCGCTCCACTCCGCTGCGCTGCGTTCCGCGTCGGCTGCGCCGATGGGCCTCCGGCCCACCCTTGACACGACCCGCTCCACCACGGGGTAGAAGCGAGCGAGCGGCCCGGAAACGCGGGGTCCCGACCGGCGTTCACGATCAGCCGTCGGCCGAGCCGTCATCGCCGGTTGACGGGCGCGGACGGGGTGGGGGGGGCACGCCCGGCCGGCCAAGCGGCGAGCGGCCGGTGGGGCGAGCGGCCGGTGGGGCAGGGGGTGGGGCGGTGCGCGGCGGATGGCGGGTGGCCGGTGGTGGGTGGGCGAGGCGGTGGGCGGCGGGTGGTCGATGGTCGGTGGTGCGCGGCTCGTGGTGGGTGGGCCTGGCGGGGGGTGGGCCTGGCGGGGGGTGGGCCTGGCGGGGGGTGGGCCCGGCGGCGGGTGGCGGGCTGTGCGTGGCGGGCGCGTTCCCGTCTCGCCAGTTTCGCCCGTCTCGGGCCTGGCCCACCCGCCGGTCGGTGCACTCGATGCGCTGGCGGCGAGCGGTGGGGGTTGGTCGCGGAGGTGGCTCGGGGCCGCGCCCGGCGGCTCCGCGGCCCACCGGCGGCGGCGGTGGGGACGATTGGCGGACTTGTGCCACGTCCGAACGGATCCGAGCCTGCCCTGCCTGGGAGGACGGGCAGAGGCCCGGCACAAATCCACCAATCACTCCCTCCCCGCGACTGATGAGGAACACGTGACTCGTGTGGTGAGGTGCCGCGGTGCTGGGAGCCAGGCCGAGTGTTCTGCCGTGGGCGCGCCCACGACTCACCGTTCGCCGCTTGGCCGGCCCGGCGTGCTTGCGAGGTGGGAGCGCGCCCGTCGGACAACGATGCGGACGCGGCCGACGGCTGACCGCGAACGCCGGTCAGGGCCCCCGCGTCTTTCCGGCCGCTCGCTCGCTTCTAACCCGTGCTGGAGCGAGGTGTGTCAAGGGTGGGCCGGAGGCCCATCGGCGTAGCCGACGCGGAACGCAGCGCAGCGGAGTGGAGCGCCCTTGACTCACCTCGCGGAAGTACGACACTGCCGAGAAGCGAGTGGCCCGACGGTCACTTCGTGAGATGCGTGAGGAAGCCGGCCCAGGCGGCGGGGGAGAGGGCGAGGTGGGGGCCGTCGGGGGCCGTCTTGGAGTCGCGTATGTGGATGATGTGGGGGCAGGGGGATATTTCGAGGCAGTTCCCGCCGCCGCCGTCGCTGTAGGAGGACTTGCGCCAGGTGTAGGCGGTTTCGACGCACTGCCCGCCGCTGTCGTTGCTGTAGCTCGACTTGAACCACCGCAGGGTCGTCATGTCCGCTCTTCTCCTGCCAACTTTCGGATGAGGCTCAGCGAGTCGTCCGAGCTCAGCGCCTGAGTTCGGATCTTCGCATATCGGTGGGTGAGGCGAGCGACCTTTGCGGGATCGCTGACCAGCACACTTTCGTCCTCGATCTCCATGTAGACCAGGCGGTGGTGCTCCTTGGTCTCCACCAGTTGCATGTCTCCGCGTGCGCCAGCGTGGCCGACCCTCAACCCCCGCTCCATCGGCAGCACTTGGACGCTCACATTGTCCCTCTCCGCGTCCTCCGCAAGCGACCGCAATTGGCCGTGCAGCACCTCCCAGCTCCCGAACGGCCGCCGCAGTACCGACTCCTCCAGGATCAGCTCGATCATGGCCGTCGGGTCCGCCCGGTCGAACAGCACTCGCCGCTCCACCCGAGCCTCGACCAGTTCCTCCACCTTCTCCACCGGCAGCTTCGGGAAGCCGCCGCCGATCAGTGCCCGCGCGTACTCCGGTGTCTGGAACAGACCGTCGACCACGAACGTCTGGTACGACGACAGCGTCACCGCCTCCTGCTCCACCAACGCGAAGTTCTTGAACTGCGCCGGATACCTGTCCAGCAGTACCAACCTGCGTGCCTTTTCGAAGATCCCCAACCCGCCGCCGATCGCCTCCTCCAGCTTGGCGAGCATCTTGTCGCTGGCGGGCTGCGCTCCCGTCTCCATCGCGCTGATCGCGGACCCGGTGTAGCCGATGCGCTGCCCCAACTCCTCCTGTGTCAGCTGCCGTTGCTCGCGGAAGGCCTTCGCGAGGGCGGCCAGGAGCTGTGCCGTGCTGCCCGCCTCCGCCTTGTTCTCGGTCCGCGCCATTGCGGTCACCCCCGAACTCAACCGAACTCAACCGGTCACAACCACCGGACCTCGAATTCCCAGAGTTTGCAGCTCTTGACTCTGAGTTATGGCGACGGTAGCCCTACGTGCCGAAACTGGTCCCATGAACACGCAAAGCGACCAGTTAAACCTAGACTGGCTACCAACCCGCGGCATCCAACTCCGCAAGGCCGGCGTCCAGTTCGATGCCGTCCGCGTGGACGACGGCGACTGGGGACGTCGGCTCGCCGACCGGCTCGCGCGGATGACCGGCGGGGATCCGGGGCCGGTCATCGAGGTCGCGAGCAGGCGGCGGTGTGTGTACTTCCTCGTCCCGGCCGGGAGCACGGATCACCTGCCGTGGCCCCCGGAGGTGACCAGACTGACCGCCGTCCCGGCCCGGGTGTCGTACATCCCGATCCCCGCGCTGGACGACATGACCTGGCCGTTGGCGTGGCGCTATCGACCGACCTGCCCCGACCGTTTCGTGCACACGCGACTGCTGCGCACCGCGCTTCACTCGCCGGAGTGAAATGCGTGAACAAACAGCCAGGAAAAGGGGATTGTGGCTTGCGTGCGGCGCTTTGTGTGGCCCTAAAGTCACGATCAACAGATTGCCCCCGCGGTGCGCCAACACCCGGGGGCTCGACACCGGGAGCTACCACTCCGATGCGCGTTCATCGTACGGCGCCCCTGCGCGCCTTCGCAGCCCTCGCCAACTCCCGTTTCGGGGACCGACGTCTGTCCTGGGCGGCGGCGGGCGTACTGGCGTACCTCTTGAGTCTTCCGAGCGGCTCGTGGATCACGGAGCGCATGCTTGCGGCGCGGCGCCGGGAAGGCTGCATGACGGTCGTCGCCTCCCTGCGTGAGCTGGAGGAACGGGGCTATCTGCGGCGGGTGGTGCGGCGGGATCCGGTGACGCGGCAGTACTCGACGACCTGCGAGGTATTCGAGAGGTCGTACGAATCTCGGCCACCAATGGGTGGACTGCAAAAAGTTCACCCCGTGGCGGCCTAGTCCCAAAGAGAAAGGAACGTAATGACCGCTGTGCTTGATCGGCCCGAGACGGTATACCGGAGGTATACTTGCATCATGGCTGACACCACCGTCAAGGTCGACCCCGCTGTCCGTGATCGCCTCATGGTGCTCGCCCGTGAGCGTGGGATGACCATGCGCGACCTGATCGCCGAGCTCGCTGGGGCCACGCCCACGCAGGAGGAACTGCGCAAGCGGTATGAGGAGGCGAAGGCGTACTGCGAGACGCACTTCGGGGTGACCTTCACCGACGAGGAGCACGACCGGATGGAGAAGGTCTGGCAGGACCTTGAGGCCGGTCGGCCCGTGGACAGCCTGTGAGCGCGATGAGGGCCGGTTCCACCGGTGTCGTCTTCGACGAGTCCGCCCTGCTGGCACTCGGCTCGGGGAACTCGCTGGCCTCCCACTTCGTGGCGAACACGGAGCACGGACCCACCCGGCATGTCTACGTCCCCGCGCTCTGCCTGGCCGCCGCCGACGGCATGCGCAAGGGCGTCGCGGAGCACATCGGCGCGCTTCCGGCTGTCGAGATCGTGGAGTTGGACTTCGCCGGTGCCTCCACGGTCGGCGCGCTGCTGCGGGACGGCGTGGAATGGCGGCTCGGGCACGCGGTCCATCTGTCCCGGCCGACGGTCGACTGGCCCGACGGGCGCCATGTGGTGACCGTCGACCCCGACCTCTACGCCGACATGCCCCTCGTCCGCACGATCAGGCTGCCGCGCCAGCGGTAACCGCACTCCGGCCGGGGCGCCTCTCCGCCTGGCGCCCCGTCCGTCAGCTGAAGACGATCATCGACCCCTGCGCCAGGCTCCGCGTCGCCGCCGCGTGCAGGCCGAGCCAGACGTGGCGTTCGCGGGCGAAGGGGCTCGGGTCGTAGGGAGCCGGGATCGCCGGTTCCTCCAGGTCGGTCGGGGCGGAAGGGGCCTGTGGGGCCGCCGGCGGGTTCGCCGGGTCGATGCCGATCGACGGGGCGACGTACTCCAGCTCGCGCAGCAGCGACTGGGAGGAGCCCAAGGGGCCGCCGCTCGCGAGGAGTTCGTCGCTGGAGAGCGGGTTCGGGAAGTCGACCGGGACGTACGCGCCCGCGTGGTCGTAGTGCCAGACCAGATGCGACTGCTGGGCCGTCGACTCGAACATCTCCAGGAGCTGCTCGTAGTCACCGCCCAGGTCGTCCACCGGGGAGACGGGGAGGCCGCAGACCTGGAGGAGATAGGCGCGGCGCAGGAAGTGCAGCGCGTCGTAGTCGAAGCCCGCCACCGGGGCGACCTCGCCGGACAGGCCCGGCATGTACTGGTACACCGGCACCGGCGGCAGCCCGGCCTCGGCGAGCACCTTGTTGTATTGTGCGAGTTCCTCGGCGAACGGGTTGTCGGGCGTGTGGCACAACACGTCGACGAGCGGTACCAGCCAGAGGTCACAGGCCAAAGAGGGCTCCTCATATCAGCGCGATATCAGCGCGTTCACAGCAAGTGCTCAGCTAGGTGGTCAGGGAAGAGTAATCGGTGCGGCGCCGGTCAGCTCCCCTCGTGCAGATCCCATACCCAGACCCCACCGGTCCACCTACCGGGTTTTCCGGTCAGAGCCTGGACCGCCTGCCGCAGCTTGTCGTCGTTGGGCTGCGGGGCGACCACCAGGACGCCCGCCTTCCAGTACGCGAAGTCCTTCGCCGCCTGCGCCCGCCAGTTCTTGCCGATCACCGGCACCTTCCCGGTGTAGCGGACGTCCCGCAGCATGCTGGAGGTGTAGCGCGGGACGGCACCGTAGATACCGATGCGGTCCTCGCCGTAGGGGCCGTTGAAGTATCCGCCGGGGAGCTTGAAGCCGAGGTCCGCCGCCGTCTGCCAGTGCAGCGCCTCCGCGTACCCGGGATCGGGGAGCGGGATCGGGACGAGGGACTCGCCCTTCCCCACGTACGACTTCCACATCCCGCTCGCGATGAACTCCGGCACCGGCGTCCGCTGCTCGGACTTGAGCGGGGCGGGGACGATCGGGAGCACCGCGAGCGCGATGGCGAGCAGGCCGAGGTACTGGGTGCCGATACGACGGGTGGCCAGCACCTTCTCGATCGCGAGCGCGAGCAGCACACCCAGCGCCGGGGCGCAGATCATCGCCACCCGGCCCTCGATCACCGACTCGAAGAGCGGCAGCTTCCGCACCAGCGCCCAGGGGCCGGGATACACGGTGTCGGTCAGCGGGACGCGGATCTTCGGTCCCAGGGACAGCACGGCCGCGGCCACGGAGGTGAACGCCAGCGCCTTGACCAGCGGCCGCTCCCACAGTCGTACGACGATCCCGAAGGCGAGCAGGACCAGCGGCCAGCCGTAGAACGCGTTCTGCTCGGTGGGGTTGAGGGCGAGTTCGTTGGCACGGCCCGCGTCCCCGAAGAGCAGCGAGCGCTCGGCGAAGGCGAGGAGCGAGAGCGGGCTGTTTCCGGCGTTGTCGCCGTGCAGGACGCTGTGGTAGCTCTGCGGCCCGGTGAACTGCCAGTAGAGCGGGAAGGCGACGACCGGGAGGCAGACCGCGCCCGCGATCAGGAGGCCCTTGCCCAGCGGGCGCCAGGACTCCTTCGCCACCTGCGGTCGTACGGCCGCGTAGGCGACGGCGAACAGGGCCATGCCCAGCGCCGCGAGCAGGAACGGCTCCTCGCCCAGTAACACCTGGTAGGCCGCCATCAGGCCGAGCACGATCCCGTCCCGCCGGACCCGGGCGCCCGTGGCCAGGCGCAGGGCACGGTCGATGATCAGCGGGATCATGAACAGGATCACGAAGTTGGGGTGCGCGTTGGCGTGGCTGACCATCGGCGGCGCGAAGGCCGCGAGGGCCGCGCCGACGAAGGCGGCACCCCGGTGCCGTACCACCCGCTTCACGATCAGCCAGTACCAGGCGACGGCGGTCGCGGTCAGGCCCAGCGCCATGCAGGCGGAGAGCGAGACGGCAGGTCCGGCCAGGAGCGTGAGCGGGGCGAAGGGGACGGAGACGCCCAGCATGACCGTGTTGGCCATCAGGTTGACGCCGTCGGGGAAGTTCTGGAAGTCGGAGAAGAGCGGGTTGCGGAAGTGCGCGAGGTTGTCCGCGGTCACCGCGAAGAACCACTCCCACTGGTTCTGGTCCTGGAGGGAGTCGGTGAGATAGCGGTGGTCCGGGTCGAAGAAGCGGCCCGAGTAGAGGGCGATCGACAGGGCCAGGAAGAGGACCGTGACCAGGAGGTCGGCCGGACGCAGGCGGCGCAGCCGGAGGCGGGCCAGGTCCGCGAGGACCCTCGGGTAGGCGAGCGGGCCGACCTTGGAGCCGGGCTGGTGGCTCCAGCGGACCGGCACCTCGGCGATGGACCCGCCGCCCCGGTGCAGATGCTGGAGGACCTCGACGTCGATGCCCCATCCGTCGAGGCGGGAGCCGGCGAAGGCCTCACGGGCCTGGTCGCCGTCGAACAGCTTGAAACCGCACTGGGTGTCCTTGATACCGGGCACCGCGGTGGCCCGTATCAGCAGGTTCCCGGCGCGGCCGAGCAGCTCGCGCAGCCGGTGCTGGTGGTCGGATATCTCCGCGCCCGCCACCGCGCGTGAGCCGATCGCCGCCGCGTACCCCTCGCTGAGCGCCTTGTCGAGCCGCTCCAGCTCCTCGATCGGGGCCGCGAGATCGGCGTCGGTGACCAGCACCCGGCGGCCGCCGCTGGCGGCGACCCCGAGGCGCAGGGCGTTGCCCTTGCCGCGGTTGCGGTCGGCGGTGACCAGCCGGACGTGCGGCTGCCACGAGGCGGCGACCTCGCGCGTCCCGTCGGCCGAGCCGTCGTCGGAGACGATCACTTCCCAGGAACCGAAGCGGTTCTCGTTGTCGGCGAGGTAGCGGGTGACGGCGTCGAGCGTCGGGCCGAGCCGTTCCTCCTCGTTGTACGCGGGGATGACCACGGACAGGTCCACGGTCTCCGGGGGCGCGGTCATCCGTTCTCCGACAGACGCTCGATGAGGGCGAGGGAGTGTGTGTTGTACGCGGCGACGATCCCCCGGGCGGCCTCGGTGTCCCGCCGGGACAGCGCGTCGACCAACTCGGTGTGCCGGGACCACAGATACCCGCGTAGATCGGGCAGCCGACGCAGCTGCTGCACCGCGCACACCCAGGACTGCACGCGCAACCGGTGCAGGAAGTCCCCGAGATAGGGGTTGCCGAACAGCGCGGACAGCTCCCGCCAGAAGCGCAGGTCGTAGCCGACCAGCACGGTGAGGTCGCCGGCGGTCGCGGCCCGCTGGGCCTCCTCGCCGCGCCGGCGGACCGCTGCCAGGGCGGCCGTGACCCGCGGCTCCTGGGGGTCCTTGAACGCGGGGTGGTGGCCCGCGGCGAGGGCGTGGAACATACCGTCGATGACCAGGCTGCGAGCCTCGATCATGTCGCGGTAGTCGGTGAGCGAGTACTCCGGGACCCGGAAGCCGCGGTGCTGGTCGGCGTCGAGGACGCCCTGCGCGGACAGGTCGACCAGCGCCTCGCGGACCGGCGTGGCGGAGACCCCGTACTGCTCGGCGATCTCCTTGACCGTGAACTCCCGGCCCGGCTGGAGGCGCCCGGCGAGCACTTCGTCACGGAGCGCGTTCGCGATCTGCTGGCGCAGGGTACTGCGGGTCACAGCGCCGTTGCCGGGCATCGTCGGGTGCCTCTCCTCACGCATTCGGGTGACGTGCTCGCTTACGTGTACATCTACGAGCACGCAACCTTACGCGTTCGGGTTGCGTGTGTACTCCTCCTATGCCGTTGAAGACGGTGGTGCAGCGCCCCGACAGGGGCGCGGGGCAGCATCGGATCTGCGGCTGCCGCCGCGGGGCGCGACCAGCCCCCAACCCAGCCGCACCCGACCGCGGCGCCCCCTACACCGTGTACTCGTCGGCCACGCTCAGCGCGGCGTCGAGCGCCGCGAAGCCCTCCTTCAGCTCGGCCTCGGTGACGTTGCACGGCGGCACGACATGCGTCCGGTTCATGTTCACGAACGGCCACAGGCCCTGCTGCTTGGCGGCAGCCGTGAACGCGGCCATCGGTGCGTTGGCCTCCCCGGCCGCGTTGTACGGCACCAGCGGCTCCCGGGTCTCCCGGTTCTTCACCAGGTCCAGCGCCCAGAACATGCCCGTGCCGCGCACCTCGCCCACGCTCGGGTGCCGCTCGGCCAGCGCGGCCAGGGCGGGCCCGACGGCGTCCGCGCCGAGCCGCTTCGCGTTCTCGACGACGCCTTCCTCCGCCATCACGTTGATGGTGGCGACGGCGGCGGCACAGGCCAGCGGGTGCCCGGAGTAGGTCAGCCCGCCCGGGTAGGGCCGCTTGGCGAAGGTCTCGGCGATCCGCTCGCTGATGGCGACGCCGCCGAGCGGCACGTACCCGCTGTTCACGCCCTTGGCGAAGGTCATCAGGTCGGGTACGACCCCGAACAGGTCGGCGGCGAACCACTCACCCGTGCGCCCGAACCCGGCCATGACCTCGTCCAGGACGAAGACGATCCCGTGCTTGTCGCAGATCTCACGGACGCCCGCCAGATAGCCGGTCGGCGGCACCATGATCCCGGCGGTCCCGGGGATGGTCTCCAGGACGATCGCCGCGACCGTGCCCGGCCCCTCGAACGCGATCGTGGTCTCCAGGTGCTCCAGCGCCCGCGCGGTCTCCTGCTCCTCCGTCTCCGCGTAGAAACGGGAGCGGTAGAGGAAGGGCGCCCAGAAGTGCACGACCCCGGCGGCGGCGCCGTCGGAGGCCCAGCGGCGCGGGTCGCCGGTGATGTTGATCGCCTGCTGGGTGCCGCCGTGGTACGAGCGGTAGGCGGACAGCACCTTCGGGCGGCCGGTGTGCAGCCGGGCCATGCGGACGGCGTGCTCGATCGCGTCCGCGCCGCCGTTGGTGAAGAAGATCTTGTCCAGGTCGCCGGGCGTCCGCTCGGCGATCAGGCGGGCCGCCTCCGACCGGGCCTCGACGGCGAAGGCGGGCGCGAAGGTGGTCATCCTCGCGGCCTGCTCCTGGATCGCGGCGACGACCTTCGGATGCTGGTAGCCGATGTTGGTGAAGACGAGCCCGCTGGTGAAATCCAGGTAACGCCTGCCGTCGTAGTCCCAGAAGTACGACCCTTCGGCGCCGGCCACGGCCAGCGGGTCGATGAGGTCCTGCGCGGACCAGGAGTGGAAGACATGCGCGCGGTCGGCCGCCTTGACGGCGGCTCCGGCCTGGGGACTGGGCTGAGGGGTCATGGCGCCGAGCCTAGGAGTACCCGGCGCGGACGCGATATCGGCGACATGTTCCATGGCCAGGGGGAATCCGCGACAGGTTGTCCACAGCCCGTGGATACACCCGAGCGGCCGACACCTGTTACGGAACCGTAGACAAGGCGGGTCCCGGCGGCCGGAGCGGCCGGAATATTCTCGGCTCGATCACAAGTGTGGAGAAGGGGCGGATCTGCCATGGAGAAGCTGAGGCCCGGGGATCCGCAGCACATCGGGAGGTACCGGCTGCTGGCGCGGCTGGGCGCGGGCGGCATGGGGCAGGTGTATCTCGCCCGGTCGGAGCGCGGTCGTACCGTCGCCGTGAAGCTGGTACGGGCGGAGCTCGCCGCGCAGGAGGACTTCCGGGCCCGCTTCCGGCAGGAGGTGCGCAACGCCCAGCGGGTCGGCGGGTTCTGGACCGCGCCCGTCCTGGACGCCGACACCGAGGCCGCCGTGCCCTGGGTGGCCACCGGCTATGTCGCCGGGCCGAGCCTCCAGCGGGTCGTCGAGCACGACCACGGGCCACTGCCCGAGCGGTCGGTGCGCATCCTCGCCGCCGGGCTGGCGCACGCGCTCGCCAACATCCACGCGGCCGGGATCGTCCACCGCGACCTCAAGCCGTCCAACGTGATGCTCACCATAGAGGGCCCCCGGGTCATCGACTTCGGCATCGCGCGAGCCCTGGAGACGCTCCCCGGCGAGGGGATCACCCAGACCGGCTCGCTCGTCGGCTCGCCGGGCTTCATGGCCCCCGAGCAGGTGCGCGGCGACCGGATCACGCCGGCCTCCGACGTCTTCAGCCTCGGCTCGGTGCTCACCTACGCGGCCACCGGCCGGCTCCCCTTCGGCTCGACCGAGGGCGGCGCCCACGCGCAGCTGTTCCGCATCGCCCAGGAGGAGCCCGACCTCTCCGGGCTTCCCGAGGGCATCGCCGACGTGGTCCGCGACTGCCTCCGCAAGGACCCGGCGGCCCGTCCCTCCCTGGACGCGATCCTGGCGAGAACGGGAGCGGTCGACACGGTCGAGGAGGGCCGCTCCAGGGACCCCTGGCTGCCCAGTTCCCTGGTGGCCCAACTGGGCCGCCACGCGGTGGAGTTGCTGGAGGCGGAGGACCCGACGGTGTACGGCACCGTGGCCGAGGCTCCGCACAGCGGGTCGGCCGACCAATGGGCGCGGGGGCCGGCCGACCCGGGGGCGCGGGGGCCGGCCGACCGGGGGGTGCGGGGCGGTGCCGGATCCGCGGCCGCCGCCGCGGGGGCGCGACCAGCCACGACCTACCCGCAGCCGGCACTCCACCCGCCCTCCCCCGAACACGCCCCAGCCCACCCGGCCTACGGCTACCCGAACCAACCCCACCAGCACCCGCAGCCGTACAACCCGTACAACCCGTACACCACCCCCCACACCACCGTGGCCACCCCCGAACCCGCCCAGCCGCCCTACACACCCCCACCGACCCCGCCGTACGACCCCACCCCCGACGGCGAGCGTCGTACCTCCCGTTCCACCGCGCTCCTCGTCACCGTCGCCCTGGTCGTGCTGCTGGCCGCCGGCGGCTCCGTGTACGCGCTCATGAACAACGGCGGCGACGACGACAAGGCGGGCGGCACCGCCGCCCCCACCCCCTCGGCCCCCGCCCAGACCTCCGCCGGAGAACCGACGCCCACCCGGTCGCCCTCCTCCTCGGCCCCCGCCACCGGCCCCGTACCCACCGCCTTCCTCGGCACCTGGGCCACGGCGATAGACAACTCCACCGGCCACAACACCCGCGAACTGACCATCCGGCAGGGTGCGGTGGGCGACACGGTTCTCACCCTGGTCGCCGACGGCCCCGGCTACCACTGCGAGTTCGACGCGAAGCTGGCCGAGAAGCCGGGCTCGCACGGCCCGTTGGAGATCGGTCCTTCCACGGTCACTACCGGCAAGCCTCGTTCGTCGTGCAGCGCCGGAGAGGCCACCGAGGTGACCCTGCTGTCGGACGGCAGGCTGAAGCGGGTCCGGAAGGACGGCGAGGAGAGCCTCACGTACAGCAGACAGTGATCCGTAAGCAGTGATCCGTAAGCAGTGATCCGCACGCACGGGCAGGTGCCCGGGGTGACCGAGCCGCGGCGGTTCAGCCGAGGCTCACCCAGGTGCCCTGGGCGGCCGAGCGGCTCATCGCGTCGAGGGCGGTGGCGCTGTGCACGGCGTCCCGCAGGGTCGGGCCGTACGGGGTGTCCTCCGCTATGGAACGCAGGAAGTTGCGGGCCTCGATGACCTTGAGGTCGTCGTAGCCCATGGCGTTGGCCGCGCCGGGCTGGAAGGCGCCGTACTCGCCGTGCCCGGGGCCGACGTGCACCGTGCTGACGGGCTGGTCCTGGTAGGAGGTGCCGCGGCTGACGCCGAGTTCGCCCATCCGCCGGTAGTCCCAGAAGACGGCGCCCTTGGTGCCGTGCACTTCGAAGCCGTAGTTGTTCTGCTCGCCGACCGAGACCCGGCAGGCCTCCAGGACACCCCGGGCGCCGGAGGCGAAGCGCAGCAGGCAGCTGACGTAGTCCTCGTTCTCGACCGGGCCGAGTGCGCCGCCGGTGGCCAGGGTGTGGCCGGCGGTGGCGCCGGTGGGGCGGGCGCGCTCCGGGATGAAGACGGCGGTGTCGGCGGCGAGCGCGGTGATGTCACCGAGCAGGAAGCGGGCCAGGTCGACGCCGTGCGAGGCGAGGTCGCCGAGGACCCCTCCGCCGCCGCGTGCGCGCTCGTAGCGCCAGGTCAGGGCGGAGTCCGGGTGGGCGGCGTAGTCGCTGAAGAGCCGGATGCGGACGTGCGTGACGGTGCCCAGCTCGCCGGAGGCGATGAGGTCGCGGGCGTACGCGACGGCGGGCGCGTTGCGGTAGTTGAAGCCGACCGTGCCCTGGACGCCCGCTTTCGCGACGGCGTCGGCGACCGCGCCGGCGTCCTCGGTGGTGAGGCCGACCGGCTTCTCGATCCAGATGTGCTTGCCGGCCTCGGCCATGGCGACGCCGATCTCCCGGTGCAGGAAGTTCGGCGCGGTGATGCTGACGGCGTGGACGCGCGGGTCGGCGACGACCGCACGCCAGTTGCGGGTGGTGGACGCGAACCCGAACTGGGCGGCGGCCTCCTCGGCCCGGCCCGGCACCTCCTCGGCGACGGTCACCAGCTCGGGGCGTACGGGCAGCTGCGGGAAGTGGTGGGGGACCCGCTGGTAGGCCTGGGTGTGCACCCGCCCCATCCAGCCGAACCCGACGACGGCGACGCCGAGCGTACGCACCATGTGGCTGCCCCTCCTCGGACCGTTCCGGAGACTGTCCGCTCACGATGCGGGGCCGCTTCCGTCGATGTCAAGACATTAGGCCGTCGTGACAAAACTGCCTCAACGAGGCTCCGGCGGCCGCTGCCGGGGCATGTTCGGGCGGGTTCCGTTCGTGCCCGGGGGCAGCGGGAAGCGGCCGTTCAGATGTCCCGCGTCCGCGCGGGGGCCCGCCGTCACCGTCGCCTGCATGCCGAGCGGTGCCGGGCCCGTGCGGAACTCCACCATCCAGTCGGCCGTCTCCGTGCGGACCAGTTCGGTCACGTCCTCCGAGAACCGCCGCAGCACCGCCAGACACCGCTCGGCCGCCTCGCTCGCCGTGCCCTCCGCCGGTCCCAGCACCTCCCGCACGCTCTCCGCCGCCCAGTCGAACTGGAGCGCCTGAAGCCGCCGCTGCACGGCCTGCGCGGTCGCCATGTCCCTTATCCAGCCGGAGGTCACCCCGAAGAACCGGTCGATGCCGACGCACGCCACCGCCATCAGCAGCGCGAGGTACCCCCAGGGCGCGACCCCGCTGACCACCCCGGTGAGGTCGAGGAGCGGCAGCGCGGCGCCCAGTACCGCGCCCACGGCCGCCCCGCACCGCAGCGCCCGGGCCCCCCGCCGTTTCCACACCCGGTCCGACAGATACCACTCGGCGGTCACCAGCGCCCCGCGCTCCACCCACCGGTACAGCTCGTCGAGCCGCTCGGCCGGCTCACCCCAGTCCCCGAGCGGGAACGGCCGCCCGGTCAGATCACCCGGCCGCAGTCCGGCCGCACCCTCGCCCCGCCCGTCCTGAGGCGGTCCCTCGGGCTGCATCTCCGGCTGGCCCACCCGGCACTCCCTACTGATCACAACCGATCACGTTCCGTGATATCAGACCGTCATTGCGCATGGCCTCGGCCCTCGCACTGGACGTGACAATGGATGCTGACGACGGGAACCCTTCCTACCGCCCAATGGGTGGCGAAGGCCTTGCTTTCGCCTCTTTTCCGCTCGGAAGTGGGTCTTGATCAGGTATAGGGCCGCCAGGATTCTCACTCGAAAGAGTGGCGGGGCGATGGCTGCGTCGACCACGTAGGCTCATCCACAGCAGAGCAGAACGAACACGACACGTACGCGGACCCAGGAGCTGATCGTGATCCCCGGTGGTGGCCAGCCCAATATGCAGCAGCTGCTCCAGCAGGCCCAGAAGATGCAGGAGGACCTGGCACGGGCCCAGGAGGAGCTGGCGAACACGGAGGTCGACGGGCAGGCGGGCGGCGGACTGGTGACGGCCACCGTGACCGGCGCCGGCGAGCTGCGCGCGCTGAAGATCGACCCGAAGGCGGTGGACCCGGACGACACCGAGACCCTCGCCGACCTGGTCGTCGCGGCCGTCCAGGCGGCCAACGCGAACGCCCAGGCGCTCCAGCAGCAGAAGCTCGGCCCGCTGGCGCAGGGCCTGGGCGGCGGCAGCGGTATCCCCGGTCTGCCGTTCTGATCCCCTACCGTTCCCCTACTGTTCCCCTACCGCTCTGATCTCGCCGTTCTGATGTTCGTCGCCCCCGCGACACCCCCACCGCCTTCCTAGGACGGGCGGCAGCCAACTACGGTACGTACCGAAAGACTCCAGGAAGGGCAGTCCGTTGTACGAAGGCGTGGTCCAGGACCTCATCGACGAGCTGGGGCGGTTGCCCGGCGTCGGTCCGAAGAGCGCGCAGCGGATCGCCTTCCACATCCTGCAGGCGGAGCCGACGGACGTACGACGGCTCGCCCAGGCCCTCCTGGAGGTGAAGGCGAAGGTCCGCTTCTGCGCGACCTGCGGCAACGTGGCACAGGAGGAGCTGTGCAACATCTGCCGTGACGCGCGCCGCGACCCGACCGTGATCTGCGTGGTCGAGGAGCCCAAGGACGTGGTCGCCGTCGAGCGCACCCGCGAGTTCCGCGGCCGATACCACGTGCTCGGCGGCGCCATCAGCCCGATCGAGGGCGTCGGCCCGGACGATCTGCGGATAAGGGAACTGCTCGCCCGTCTGGCAGACGGCGCGGTCACCGAACTCATCCTGGCCACGGACCCGAACCTGGAGGGCGAGGCGACCGCCACCTACCTCGCCCGCATGATCAAACCCATGGGCCTGAAGGTCACCCGCCTGGCCAGCGGCCTCCCGGTGGGTGGCGACCTGGAATACGCGGACGAGGTCACCCTCGGCCGCGCCTTCGAGGGGAGACGACTCCTAGATGTCTGACGCCACACTGCACGCGACCGCCCACGACCCCGACGACTTCGCGGTCCAGATCGCCGACCAGGTCGAGAGTTTCCTGGTGGCCGTCACGGAGGTGGCGAAGGGCGACGAGCCGGACTCGGCGGTCCCCTTCCTCCTCCTGGAGGTCTCCCAGCTGCTGCTGGCCGGCGGCCGGCTCGGCGCGCACGAGGACATCGTCCCCGACGAGCGCTACGAGCCGGACCTGGGTCCCGAGCCGGACGTCGACGAACTGCGCGAGAACTTCGCGCGCCTTCTCGAACCCATCGACGTCTACTCCGAGGTCTTCGACCCGTACGAGCCCCGCAGGCCGCCCGTGCCGGCCCGTATCTCGGACGACCTGGCCGACATCATCACCGACCTGAGGCACGGCATGGCCCACTACCGGGCCGGCCGCACCACGGAGGCGCTGTGGTGGTGGCAGTTCTCCTACTTCTCCAACTGGGGCCCCACCGCCTCCGCCGCCCTGCGCGCCCTCCAGTCCATCCTCATCCACGTCCGCCTCAACCAGCCCCTGGCGGAGCTGGACGGCCTGGACACGGACCAGGCGACGATGGGCGACGAGACCCTGGAGTTCGAGGCCGGCCAGGTGATGCAGGAGGAGATCGGCGGGTCGCTGGGCCTGGGACCGGTCAAGTAGCCGTCCTCGGGAACCGGCCCACCTGTCCCAGCAGGACGAACAGCTCCGTCGGGGACTGTGTGACGCCGGTGCCCCCGGCGTCGGCCACCTGGTCCCGGCGGGCCGCCGCACCGGCGCCTCCGTAGAGGAACACCGGTGTCGTGTCGTCGGTCTCGCGGATCTTCCGGATCAGCTTGAGGCCGGCGTCCGGGTCGAACCCGCCGGCCTCGGCGCGGCCCATGTCGGAGATCACGGCGTCGAAGGGCCGCGCTGCCTCCTGCAGGGCGCGCAGGCCCTCTTCCGTGGACTCGGCCTGTACGACCTCCACCCCCATCGCCTGCAACTGCCCGGCTTCGTAGGCGTTGTTGGAGGGTGCGTCGTCGACCCACAGGATCCTGTGCAGGACGCGCTGCTGCGGTGGCGGGTCGTGCCGCACCCGGCCCTGACCGGCCTGGGCCGCGACCTGCTGCTGGAGTTCCGCGGTGGTCTCCACGACCTTGTCGGTGAACTGCTGGACCGTCAGTTCGTTGTTGCCGACCTTGAGGCTGAAGTCCCGCTTCTTCATGATGTGCTGGATCTCCGGAAGCAGCTTCCCCACCACCCAGGCAGCGAAGACGGGCCAGGCCAGCCCGGTCAGCGCCCGGATCAACTCCGTCGCGTCTTTCACTACACTCCTCCCAGTCCGCCGTTCGGCCCTCCCCGCCTCCCCGGCCCTCCCCGCCTCCCCGGGCCACCCGGCCTGGGCGGGTTACCCGGACCGGGCGGGTCATCCGGCCTGGGCGGGTCATCCGGACCGGGCGGGTCACCCGGCCTGGGCGGGTCATCCAGTCGGGGCCGGTTCGGTCCGGTACTGCCCGGTCCGGGCGGGTGCGGTGGAATCGGTTCCTCGTGTATCACCCTCATGCCGAGGTTCAGCGGTACCAGGACGACTGCGGGCAGTTCGGCGGTTTCCGTGGTCAGTAGGTGCCGCATCCGGTCCGGGCCGTAGCGCCGTGCGGCCATCACCATCGTGCCGATCACGTCCAGGTCCGCCACGTCGATCGGGGCCGCGGCGTTGAACCAGGTCAGGGTGTTGGCCATGGCGAGGTCCACCGTCCTGGCGTAGGCGCGGGACAGTTCGGCGAGCGTGCCGGCGTACGACCGAGCGGCCGGTTCGTCCTCGGGAGAGAGCATGTCCAGTGCCAGGCCCCAGAACGTCCGCACCGGCATGGCCATCGACCCCATGGGGACGACGCCGTTCCGGTGTGGTGACTCGGTCGCGAAGGACCTGAGTTCTGCCGCCTGTTCGCTCCTGGGCGTGGTAAGCCTGGCGCAGGCCAGCAGCAGATAGGTCTGCTGCTGGACGTGGCCGAGGATCTCGTCCGGTCGGCGCTCCTCGAACCCGCGCGCGCTTTCGCCGTGCGGCTGTCCGGCGGTGCGCACAAGCCGGTCCGTCCAGGAATCGAGCTGATCGCGATACCTGTCCGGTGCCAGCGCGGCTCTGAGGTAGGCGCCGTAAGTGAGTCCGGCCCGGGAGAGCAGCGAGGCGGCGTGGAGCAGCAGCTCGACTCCGGCGTCCGGGGCGACCAGCAACCGCCACTGGCCCGCGAGACGGAAAGCCGACGCGGCCTCGACGAGGGGCACGAAGTCACTGTCATCCTCCGCGTCGGGCTGGACGAGGCGCCCGTATGCCTCGTGGAAGTCCGCCGCGCTCCTCACCTGGTCGGCGTCGAGTCGCAGCAGGTCGAGCGGTGGGGAGGTCATCTCAGAGCATCTCCCTGACATTGCTCAGCGCTTCGGGCGGTACGAAAACGGAGTTGAGGTAGGTCCAGGCCCGCCGGATCGTCTTGCTCCCGCGGTCCCACTCCCATTTCTCGCACCGGTTGATCTGGTTCGCGGGCAGGTGGATCTTCGCGGCCACCTCGCCCTCGGTCTGGTACGGCGAGTACCTGCGGTAGGTGTTCAGGTCCCGGACCTCCTCGGCGACGCCCTCCACGGCCACCGCGGAACGGGGGGCCAGGATGACCCAGCAGAAGTAGAGATAGGCGACCGGCTCCCGGCCGAAGCGGGTTCCGAACCACAGGGCCGTATGCCGGGCGGTGTGCACGAAGTTGGTCTTCGCCGCCGTGTCCCGCTCCACCGTCCCGCACGAGAGCGAGATGAACGGGGTCTCCTCGTAGAACGGCCGCCCCGTGGTCGGATCGATGCTCTCGAAATGGTTCACGTGCAGATTGAGGTTCCCCGCGGTCAGTTTCGAGGCGATCTCGTTGCTCGGCAGGGGATTGTTCCGTCCCCACCAGCGGCAGGTGATTCCGATCCCGTCGTCGATCAGTCCCCTTGCGACGGCGTCGCCAGGGAGTGACATCCCCTTCACACACCACTGCACGATCACTGCTCGTCCCCCGATGCCACGCGCGTGCCGGACCCATCAGCGTAGGGCAACTCATTCGCCTCGGCAGGGGAGTTGGAGTCTTCCGCAGACACCCTTGCTCACCGCCCATTCCGGACGCCGACGAGTCGCGCGAGGCCCGACTCCCGCGCCCGTCAACCTTTAGGACAGCCACCGTCCTAAGCGGTGCCTACCGTCGCCGGTGACAACCGACACCGGCGAGAGGACCACCATGCCCGAGCGGACCGGCACCGCCCCCGAGGGTTACACCACCGTCGCGCCCTGGGTCGTCACCGACGACACGGGCGCGTTCCTGGACTTCGTCACCGGGGCGTTCGGGGGCGAGGAGATGGCACGGGTGCCGACCGAGGACGGTCTGATCGGGCACGCCGAGATCAGGGTCGGCGACACCGTCGTGCTCGCCTTCGACCGGCACGCGGACTGGCCTGCCATGCCGAGCCTGCTGCGCGTGTTCGTCGACGACGCGGACGAGGCGTTCGCGCGCGCCGTCGCGGTCGGCGGCCAGATCGTCACCGCGCTGGCGGACGACGCGTTCGGGCAGCGCGGCGGGCGTATCAGGGACCCCTTCGGCAACATCTGGTGGGTGGTCGCCCACGTCGAGGACGTCTCCGAGGAGGAGATGTGGACGCTGCTGCGGGACCCCGGGTACGCCGAGACCATGCGCGTGGCCCAGGAGACACTGGACGCCGAACTCAGCGGCCGCCGTCAAGGCCGCAGCAGCGCCCCCGTACAGGTGGATCGAGCTGCTCGCGGTCCGGTCCGGCCCGGCCGTGCAGCGCAGGGAGCCGGGCGCCCCGCATGACCAGCACAACCGCCGCTGTCACCACGGCACCCATCATCAACAGAAGTAACGGCTGCGGGAGTCGGTGGGTGACCCAGGTGCCCGCCGGGACCGTGCAGGCCGCCGCCGCGCACAGCGGGACCATCGCCGCCGGGCGGACCCGGCGCCAGCCGCCCGCCAGGCCCACCACGCTGATCGCGCCCGCCGCGCAGTTCGCCAGGGCGACCCCCTGGGCCGGGCCGAGCAGCAGGATCAGGGCCGGTACGGCGACCAGCGCGAAGCCCATGCCGGTCAGCCACTGCACACTCGCGCCCAGCAGCACGATGCCGGAGAGAAGGAGGAGAAGGATCGGCGCCGTCATGGTGTAGGTGCCTACACCAACGATCGGGCAGCGCACTCCCCGATTGCGGCACACAGGCCGGTTGCGGCCCACAGGACGCGAGCCGGCACTGTGAGCCGGGGCACTTTCCGCGTGGTGTGCTGCGCACGGGGCATGTTCCGTCCCGGAAGCGAGCGGCGGACCACCCCGCCAGGACGTCTCACCATGCGGGAGCACACTGGTGGAATTCGGCCGCTCGTTAAACTGAGCCGACAGAGACAAACCGAGCGAGGAGCGCACGTGGGCCTTGTCGTGCAGAAGTACGGAGGTTCCTCCGTTGCCGATGCCGAGGGCATCAAGCGCGTCGCCAAGCGAATCGTGGAAGCGAAGAAGAACGGCAACCAGGTGGTTGTCGTCGTTTCCGCGATGGGCGACACGACGGACGAGCTGATCGATCTGGCCGAGCAGGTATCCCCGATGCCTGCCGGGCGTGAGTTCGACATGCTGCTGACCGCCGGAGAGCGTATCTCCATGGCACTGCTGGCCATGGCGATCAAAAACCTGGGCCACGAGGCCCAGTCGTTCACCGGCAGCCAGGCAGGCGTCATCACCGACTCGGTCCACAACAAAGCCCGGATCATCGACGTCACGCCGGGGCGGATCCGGACGGCGCTGGACGAGGGCAATATCGCCATCGTGGCCGGGTTCCAGGGCGTCAGCGCGGACAAGAAGGACATCACCACGCTGGGGCGCGGCGGGTCCGACACCACGGCCGTGGCGCTTGCCGCCGCGCTCGACGCCGAGGTCTGCGAGATCTACACCGACGTCGACGGTGTGTTCACCGCCGACCCGCGCGTGGTGAAGAAGGCGCAGAAGATCGACTGGATCTCCTTCGAGGACATGCTGGAGCTCGCCGCCTCCGGTTCCAAGGTGCTGCTCCACCGCTGTGTGGAGTACGCCCGCCGCTACAACATCCCGATCCACGTCCGGTCCAGCTTCAGCGGACTTCAGGGCACGTGGGTCAGCAGTCAGCCGATTGGGGACAAGAAGGTGGAGCAGGCCATCATCTCCGGTGTCGCGCACGACACCTCCGAGGCCAAGATCACGGTCGTCGGTGTGCCGGACAAGCCGGGTGAGGCCGCCGCGATCTTCCGGACCATCGCCGACGCCCAGGTCAACATCGACATGGTCGTGCAGAACGTGTCCGCCGCCGCGACCGGCCTGACGGACATCTCCTTCACGCTGCCCAAGACCGAGGGCCGCAAGGCCATCGACGCGCTGGAGCGCAACCGGCCGGGCATCGGCTTCGACTCGCTCCGGTACGACGACCAGATCGGCAAGATCTCGCTGGTCGGCGCGGGTATGAAGACCAACCCCGGGGTCACCGCCTCGTTCTTCGAGGCGCTGTCCGACGCGGGGGTGAACATCGAGCTGATCTCGACCTCCGAGATCCGTATCTCGGTCGTCACCCGCGCCGACGACGTGCCGGAGGCCGTGCGCGCCGTGCACACCGCCTTCGGACTCGACTCCGACAGCGACGAGGCCGTGGTCTACGGAGGCACCGGCCGATGACTGCCAAGCCGACGCTCGCGGTCGTGGGGGCGACCGGGGCCGTCGGCACGGTCATGCTCCAGATCCTGTCCCAGCGGGCGGACGTCTGGGGTGAGATCCGCCTGATCGCCTCCGCGCGCTCGGCCGGCCGCAAGCTGACCGTGCGCGGGGAGGAGGTCGAGGTCGTCGCCCTGTCGGAGGAGGCCTTCGACGGGATCGACGTCGCGATGTTCGACGTACCCGACGAGATCTCCGCGCGCTGGGCGCCGGTCGCCGCCGCCCGGGGCGTGGTCGTCGTGGACAACTCCGGGGCCTTCCGGATGGACCCCGAGGTGCCCCTGGTGGTGCCCGAGATCAATCCGCACTGCGCCCGCAACCGGCCGCGCGGGATCATCGCCAACCCCAACTGCACCACCCTGTCGATGATCGTCGCCCTGGGCGCGTTGCACGCCGAGTTCGGGCTGCGTGAGCTGGTGGTGTCGTCGTACCAGGCGGTGAGCGGGGCCGGGCGGGCCGGCGTGGAGACGCTGCGCGCCCAGCTGTCGATGGTCGCCGGCACGGAGCTGGGCACCAAGCCCGGTGACGTGCGGCGGGCCGTCGGGGACAGCACCGGGCCGTTCCCGGAGCCGGTCGCGCTGAACGTCGTACCGTGGGCCGGGTCGCTGCGCGAGGACGGCTGGTCGTCGGAGGAGATGAAGGTGCGGGACGAGTCCCGCAAGATCCTCGGGCTGCCGAAGCTGCCGGTCGCGGTGACCTGCGTCCGGGTCCCGGTGGTCACCACGCACTCCCTGACCGTGCACGCCCGGTTCCAGGGCGAGGTCACGGTCGACGGGGCCCGGGAGATCCTGGACACCGCCCCGGGGGTCGTCCTCTTCGACAATCCGGCCGCCGGGGAGTTCCCGACGCCCGCCGACGTGGTGGGCACCGATCCGACCTGGGTCGGGCGGGTGCGGCGGGCGCTCGATGACCCGACCGCGCTGGAGCTCTTCGTCTGCGGGGACAATCTTCGCAAAGGTGCCGCTCTGAACACCGCGCAGATCGCGGAGCTGGTCGCGGCGGAACTGACTGGCCGTTCAGGCCTGGCCGAGTTCGCGTGAACAGCCGGTGACCACGGCGGATGTCCTGGGTGGGAGCGGGCCCACAGGTAGGGTCGACGTAAGAAATGTGGCCATGAGCATGGTCCAAACCACTTGAACCCGGACCCCTCGGCGTTCGAAGATTTTCCTCCCCGTCCTCCGCAACCACGCGGACGGCGGGGAGCGTCTTTGCGGTCGCCCTCTTACTGGGCGCTTACGCGGCCGGCCTTCGGGCCGTGAGGACGCATGATCCTGGCGTGGGGACGCCGTGATCAGGGCGTGGGGACGCCCGTTCAAATGGGACACAAGGGAAGAGCGGGACGCATGACGGCATGTGAGGCACCGTCGGGTGTACTGCCGGACGCGCGGAGAACGGTCTCGACCGCGCGGGCCGGCCGCCCTGGCATGCCCGGCGCGATCCCGCCCGGCGCGCCTGACGCGAAAGTGATGCCCGGCACGTACAACCCCGAGGGGGGTAGACGTGTCCAACTGGCGTGGCAGAGGTACTCGAACTCAGTGCGCCCCTCGGCGCGACGGCCTTGCGGCCGCCCCGCGCGGGCCTGCGCCCCCGCATGCCCGGCGCGGCCGGCGGCATGCCGGTGATCGCGCCCATGCCCGCAGCGCGGCCCACCCGCATACCCAGCCAGCGCGACGGCGCCGAGGAGACGGCGGCGGCCGGTACCACCGTCGACCACCTCACCGAGACCTACCGGGCGCACTACCGTTCGCTCCTCGGCCTGGCCGCGCTCCTCCTCGACGACACCGCCTCCTGCGAGGACGTTGTCCAGGAGGCGTTCATCCGCGTTCACTCCGCCCGCAAACGCGTCCGCGACCCGGAGAAGACCCTGGCCTATCTCCGCCAGACGGTCGTCAACCTCTCCCGCTCCGCGCTGCGCCGCCGCATCCTCGGCCTCAAGCTCCTCTCCAAGCCGATGCCCGACATGGCGAGCGCCGAGGAGGGCGCCTACGACCTGCTGGAGCGGCGCGACCTGATCAAGGCGATGAAGGGCCTGCAGCGCCGCCAGCGCGAGGTCCTCGTGCTGCGCTACTTCGCCGACATGACCGAGTCCCAGGTCGCCGAGACGCTCGGCATCTCGCTGGGCTCGGTGAAGGCGTACGGCTCGCGCGGCATCGCGGCGCTGCGGGTGGCGATGGAGTCGGCGGCATGACCGACAGCCCCGAGGGAGGCGACTCACATGATCGCCACGAGCCCTACGCTTGGCACGAGCCGACACGGGACGGTGCACCGCGGGACGGTGCGCCGCGCGGCGCCGGTCACGAGCCGCACGGTTCTCATGGCCCGGGGGAGCCGCAGGGCTCTCGCGGCGCGGGGGAGCCGGTGCGGGATCATGAACCTTTCGGCCGGCGAGAGCCGGTGCGGGATCATGAACCTGCCGGTCGGCGAGAGCCGGTGCGGGATCATGAACCTGCCGGTCGGCGAGAGCCGGCGCGGGACCACGAGCAAGAGCACACGCAATCGCACGCTGGGAACGGAACTGTGAACCACCGCCCCGACGAAGAGGGCCCCGAGGAGCTCGGGCAGGGCTTTGACGGGCTCGGCCCCGGCCATGACGGGCTCGGCGGCGACGAACTGGCCCTGCGCCGGATGCTGCACTCCGCGGTCGACGATCTCGCACCGCGCGACGGCGCCCTCGACCACCTGCGCCGCGCGGTGCCGGCCCGCCGGGCCCGCAAGCGCCAGGCCGCCGTCGGCATGGCGGCCGCCGCCCTGTTCATCGGCACCGCGATCCCCGCCCTCGTGCATGTCTCCAACTCCGGCGGCACCGACCCCAACACCTCCATGGCCGGCCAGGCCTCCCAGGCCCAGGGCGGCGCCACCGGCGGCAAGAACCCGGACGGCGGCTCCAGCACCGCGGGCGGCACCAGCGGCCAGGCCGCCAGCCAGCGTCCGGGCGGCACCAAGGGCAGCGGCAAGGACGAGAGCACCGGCGCCGTCGGCGGCACCAAGGTCGTCCCCTCGGCCAGCGCCGGCACCACGGCCCCGGTCTGCACCTCGGACCAGCTCGCCACTCCGACCGCCGCCGTCGACGCCCCCGACTCGACGGGCGTCGTCTACGGCACCTTCCGCGTCGTGAACGTCTCGAAGACGAGCTGTACCGTCGGCGGCCCCGGCAGCGTGGGCGTGCTCCCGCAGGGCGCGGCCGACGCCACCAAGCTCAGCGCGGTCCGGCACGCCTCGGGCGACGCGGCGGCCGGGCTCCCCGACCCGTCCACCGAGCTGACCGGCCTGGTCCTGGACCCGGGCGCGGCCTATGACGAGAAGTTCGGCTTCGTCCCCCTGGAGACCTGCCCGACCAGCGGCTCCGGCACCGGCGGCTCCACCGACACCGGCGGCACCGGCGGCAGCACGGCCTCCCCGAGCCCCTCCGAGGACCCCGGCAGCACCACCACCGGTACGAGCACGTCCGGGTCCGACGGCACCACCACCCAGCTGCTCACCGAGGACGGCACGGTCGACGGCAGCGTCGCGGTCTCGTACACCCCGCAGGCCGGGTCCCCGACCGGCTCCGCGACGGTGCCGAACGCGTGCGCCGGGACGGTGTACTGGACCGGGGTCCTGCCGGCGGTGTGACCGGCGCCGCGGGGGCGGCGCCGTCCGCGTCCGTCAGACGGCGGTCGGCTGCTGGGCCCGGGGCTCCTCGTCCGGAACCAGGCCGAGCGCCGCGTCCCGGGCGAACTCCACCTCGCGGCGCAGCAGCCGGAACCACATGAACACCACGAACCCCGCGAACACGAACCACTCGCCGGTGTAGCCGAGGTTCTGGAACGCCTTCAGGTCGAGCCCCGAGTTGTCCGGCGCGGTCGCCGGTACGGCAGTCATCCCCGAGTCGGCCTTCTCCAGCGTGATCCACGCGTCGTACACCCGGTAAGGCACCAGGTTCACCAGCGAGGCCGCGCTGATCGCCGCCGTCTGCCCCGACGGCAGCCCGCCCTGGGCGCTGACGCCGTTGTCCCCCGGTGTCTCGGAGGCCTGGAGCGCGCCGGTGACGGTGACCTCGCCGGCCGGCGGTGCGGGCGCCTTGGCCGCGTCGGCCCGGCCGGGCAGCCAGCCGCGGACCACGGGCAGGGCCTGGCCGGAGTCGGTGCGCAGCAGGGTCAGGACGTAGAAGCCGTTCTTGCCGTCGAGCTGCCGGTCGGGCACCAGCAGCTGCTTGGCGTACCGGCCGCTGACAGTGGCCCGCTTGCCGGAGGTCGACTGGTCGACGGGGAGCAGCTCGGCCAGTGGCCGGGCCGCTTCCGTCCGGGCGGCCTCGACCTGCTTGTCGGCGCTGCGGTGCGCCTCGACCCGCGACTCGAAGCGGCTCAGCTGCCAGGACCCCATGAAGACGCAGAACGGGATGGCGAGCAGCACGAAGACGTTGATGCCCCACCAACGGGGTGTCAGCAGAAAGCGGTACACGCCGTCCACGGTACGGGGCGCTTTGCGGCGGGTTGGGAGTGGGGTCGGCCCCGCGAGGGCGGCCGCTCGCAAAGTTATCCACAGGCTGAGGACGCCCGCCAGCGCATTGTGGGCGGGGGCGGGCACTATGGGGCCATGACTGCGGCCATGAGTGAGAGCGACATGCCGGACTGGGAGAAGCGCTTCCGCGCCCCTCGGGTCTCCCTTCCGGACTGGGCGGAGGACGCCCCCGACCGTTCCCTGTTCGTGTCGAACGCGACGGGGACGTATGAGCTGTACGCCTGGGACCGTGCGAGCGGGGAGCAGCGCCAGGCGACGAACCGGCCGAACGGCACGACGGACGGGCTGCTCTCCCCGGACGGCGCGTGGCTCTGGTGGTTCGACGACAAGGACGGCGACGAGTTCGGCGTCTGGCGCCGCCAGCCCTTCGGCGGCGGCGCGGACGAGGAGGCCACGCCGGGCCTGGAGCCGTCGTACCCCTCGGGCCTGGCCCTGGGCCGGGACGGCCGTACGGCGGTCGTCGGCCGCTCCACGGACGACGAGGGTACGACGATCTACCTGGTCGAGGAGGGGAAGGCGCCGCTGGAGATCTACCGCCACGCCGAGTCGGCGGGCGTCGGCGACTTCTCCCACGACGGCTCGCTGATCGCGATCGAGCACACCGAGCACGGCGACGCGATGCACTCGGCGCTGCGCGTGATCCGCCCGGACGCCACGCCGGTCGCCGAGCTGGACGACACCAGGGGCGGCACGGAGGAACTGGGCCTGGAGGTGCTGGGCTTCGCCCCGGTCGACGGCGACCCGCGACTGCTCATCGGCCACCAGCGGCGCGGCCGCTGGGAACCGCTGGTCTGGGACGTCGTGACCGGCGAGCAGACGGACCTGACCCTCGACCTGCCGGGCGACGTGAGCGCGGAGTGGTATCCGGACGGCAGCGCGCTGCTGATCGCCCACAGCAACAAGGCCCGCAGCGAACTGTTCCGCTACGACCTGGCGACGCACGAGCTGACCCCGATCCCGACCCCGGCGGGCTCGGTCTCCGGCGCCACGGCCCGCCCCGACGGAACCGTCGAGTACCTCTGGTCCTCCGCCGCCGAGCCGCCGGTGGTCCGCTCGACGACGGGCGAGGTGGTCCTGGACCCGCCGGGCATGAAGTGCCCCCCGTCCGTGCCGGTCTCGGACGCGTGGGTGGAGGGCCCCGGCGGCCGAATCCACGCGCTGATCCAGAAGCCGGCGGGAGCGCAGGGCCCGTTGCCGACCGTCTTCGACCTGCACGGCGGCCCGACCTGGCACGACAGCGACAGCTTCGCGGCGGGCCCGGCGGCCTGGGTGGACCACGGCTACGCGGTGGTCCGCATCAACTACCGCGGCTCCACAGGCTACGGCCGCGCCTGGACGGACGCGCTGAAGCACCGGGTGGGCCTGATCGAGCTGGAGGACGTGGCGGCGGTTCGGGACTGGGCGATCGAGTCCGGCCTGGCCGACCCCGACCGCCTGATCCTGACCGGCGGCTCCTGGGGCGGCTACCTGACCCTGCTCGGCCTGGGCACCCAGCCCGATTCCTGGGCGGTGGGCATCGCGGTCGTCCCGGTCGCCGACTACGTCACGGCGTACCACGACGAGATGGAGTCACTGAAGGCGATGGACCGCACGCTGCTGGGCGGCACGCCGGAGGAGGTCCCGGACCGCTTCGCCGCCAGTTCGCCCCTGACCTACGTGGACGACGTCAAGGCGCCGGTCTACATCTCGGCCGGTGTCAACGACCCCCGCTGCCCCATCGGCCAGATCGACAACTACGTCACCCGCCTGGCAGCCCGCTCGGCCCCCCACGAGGTCTACCGCTACGACGCGGGCCACGGCTCCCTGGTGGTCGACGAACGGATCAAGCAACTGAGACTGGAGATGGAGTTCGCGGAAACCCACCTCACGCCTGCGGCGACAGTGCCGACGGACTGAGCGGGACTTCAGCACCCGGCCGGGGACAACCGCCGTCCCACCCACCCCCACCTCTCAACCGAGCGAGTCTGGTGGGTGGGTGGGCGGTACCCGGCGTCCGGACAACTCCGCCAGCCCTCTGCGAGTGACCGCGACCACCACCCGGTCCCCACTCTGCAGCAGATAGTCCCCGGCAACCTCCGGCCGCCCCTCGAGCGCCAGCACCCGCCACGCCCCCGCCCGGAACGCCCCCGCCACCGTCCGCCCCTCCAACTGCGGATGCCCGCTCACATCCACCGCCGCCACCAGCAACACCTTCCGCTCCACCGGAATCGCCCCGAGAATCTGCCGCCCCAGCATCGCCCCCGCGAAGGACGGCGCCGCCAGATAGGACACACTCCGGCTCCGGGTGACCGCACGCGGATGCGCGGCCCGCAGCGTCCGGTACACGGCCGTCGCGAAGTCGTCGTCGTACAGCCGCAGCACGGCCTTCAGGTCCGGCCGTACCGCCCGCGCATACAGCACGGCCTCCAGATTCGTCGTATCCGCGCTGGTCACCGCGAGCAGCGCCTGCGCCCGATGGATCTTGGCGGCCTCCAGGACCCCCTCCTGGGTGACATCCCCGAGCACCACCGGCACCCGCAGCCGCCGGGCCACCGCCAACCCGCGCGCGTCCGGATCGGACTCGACGCACACCACGGGAACATGCAGTTCACGCAGCCGCGTCAGCACCCGCGTCCCGATCTTCCCCAGCCCGAGCAGCACCACATGCCCGCTCAGCCCCCGCGGCGGTTTCCGCAGAGCCGAAGCCGTCCGGAAGGTGCCGAGCGCCTCGAGCACCGCCGCCAGCAACACCGGCAGCAACAGCAACCCCATCAACCCGGACAGCAGTTGAAGGATCTGCCGCCCCAGCGACTGCCCGATCGCGGGATCGTCGATGGCGAACAGATCGAGGAGCGTGTAGTAGAAGGCCCGTACCGGATGAATACCCGTCACCACCGACAGCGCGACCGCGAGCGCGACCACACACCCCACGACCCCGGCCAGCGACCACCGCAGCCGCCGCGAGAACAGCGAGACGAGCAGCGGTACGACCCCGAGCCCGACCCCGACCCGGCGCCGGTCCTGCGCCGCCGCCGCGGACGAGGACACCTGCTCCAGCACCATCACGCCACGCTCACCCGCGGCCCGTACCTCCGCGTCGTCGGGCAGCAGCCGCGGCCCCTGCTCCCCGGCGACCTCGGCCGTTTCGGGACCGTTGTTGTTCGTCGAGAACAGCGCCAGCGTGCACAGCCCCTGGTCGGCGTCCGGCCCGGCGAGGGCCCCCGGCGGCAGGTCCACGGCCCGCAGTACCAGCCCGTCCGTCTGGATGACCTTCCCGGTCCCGGCGAGCGCGGTGGCGGCGAGAGCGGGCGCGGCGGTGTCGGCGTCGGAGAGTACGGTCGTGGACGTGTCGCCCGCACCGCCGTCCGTGTCGCCGACCGCCAACACGGCAGCCTGGTCGAGGAGTTCCTCGATGTGCTGGCCCAACCGCCGGTTGTACAGCCGCAGCACGAGCCGCAGCCGGGGGTTCAGTCGGCGGGCGGTGAGGGCGGCCCGGATGTTGGTCTCGTCGTCGTCGTACACGAGCGCGAGCGCGGCGGCCCGCTCGACGCCCGCCTCGGCGAGCACGGCCTCGGTTGCCTCGACGGCCTCCAGCACCCGCTCCCCGCGCGGGCCTTCACCGGCGACCGGGCCGGTACCGCCGTTGCCGTTGCCGTTCCCGTTGGCCCGTCCGACGGCGGCGCTGACCACCCGGTCGAGCAGCGCGGCCGAGGCGGCCCGGGCCCGTCCGACGACCGGCGGCCTGGCGATCCGCACGTTCGGCGGTACGACAAGGGTGACCTGCTCGCCGTAGACCATGCGCAACTCGGCCGCCAGCCGGTGCGCGAGCCCGTCGTCGCCACAGACCACCATGGGCGCCGGGGCGCCACCACCTTGATACGGAACGCTCGCCACAAGGGAAAAGACTGCCTCAACGGGACGCATGGTTCCAGCAACGAGGTGAACAGCCGCCCCGGGCTGCCCGTAGGGAAGGGCAGGGAGCATAATCCCGGATCTGACCGAAGTGCCGGAGGTATCCCACCCGTGGCCATCACCGAAGAAGCCGCCCCGCCCGGCCACGCGTCCGAGGACGGGCCCCCCGGCGACGGCAGCCGCACCCCGCCCGGCCAGGAGGGCTGGCATCTCAGCTCCCCCCTGGCCCTGACCCTGCTCCTCCTCCTGGTCGTGGTGTTCCAGGGCCCGGTGCGCGGCGCCCTGTCGAAGCCGGTGATGCAGAGCTGGATGACGGTGTTCGTGGCCGTGGTCGTCCAGGCGCTCCCGTTCCTCGTCCTCGGCGTGCTGCTCTCGGCGGCGATCGCCGTCTTCGTGCCCCCGTCCTTCTTCGCCCGCGCCCTGCCCGGCCGCCCCGCGCTGGCCGTCCCGGTCGCGGGGCTGGCCGGTGCCGTACTGCCGGGCTGCGAGTGCGCGTCCGTCCCGGTGGCCGGCGCCCTGGTCCGCAGAGGCGTCACCCCGGCCGCGGCCATCGCCTTCCTGCTCTCCGCCCCCGCGATCAACCCGATCGTGCTGACGGCGACGGCGGTGGCGTTCCCGCGCAACCCCGAGATGGTGCTGGCGCGGTTCGCCGGCAGCCTGCTGGTGGCGTGCGGGATGGGCTGGCTGTGGCAGCGCCTCGGCCGTACCGACTGGCTGCGCCTGCCGGCGCACGCGCACCACGAGGGCGAGACCAGGGCGGAGGCGTTCTGGGACTCGGTCCGCCACGACACCGTGCACGCGGGCGGCTTCCTGGTCCTCGGCGCGATGGCGGCGGCGACCCTGAAGGCGGTGGCCCCGGCGGAGTGGCTGCGTACGGCCGCCGCCAACCCGGTGATCGCGATCCTCGCCCTGTCGATCCTCGCGGTACTCCTCTCCATCTGCTCGGAGGCGGACGCCTTCGTGGCGGCGTCCCTCACCCAGTTCTCGCTCACCGCGAAGCTGGCGTTCCTGATCGTGGGCCCGATGATCGACCTCAAACTCTTCGCGATGCAGGCGGGCACCTTCGGCCGCGGCTTCGCCCTGCGTTTCGCCCCGGCCACCTTCGCCGCGGCGATCGCCGGCGCGGTCCTGACCGGGGCGGTGCTGCTGTGAACCGGCAGGCCCAGGCGGCGATGATGTTCCTGGTGGGGGCGGCCCTGCTGCACGCGGGCGCCACCGACCTCTATCTGCGCTATGTGAAGGCGGGCCTGCGCCCGCTGCTGCTGGCGGCGGGCGCGGTCCTGATCGTCTCGGCCCTGGCGACGGCGTGGTACGAGTGGCGCCGCAGCCGCCGTCGTACCGCTTCCACCGCTTCCACCGCTTCCACCGCTACGGAGCACAGCCACCCCGAACCCCGGATCTCCTGGCTCCTGGTCCTCCCCCTCCTGGCCCTGATCCTCATCGCGCCGCCCGCGCTCGGCTCCTACAGCGCCATGCGCGCGGGTACGGCACTGCAACAGCCGTACGGATACACGAAGTTGCCGACCGGGGACCCGATCCCGCTCGCCCTGGTCGACTACGCGGGCCGGGCGGTGTACGACCACGGCCGCTCGCTCGACGGCCACAGCGTCCGCATCTCCGGCTTCGTGGCCGTGGACAGCGCCGGCACCCCCTACCTGGTCCGCATGGCGCTCAACTGCTGCGCGGCGGACGCCCAGCCGGTGAAGGTGGCCCTGACCGGCAGGATCCCCCCGGTCCTCCAGCCGGACGCCTGGCTCCAGGTGACGGGCACCTACACCGCCCGGCGGACCCGCGACCCGGTGAACGGCGGCCCGATCCCGTTCCTCCAGGTCACCGAGGCCAAGCCGATCCCGACGCCGGCCGACCCGTACGACGAGACCTGGAACAACTGAGGGTCACCGGAAGAAGCCGGCCAGCTTCTCGACCGCCGGGGCGACGTACGCGTCCCGGTCGTAGAGGTCGACGTGGGTCGCGCCGTCGATCCAGAACAGCTCCTTGGGGCCGGAGACCTTCTGGAAGGCTTCCACGCTCATCCAGGAGGTCACCGCCTCCCGTCCGACGATCATGAGCAGCGGGCGCGGGCCGAGCAGGTCGAGGGAGCGGAAGGCGTCGAAGGACGCGATGCGGTCGACGCTGTTCCAGGTCAGGGTCTCGGCCGAGCGGGGGTGGTGGGCGCGGGGCGTGCGGTAGTACTCCCACCCCGCGTGCACGTGCTCCCCGCCGGCCAGCGCCTCTTCCTCGGTGGCGGGGAAGATCGGGAAGCTCCCCACCCCCTCGCCCCGGGCCTCGGCGGTGCGCGCCGCGGCCGCCGCCGCCAGCATGCCCTGGAGGACGGCGGGATCCTGGTCCCCGTCGGCGCCGTTGCGGAACTGGCGGGCGATGTCGATGGCGCTGACGGTGGCGACGGCCCTGATCCGCCGGTCGGTCGCGGCGGCGGCGAGGGCGTACCCGCCGGAGGCGCAGATGCCGAGCGCCGAGACGCGGTCGGGGTCGGCCTCCTCCCGGGTGGTGAGGAAGGAGACGGCGGCCTTGAGGTCCTCGACCCGCTGTGCGGGATCCTCCAGACCCCGTGGCTCGCCCCCGCTCTCGCCCTGGTGGGCGGCGTCGAAGGCCAGGGTGACGAAGCCGTGCTCGGCGAGCCGCCGCGCGTACAGCCCGGCGGCCTGCTCCTTCACCCCCGTGCCGGGGTGCCCGACGACGACGGCGGGACGCGGTCCGGCGGCGGCCTCGTCGGGAAGGTACAGATGGCCGGCGATCTTCAGTCCGGCGCTGGGGAAGGTGATGTCAGTCCTCATGCCCCCCACATTCGTCCCGCACGAACGGCCGCTACCAGGGAGGACTCTGCCTATGCACTCCAGTACCAGGCACGGGGCGACCGACCGGGCGGACACTGAACCCATGACCAGCAGCCCCGGTGCCGCCGCCTCCGACAACGAACTGGGCGAGTTCCTGCGCGCCCGCCGCGCCGCCCTCACCCCGCAGCGGGCGGGCCTCCCGGACGACGGCCGGCTGCGCCGCGTACCGGGGCTGCGCCGCGAGGAACTCGCCCAGCTGGCGCACGTGAGCATCGACTACGTGGTCCGTCTGGAGCAGGGCCGCACCCGCAGGGTCTCCCGCCCGGTCCTGGACGCCCTGGCCGACGCCCTCCAACTCGCCCCGGACGAACGGGACCACCTCTTCACCCTCGCCGAGACGGCACCCACGCGTCCGGCCCGCCGGCCGGGCCCGCCGGAGGTCGCCCCGCACCTGCGCCACCTCCTGTCCACCATGTCCGACGTCCCGGCGATGGTCCTCGACCGCCGTATGGACGTACTGGCCTGGAACGGTGCGGCCACCGCCCTGCTGACCGACTTCGCGGCGGTGCCCCTGCCCGAACGCAACCTGATCCGTCTGACCTTCCTGGACGAGACCTTCCGGGCCCTGTACGCGGACTGGCCGCGCGCGGCCCGCGACTGCGTGGCGGTCCTCCGCATGGAGGCGGGCCGGACCCCGCAGGACCCGGTGCTGACCGCTCTGATCGCCGAACTGACCACCCAGGACCGGGACTTCCGCACCTGGTGGGCCACCCACCAGGTGCGCGGCCCCCGCCGGCTGGCGAAGACCTACCGCCACCCCGTGGCGGGCCCGCTCACCCTCGACGTCCACCAGTTCTCGGTGGACACCCACCCCGACCAGCAGCTGATCGCCTACACCGCGGAACCCGGCTCCGCGTCGCACGAGGCACTGCGCTTCCTGCTCCAGTGGTCGACGACGCAGCCGTCCCAGCCGACGCAGCCGACGCAGCCGTCCCAGCCGTCCCAGTCGACGCACTCGTCCCAGCCGACCCGGGAGAGCCGGAACGGCTGACGGCGGTCCTGCGGTCCGGCGGTCCTGCGGTCCGGCGGTCCTGCGGTCCGGCGGTCCTGCGGTCCGGCGGTCCTGCGGTCCGGCGGTCCGGCGGTCCGGTGGTCCCGGCGGTCCTGTGGTCCGCGCCCGTCCCGTTCAGGCCCGGCCGACCGTGTCCTGCTCCTCCGCGCCGGCCGGCACGGGGACCGCGTCCTCGGCCGGAAGGGGCTCCGCCGTCCCGGACCCGCGGGTGAGGCGGCGGGCCAGGGGTTCGGTGTAGCGGGCGGTGAGGGGGCCGAGGATGACGAGGATCAGGACGTAGGCCGTGGCCAGCGGGCCCAGGGAGGGTTCGATGCCGGCGGTGACGGCGAGGCCCGCGATGACGATGGAGAACTCGCCTCGGGCGACCAGTGTGCCGCCGGCCCGCCAGCGGCCCTTGGCGGAGATCCCGGCGCGCTTCGCGGCCCAGTAGCCGGTGGCGATCTTCGTCAGTGCGGTGACCACGGCCAGGGCGAGCGCGGGCAGCAGTACCGGAGGAATGCTCGCCGGGTCGGTGTGCAGGCCGAAGAAGACGAAGAAGACGGCGGCGAACAGGTCGCGCAGGGGAGCCAGCAGGTGGTGGGCGCCCTCCGCGACCTCGCCGGAGAGCGCTATGCCCACCAGGAACGCGCCGACGGCGGCGGACACCTGGAGCTGCTGCGCGATCCCTGCGACCAGCAGCGTCAGACCCAGCACCACAAGGAGCAGCTTCTCCGAGTCGTCGCTGGAGACGAACCGGGAGATGTGCCTGCCGTAACGCACCGCCACCACCAGCACCAGCCCCGCCACCCCGAGGGCGATCGCGAGCGTGAGGCTGCCCGCGGCCAGGCCGGCACCGGCGAGCAGCGCGGTGACGATCGGCAGGTAGACGGCCATGGACAGGTCTTCGAGGACCAGGATGCTCAGGATCACCGGGGTCTCCCGGTTGCCGAGCCGCCCCAGGTCGCCGAGGACCTTGGCGATGACGCCGGACGACGAGATCCAGGTGACGCCGGCCAGCACCACGGCCGCCACCGGGCCCCAGCCCAGCAGCAGGGCCATGGCGGCGCCGGGCAGCGCGTTGAGCGCGGCGTCGACCAGGCCCGCCGGGTACTGGGTCTTGAGGTTGGAGACGAGATCGCTGGCCGTGTACTCCAGGCCGAGCATGAGCAGCAGCAGGACGACGCCGATCTCGGCGCCGATCGCGACGAACTCCTCGCTGGTGCCGAGCGGATAGATCCCGCCGTTGCCGAAGGCGAGCCCGGCCAGCAGATAGAGGGGTATGGGCGAGAACCGGAAACGTCCGGCGAGCCGGCCGAGCAGGCCCAGGCCGAGGATGATCGCCCCGAACTCGATCAGGAAGACGGCGGAGTCGTGCACGGTGGCCTCACTCCCGCCCGAGTATGGAGGCGGCCGCGTCGACGCCCTCCTGGGTGCCGATCACGATGAGCGTGTCCCCGCCGGCGAGCCGGAAGCCGGGGGTGGGGGAGGGGACCGCCTCGGCGCGGCGCAGCACGGCCACGATGGACACCCCCGTCTCGGTACGCATCCGGGTCTCGCCGAGGAGCCGGCCGTTCCAGTACGACGTCGCGCCCAGCTCGATCCGCTCGGCCACCAGCCCCAGATCGGTCGTGGAGAGCAGGTTCGGGCTGTGGTGCGTCGGCATCAGCGCGTCGATGAGCGCGTCCGTCTCACCCGAGGACAGCCGCACCGACAGGGCACAGGCGTCGGGGTCGTCCTGGTGGTAGGCGCTCAGGATCCGCGAACCGTCCCGGTGCGCGACCACGGACAGCCTGCGCTGCTCGCGCGTGGTGAGGTCGTAACGGACCCCGATTCCCGGCAACGGCGTCCTGCTCAGGCGTGGAGCACCCAAGGCTGTCTCCCCTGTCTCGTCGATCTCGTTCCGCTGTCCCTTTGCGATTCCTTTAACCAACACCCTAACGGCCGACCGGATGACACCGACGAACGGTTCGGAAAGGGGCGGGACGGGGCGGGGCGGGGAAGGGGACGAGCGGTTCGGGCAGGGGCGGGGGCGATTGGTTCGGGCAGGGGGGCGGGGAAGGGGGCGAGCGGTTCGAGCAGGGCGGCGGGCTGGAGTGTGCCTCGGTTCCGGCCGCCAGGGCCGGGGCGCGAACCGTGAGGACCGGGGGGCCGTCAGCTCGGGTACGGCGCGTAACAGTCCAGGGCCGGGTGGTACAGGGCCTGCCAGGTGCGGCCCTCGATCACGCCGCTCTCCGGGAGGCCGTGGCAGACCTGGATCCACTCGATCTTCTTCAGCATGAGGGTGCCGTAGAGCCCGTTGGCGGCGAGTTGGGGTGGCTCGCCGCCCCAGGCGTTGCTGAGGCACTGGGCCTGCTGGACGGCCGCGCCGGTGTCGCCGTACGTGAGGGTGGGCCGGGCGCCCGATGCCACGTAGGAACAGTGGTGCTCGGTGGCTGCCGCGGCCGTGTGGGGTACGGCCAGGCCCAGTGCGGCGGCCGCGCTCAGTGCCGCGGCCGAGGTGAGCAGTCGGTTCCGTCGCATGCGCGCTCCTTCAAGGCCGGCTCATGCCATGGTCGCGCGCGGGCGGCGACCTCCGCGAGTCGGGCTCGCCGCCGGAGGAGTGACAACGGAAGCGGGGGAGGGCGGTGGCCGCCGCCCTCCCCCGCTCGCGCGGCGGTCCTTGCCGGAGTGTCGTGACCATGACGTCTGTCTACGAGCCGCCGCTCACGCCCGCCGTCTCGGCTGCCGTTTCGTCTGCCGTCCCGGCCGCCGCCCGCGGGCGTGCGGTACGGCGGTCGCGCACGCTGACGAGCCCGCCGAGCAGCGCCATCCCCAGGCAGCCGAGCACGATGACGGTGGACGACGCCTTCAGCATCGACAGACCCGACCCGGTCAGCAGGACGACCAGCGCCCAGCGCACCGCGCCTCCGGCGACCCGGCTGGAGATGACGGAGCCGAGCAGGACGCCCGGAACGGCGCCGATCAGGAGGGTCGCCGCGAGTCCCAGGTCGGCGTCGCCGACCAGCAGGTGGCCCAGGGCCGCGGCGGCCACCATGGGGATGGCCTGCACCAGGTCCGTACCGACGAGATGGTTCGCCTTGAGGCGTGGGTGGGCCAGCATCAGCATCACGATGATCAGGGAGCCCGAGCCGACCGAGGTCATCCCGACGATCACCCCGCCCACCAGTCCGATGAGCAGCGTCGCCACCGGCCGTACCGGAACGTGGGCGTCCTCGGTGTCAGGGGCGGTGCGGCGGCGGTCGAGCCACAGACGGGTGAGCATGCCGACGACAGCGAGCATCAGCGCCGTACCGACGACGTACTTGACGCGTTGTTGCAGGTCGTCGCCGTCGCCGAGGGCGCGGAGCAGGAAGACGCCGCCGAAGGCGGCCGGGACCGCGGTGGGCAGCAGCCAGCGCACGACGTCCCAGCGGACGGTGCCGGCGCGCTGGTGCACCAGCGCGCCGAACGGCTTCATGAACACGGACGCGGCCAGGTCGCTGCCGATGGCCGCCGTCGGGTTCACCCCGAACACCATGACCATGATCGGGGTCATGAGGGCTCCGCCGCCCATGCCGGTGAGACCCACGGCGAAGCCGACCAGGGCTCCCGCGATGATGATCGGGCCGGTGGAATCCATGGGGCGGACCTTAACCACCATTCCTATGGGAAAGGTATGGAACAGTGGGTTCCAGTTCCCTGGGCTGTCTGTTGAAACGACCGGTGAAACGACCGGTGGAACGACCGGTGAAACCGTCGCTGAAACCGTCCGCCCCGCGCTGAAACCCGGCTGAAGTCGCGCTGAACCGCCGTGGCCGCAAGCTCTGCGGCATGACGACGACAGACAGCGAACTGGCCATCGAGGCCACCGGGTTGCGCAAGGCCTACGGGGACAAGACCGTCCTCGACGGCATCGACATCCGGGTACCGGCCGGCACGATCTTCTCCCTCCTCGGACCGAACGGCGCCGGCAAGACCACCGCGGTCAACATCCTCTCCACCCTGATCTCCGCCGACGCCGGCCAGGCCCGCATCGCCGGCCACGACATCACCGCCGAGGCCCAGTCGGTACGGGCCGCCATCGGGGTCACCGGACAGTTCTCCGCCGTGGACGGCCTGATCACCGGCGAGGAGAACATGCTCCTCATGGCCGACCTGCACCACCTCTCCAAGAGCGAGGGACGGCGGGTCACCGCCGAACTGCTGGAGCGCTTCGACCTCACCGAGGCCGCGAAGAAGCCCGCGTCCACCTACTCCGGCGGCATGAAGCGCCGCCTCGACATCGCCATGACCCTGGCCGGCAGCCCGCGGATCATCTTCCTCGACGAGCCCACCACCGGCCTCGACCCGCGCTCCCGCCACACCATGTGGCAGATCATCCGTGAGCTGGTCTCCGGCGGGACCACCGTCTTCCTCACCACCCAGTACCTGGACGAGGCCGACCAGCTCGCCGACCGCATCGCGGTGCTCAACGGCGGCAAACTCGTCGCCGAGGGCACCGCCGAGGAACTCAAGCGGCTCGTCCCGGGCGGCCACGTACGGCTGCGGTTCTCCGACCCGGTGGCCTACGAGCAGGCGGCCACCGCGCTGCGCGAGACCACCCTCCCCCACGCTCGGCTTCGCTCGCGCGGGGGGACCCCCATCGACGAGGCGCTCGCCCTGCAGATCCCCAGCGGCGGCACCCAGCGCGAACTGCGCGCCATCCTCGACTGGCTCGACGCCGCCTGCATCGAGGCCGACGAACTCTCCGTGCACACCCCCGACCTGGACGACGTGTTCTTCGCCCTGACGGGCAGCCCCGCGGCCGTCACCGGCAAGAAGACCGCCGCCACCACCGGCAAGAAGACCGCCGACGACGAGATGACCGCCGCAGGCAAGAAGACCGCCGCCACCGACAAGGAGACCGTCCGATGAGCACCGCACCCCATTCCCTGCGGGCCTACCCCTTCCGCGACAACCTCACCATGCTGCGGCGCAACCTCCTGCACGCCCGCCGCTACCCCTCCCTCACCCTGAACCTCCTGCTCACCCCGGTCATCCTGCTGCTCCTCTTCGTCTACGTCTTCGGCAACGTGATGAGCGCCGGCATCACCGGCGGCCACGCCGACCGGTCCGAGTACGTCGCCTACCTCGTCCCCGGCATCCTCTTCCTGACCGCGGCCATGACCTCGCTCGGCACCGCGGTGGCCGTGGCCACCGACATGACCGAGGGCATCATGGCCCGCTTCCGCACCATGGCGATCTCCCGCGCCTCCGTGCTGATCGGCCATGTCATCGGCAGTGTGATCCAGACGATGATGGCCCTGGTGCTGGTCCTGGGCATCGGACTGGCCATCGGTTTCCGGCCCGACGCCTCGCCGGTGGAGTGGCTCGCGGCGGCCGGGCTGATGGCCCTGGTCAGCCTCGCGCTGACCTGGCTCGCGGTCGGCATCGGTCTGATCAGCCCCAACGCCGAGGGCGCCAGCAACATCGGGACGCCGCTGGTGATGCTGCCGTTCCTGTCCAGCGCGTTCGTGCCGGTGGACGCCATGCCGGGCTGGTTCCGCTGGTTCGCCGAGTACCAGCCCTTCTCGCCCTTCATCGAGACCCTGCGCGGTCTGCTGCTGGGCAGCGGGATCGGTACGAAGAACGCCGTGCTGGCCCTGGCCTGGGGCCTGGGGCTGACCGTGCTGGGCTACCTGTGGTCCAGGGCGCGGTTCACCCGCGAGCCCCGGCAGTGAGCTCGTGCAGGGCCACGACCCGCAGCTGATCCCGCCCCAGGGCCGCATACCCCGACCTCGCGTCGGCGTACGCGGCCCGGTCCGCGTTCTCGGCCGCCGCCCGGGAGCGGGCCAGAGACAGGGTGGGGAACTCCCGTACCACCGGCATCCGTTCGGACAGTGCCAGCAGCCGTACGGCCGCCGGATCGCCCATGGCCAGCCGGGCGTGTCCCAGTGCCAGCAAGAGCGTGCCGTACACCGGCAGTTCCACCGGGGACCCGTCGGCCGGTGACCCGTCGGCCGGGCCACCGGACAGCAGCCCGAGCAGGTACGCCCCCAACTCCTCGGTGAGCGCGGTGACCGGATCCGGCCGGCCGTGCTGCGCGTGCGCGGCCACCGCCGCCGACTGCAGCTGAAGGACCCACGAGTCCACGAAGGGATCGTCGGCGAACAGGGCACCGGCCTCCCGTACCCGCTCCGCGGCCCGGCGCCACAGCCCGAGCCCGACCTCGGTCAGTCCCCGGGCCAGCGCGATCTCCGCCCTGGCCGGCAGCTCGGGGCTGTACACCTGGTCCGACTCCGGCGGCTGGTCCGCGGCGGCGAGGCCCAGCCAGTACTCGGCCTCGTCGATCTCGCCCCTGTGCAGACAGGCCAGCACCAGCCCCCAGCGGATGCCGAGGGTGTCCGACCTGTCGCCGAACGCGTCGAGCGCGCTCAGTGCGGCACGCAGATGGTCGTACGCCTCCGCGCCCCGCTCGGACTGCAGGCACAGCTCGCTGACCCGGCCGTGGCTGAGCAGGTGCATGGCCGGGTTGTTCAGCGGGGCGAGCGCGTCGAGCATCCGGCGGGCGCTCGCCAGGGCCCGCTCGGTGTCGTGCCCGGCCTCCCAGACGTAGCTGGCGACGGCCGAGGCGATGCCCGCCAGCATCGGCTCGTCGGACTCGCACAACTGCTGGAGCCGGGCGAACTCCGGCGCCCGTATCTCCGGCACGGCGCACAGCACGACGGACAGGGCCCGCAGCACGGTGTCCGGCTGGGCGGGCGGCAGCCGGCGCAGGGTCACCAACTGGCGTACGGCGTGCGGGCCGTGGCCCATGAAGAGACTTGCCGCGCACACCGCCGCCGCGCTGCGGGCCGGTTCCACGTCCGCGGGGTTCTCGGGCCGGAAACGGGAGAGGGGGGCCGCGGTGTCGGCGGACAGCGAGGTCAGCCGGCCGTAGTGGGAGCCGGTGGACCACAAGGAGGACAGTACGGCGGTGACGCCCGCGGTGGTGGGTCCGTCGGCGCGGGCCAGCGCGTACCGCAGTGCCAGGACGAGGTTGTCCTGCTCGGTGCGGATACGGCTCCAGGCGGGCCCCGGGCGGTGGCTGAACAGCAGGTCGTGGTGGGCCCGCCCGAACTCCCGGGCCCAGACCAGGAACCGGCCGGTCACCACCTCCTCCTCGCCGGCCTCGGCGCGCCGGGCGGCACCGAACTCCCGCAGCGTCTCCAGCATGTGGAAACGCACCCCGGACGGGCTGTCGCCCACCTTGAGCAGGGACTGGCCAGCCAGTTGCTCCAGCAGGGCCAGCGTGTCCTCGCTTTCCTCGAGCAGGTACTCGGCCGCCTCCTCGGTGAAGCCGCCGGGGAACACCGACAGGGCACGCAGCGCGGCCCGGCCGTCGGCCTCCAGGAGGTTCCAGCTCCACTCGACCACGGCCCGCAGGGTGCGATGCCGCTCGGGCGCGTCCCGGGCGCCACCGCGCAGCAGCGCGAAACGGTCCTGCAACCGGCGCGCGATGTCGGACACGGACAGCACCCGCACCCGGGCCGCGGCCAGCTCCACGGCCAGCGGCAGCCCGTCCAGGTGCCGGCAGATCTCGGCCACCTGGTCGGCGGGCAGATCCACGCCGGGCCGCGCGGCCCGCGCCCGCTGTTCGAACAGCTCGACCGACGTCGCCGGCGAAAGCTCCGGCAGGGCGTACACGGACTCCGAGGTCAGCCCCAGCGGAGCCCGGCTGGTGACCAGCACCCGCAGCTCCTTCGACCGCGAGACCAGCGCCTGGACGAGACCGGCTGCACCGGCGATCACCTGCTCGCAGTTGTCCAGCACCAGCAGCGCGGGACCCGTGCCCAGCGCGGCGACGATGCCGCTCACCGGGTCCGCGCCCCCGCTGAACCGCCCGCCCTCCCCGGCGCCGACGGCCGAGGCCACCTCGCCGGCCACGTCGTCGTCGGCGAGGACACCGGCGAGGGTGACGAAGTACACCACGGGCTGCTCGGCGGCCCGGCTCACCGCGTGGGAGAGCCGGGTCTTGCCAAGACCGCCGGGACCGACGACGCTCACCACCCGGGACGTGCGCAGCAACCCGCCCACGGCGGCCACCTCCGCGTCCCGCCCCACCAGGGGGTTCGGCTCGTGCGGCACCCCGTGCCGGACCCTCGGCACGTCCGCCCGCACCAGCTCCTGGTACACGGACTTGAGTCCGGGCCCCGGATCGGTCCCCAGCTCGTCCCGCAGCCGGCGGCGGTAGGCGTCGTACCGGGTCAGTGCCGCGGCCCGTCCGGCGGTCGTGGCCTCGCTCCGCAGCAGCTCCGCCAGCACCTCCTCGTCCCGCGGCAGCACCCGGGCCAGCGCGGCCAGCGGCGCCGCGGCCTCCGCCCGCCGCCCCAGCCGGGCGAGTGCGAGAGCCCGGGCCCGGACCAGCGCGCGATGCGCCCGGACCCGCGCGGCGCGCAGCGCCACCACCGGATCGTGCAGGTCCTCGCCCGCACCGGCGCCCACGCTCCCGTCCCAGAGCGCCAGCCCGGCCTCGGCCTGTGCCAGGGCGCCTTCGTGGTCCCCGGCCCGCGCCCGCTCGGCACTGCCCGCCTCGCGCAGCAGCAGGGCGGAACTGTCGACCCGCGTCTCGTCCAGCGCCAGCCGGTACCCCGTCGGCGTACTCACGATCAGTTCGGCACCCAGCTGCGACCTGAGCCGCGACACCAGAATCTGCACGGCCTTGCCGGGCCGCTCGGGCAGCTCCTCCGGCCACAGCCCCTCCACCAGCCGACCGGTGCTGCATCCCCCGAGCAGATCCTCCGCTAGCAACGCCAGCAGCCCGCGCAGCCGGGGCGCGGTGATCTCCCGTCCACGGCAGGCGACTCGGGGCAGCAGGGTCAGCTCGGTGGTCACCCGTGCAGAGTAGTCAGCGGGTGGTCACCGGTGGGAGGAACGGGGGCCGCGGCGGTCAGCCGCCGTACGGGTGGGGCGAAGCCGCTCTCGAAGCCGCTCTCGGAGCAACTCTCGGAGCAACTCTCGGGGGCGCGCTTGCTCGGGGGCGCGCTTGAAGGGGTTCTCGCAGCCGTAGCCGTAGCCGTAGCCGTAGCCGTAGCCGCCGCCCCGGGTCATCGCGGACCGACCTCAGACAGCCGGCCTCCCCCGGGCCTCGCCGACGGTCGACGGCGTCGGCGCCACCCGGCCGGCCGTCATCCCCCTCAGCCGCCCTTCGACGGGCGCTGTGCGGAGACGACGTAGTAGTCCAGCAGTCCGTCGCGATAGGCCGGCAGGAAGTTCCGCGGCCACTGCACGGGCAGGTCGATGCCGGACAGGAAGTGATCCAGGCCCGCCCAGACATGGCCACCGATCGACTCGGCTCGTACGTCGGCCAGCCCGACGGCGTCCAGCGCGTCGACCAGGGAGGCAAGCGGGTGGGCCACATCCAGTCCGGACGCGAAGCTGTCCAGCCGGGCCGCCAGTTCCCCGCCCGCGGCCTCGGCACCGGCGGGCAGGAAGAAACTGGTGACAGCGAGCCGGCCGCCGGGCCGCAGCACCCGCGCGGCCTCACGGCAGAACGCGGCCAGGTCACGGAAGTGCTGGGCGGCTTCGACGGAGTACAGACACTCGAACCGCCCGTCCTCGAACGGCATTTCCTCCGCCGCCCCATGAGCGAACCGAAGCCGGCCGGGCGCCTGGCCGAGCAGTTCGGCGTTGGTCCGCCGGGCCCGCTCCAACTGCTCGGGATGAACGTCCACTCCGGTCACCGAGGCGAACCCGAACTCGTCCAACGCGAGTACGGCGCCGAGCCCGAGCCCGCAGCCGACCTCGACGGCATGGGCGTCCGCCCCGTCGAGAGTGCCCAGCACACGACGGTAGAGATTCCGCTGACTGCGCACCCGGTCCTCGGGGGTCAAGGGACGGTCGAGCGGAATCCCGTCCCAGTGACCGAAGTTGATGAACCCGCCTCCGAACGCCGGTGCGGAGCTGAGGTCCTGGGCCCCGTAGACGGCACGCACGGAAGGCGCGACGTCGTAGCGGATACCGTCCACACGATCTCCCTGTCCACGATGAGAGTGCTCGGCCTCTGGAACGCATCGTGCCCCCTGCCCGGCCACGGCGGCCAGACCACCCGACCCGCCCCACAGCCGGTTCGGCCGCGCTCGACCACTCGCGTTCCGAGGGAGAGTCAGGAGCGGTCAGGGCTCCAGCCACTTCCGGTGAAACCGACGCCCGCCGGCTGCGGCACCGTACCGACGACACCGGGCGAACCCGCGCAGGGCCGTCGGCAGCCGGAAGGGGTCACCTCAACCGATTGGCCCTCAGAACCCCCGGATGGCTTCCCCGATGAGCGCTGCGCCGGAAGTCGATCTAGCCTCCGAAATGAGCGCGGAATTGATCTTTTGATGGTGCGCTCTACTCGCCCCTAGGAGGAGAAATGAACAGTTTCCGTAAGGTCGTCGTTGCGGCCGCCATCATAAGCGGTGTCAGCCTCGTGGCCATCAGCCCTGCCAACGCCCAGGCTGCGCAGCACATGGGAGGCGGCGGTGGGTGCAAGTCCCACGATCTGGACCTCGACATTCTCGGTGAGGTGGGCATCCTCAACGGCCTGGGCGGCAACCTGATCAACGGCGAAGGCAGCCCAGGTGCGCAGGTCACTGACATCGGTTCCGACTGCGGTCACGGCTGGTAGCAGCCCCGCCCGTATTCGCTTGGAAATAGATGTCAAAGGCCCCGAGCCGTGACGGCGAATTCCCGGGGCTGTCGCAGACGCTCGGCTGGGATTTCCCAGCCGAGCGTCTCGCGTAATCGCCCTCGAACCGGTCGACGATGACCCACCGTCTCGCCGTCTCGCCATCTCACCCGGTCGCACGGACCCAGTCCTCGGACTGGTGGTCCCGGCAGCGCCGGCAGCGGCCGGGTGCCGCCGCCCGGAACGCCCGATCGCAGGCCGTCGCAGGTCTGGAAGGGCAGGACGGCCGGGCGTGCCGCGGGCCGGTCCCCGACACGCGTTCGGTGCGAGTACGCCGGTCGACCCGGTCGCAGCGAGCGACGGTAAAGATCATCGGCAGGACCGGCTGCAAAGCGTGGCGGAACACGATTCGTGGGAAGCTGACGGCCGCCGCGCCCGAAGGCTGTTCGGACTCACCAAGTACCTTCTGGCACAGGCGTGTTGGAATGCCCTTATGGCCACTCCCGCTGACGGAACCACCCACCTGAGTCCGGACGAGCCCGAGCACCGCCTGCGTGCCGAGATCGAGCGACTGAGAGACGAGGCGACGCGCCAGAGGACACTCGCGCACCGCCGGGCCGAGTTCTGGACCAAGATGGACATCGCCCTCGGCTTCCCCGCGGCTTTGCTCGCCGGCACGGCGGGAACGGCAGGACTGGCCTCCGCGGACGCGCGCGTTCCCGCCGCCCTCGCCGCTCTGACCTCCGCCGGGTTCGCGGCGGGAGCGGGCTTCCTGCGCAGCGACACCAGGCGCCGCGCCAACAAGCGCGCCCGGCACGCATGGGCCTCGGTCGAGGCCAGCGCCACGGTGGCACTGACCCAGGAGCACGTGACCCCCGAGATCCTCGGCAACCTGCTGGAGTGCCGCCAGGCCGCGCTGGCGGCCTACGACGGCGAGGAGCCCCGGCCGGGAGCGTCGTGATCCGCCGCCCGTGGGCCACCGCCCCCTGTCGAAGAACTCGGAGCGGATGACCTGGCGGACATAGCTGCCGACGCGTTATCGCGGCGGAACGACGGTGAGGATCCGCCGAGGGCCGCGGCATCCGCAACCGCGAGGAGCGCTATCACCACGACTGCAAGTTCGCCTGGTGGGTCATCTACGCGACCATATCCACCGGATCGTCGTCGGGGTGGGTCTGCTGGCCACGGGAGCGTTCAACGCCTGACCTGCGGTCGTGTTTTCGTACGACACTAGATGTAACGCCTGCTACCTTCCGTACCGTGACGAATGCGAACAGGGGAGCCGGGAGCCGCTGGCTCGTCCTCGTGATCAGGCTTCCCGCGGAGCCCTCGCGGCACCGGGTCGCGGTCTGGCGGGAGCTGCGCAGGATCGGCGCGCTCTCGCTGGGCCAGGGCATCTGGGCCGTACCCGACGTGCCGGTTTTCGGGGCCGGGATCGCCCGTGCGGTCGAACTGACCGAGCGGTCCGGCGGTCAGGCGGTGACGCTGAACGCGTCCGGGCGCGGTCCCGAGGATGCTGCCCGTTTCCAGGCCATGTTCACCGCCGCGCGCTCGGAGGACTGGGCGGAGTTCCTGGCGGACTGCGGCAAGTTCGAGGCGGAACTGGCCAAGGAGATCCGCATCGCCAAGTTCACCCTGGCCGAACTGGAGGAAGAGGAGCAGTCGCTGGAGCGGCTGCGCCGCTGGCACCGGGACCTGACCGCACGGGACGTCTTCGGCGCCTCCGAGGCGGTCGAGGCCGCCGCACGCCTCAAACAGTGCACGGTTGCCTGCGAGGACTATGCCGAGCGCGTCTTCCGCGCCCTCCACGAGACCCCGGAGCAGGATCGATGACCGCGACGGCGGCTTCCCGGGCAGCGCCCGCCCGGCAGATGTGGCCCCTGTACGCGTCGGGGTTCACCACCGCCTTCGGCGCCCACGGCATCGCCGCCAACCTCGGCGGCCACTCCGACGATGCGGTCACCTCCCTCATGGTGCTCGGCGGCCTGCTCGCCCTGTACGACGGGGCCGAGGTGCTCCTCAAGCCGGTCTTCGGCACGCTGGCCGACCGCGTCGGAGCGCGTCCTGTTCTGCTCGGCGGCCTTGTCGCCTTCGCCGCCGCGTCCGCGGTGTACGCCATCGCGGACAGCCCCGGCTGGCTGTGGGCGGCCCGCCTCGGGCAGGGCGCCGCGGCCTCCGCCTTCTCCCCGTCGGCCTCCGCCCTGGTCGCCCGCCTCAACCCGGCCGCCAAGCACGGCCGGGCGTTCGGCAGTTACGGCTTCTACAAGTCGATCGGCTACACCCTCGGCCCGCTGCTCGGCGGCGTCCTGGTGTGGGCCGGCGGCCTGCGGCTGCTGTTCGTCGTGCTGGCCGTGCTGGCCGCGGCGGTGGCCGCCTGGGCCGCGCTCTCCGTCCCTGCCCTGCCCCCGCTGCCCAAGACCCGGCAGACCGTGCTCGACCTGGCCCGGCGCCTCGCCGACCCGGCCTTCCTCGGCCCCACCGGTGCGCTGGCCGCCGCCACCGCCGCGCTGTCCGTCGGCGTGGGCTTCCTGCCCGTCTCCGGCCGGGCGGCCGGACTGGGTACGGTGGCCACAGGCGCCGCAGTGTCGGTGCTCGCCGCCTGCGCCGCGCTCGTGCAGCCGTGTGCGGGTCGCGCGCTGGACGACGGCCGCCTCAGCACCCGTACCGGCCTCACCGCCGGACTGCTGACCGCAGCCGTCGGCCTGGCCTGCGCCATGCTCCCCGGCCTGGTCGGCGTCCTGACCGGCGCGGCCCTGATCGGCATCGGCACCGGCCTGATCACGCCGCTGGGCTTCGCGGCTCTCGCCACGTCCACTCCCACCGAGCGCCTCGGCCAGACCATGGGAGCTGCTGAACTGGGCCGCGAACTCGGTGACGCGGGCGGCCCGCTCCTGGTCGCCGCCGTCGCCACGCTCACCACCCTCACCCACGGCTTCGCGGTCCTCGCGGTCCTGCTCGTCGCCGGATCGGCGATCGGTCCTGTCCACCGCCGCTCCGGAGGGCAGCGACACTGACCGGTCTGGTCGTATGAGGCAGGTGCCTCGGCAGGCGATGTCGCGCGTGACGACGGCGCCCGAGGCGGTGTTCCCGGCGCGGGCGGTGCCGTCGTGCGAGGCGGCGACGGCGGCGACCGGCGCGAGGCCGACACCGGAGCCGGGGGTGGTACGGCTGGCCTCGGCCCGGGTGAAGCGGTCGAGGGCGTACGGCAGGAACTCGGGCGGGAATCCGGGGCCTTGATCGGTGACGGACGCACGCAGGCGGCCTTCGCGCATATCGGCCCGCAGCGTGGTCCCGTCGGCCGTGGTGCAGGGCGTTGTCCAGGAGGGTGCCGACGGCCGGTTCGAGCCGGCGTGGAGCTGCGCGCACGGTGGCGTTGTCCGTTGTGGAGCTGCGTGCACGGTGGGGTTGTCCGTTGTGGAGCCGCGCACAGTGGGGTTGTTTGTGTTCGACGGCGAGGGTGCGGGTCTCCGGCTCGGAGGCCGGCTGCGGGACACCATCGCCGCCGGTCTCCGGCGGCGGGACAGCGACGCCTACCTGTGAAGAACATGAGATTTTGTGTGATCGCGGTTCGCCTGGGAAGACGCCGCCGTTATGAGCACCCTCCAGCGGAGCACGGTGGACGAGGCCCCGGAGCAGCGCCCTGATGTGCGGGCGGCGCCGCCGCTCGTGCCCGCGTCCGGGGAACGACGCAGAGGCGGTGGGCGGGGCTTTTCGTCGGCGCTGCGCGGTGGTGGGCGGGTGGCGGGGCTGGACGGACTGCGGACGGTCGCGGTGGTGTTGGTGATCGTCTACCACGTGGAGCCGGACCTGGTGCCCGGCGGCTCGGTGGGTGTGGACGTGTTCTTCACGATCAGCGGTTTCGTCATCACGCGACTGCTGGTCGGCGAGTACGCCCGTACCGGTCGGATCGGGCTGTGGGCGTTCTACCGGCGGCGATGGCTGCGGCTGATGCCGGCTCTGCTGGTGATGTGCGCGGTGACCACCCTGCTGTCCGTGGCGTTCACGCTGCCGCTGTTCCGCGGGGCGTGGGTGGCCGCAGCGTTGGCCGCGGGCTCGGTGGTCAATCTCGTACGGGCGGGGGATGCCGGAACGTACTCGGATCTCATCGCGCCGCTGAGCCACACCTGGTCCCTCGGCGTGGAGGAGCAGTTCTACCTCGCCTGGCCGCTCCTGCTGATCGTCCTGCTGCGGCACGCGACGACGCGGGCGGTGCTGGCCTGCGTCGCGGTGCTGTGCGTCCTGCCGGTGCTCTGGCGGACGGTGCTCTGGAACCCCTCGGCGGCGCACCGCATCTACAACGGCCCCGACACCCGCGCCGACCAACTCCTCATCGGCGCGCTTCTGGCCCTCGTCCTGGCCCGGCTGCGGGCCGACGACACCCGCCTGGAGCTGCTGCGCCAATGGGCTGGACGGCTCTGCTGGCCCGCGCTCGCCCTGCTGGGGCTGATCGCCCGGCAGGTCCCGATCACCGGGACGAGCGGCTGGAATCCCATGTGGTACACGGTCGGATTCCTGGCCGCCGCCCTGCTGACGGCCAGCGTGGTGGCCGCACTGCAACTGTGCCCCCGGTCATGGCCCTCCCGCCTGCTGTCGCTGCCCACGCCGGTCTGGATCGGACGCAACCTCAGCTACGGAATGTATTTGTGGCACTACCCCGTCATCCGCCTGCTGCACGACCTCGGTGTGCACGGCGACCGACTGCTCCCGGCCGGCCTCGCGGCGACGCTCGCCGCCGCCCTCACCTCGTACGCCCTCGTCGAACGGCCCCTGCTACGACGTCACCAGTTGCGCGTGCGCCGACTGGAACCGGTGGCCGCCGTGGTTCCACCAGCCCTGTGACCAGCGTGCCTTCAAGGCGGAGACACCTCGACTGGCGGAGACGTACAGGGAACCCGGAGCCACTGGTGTGAGCTGCCGAGAGAAGTTCGGAAGGGCTCGGACCACATGGTGGGCACGGGCCCGCAGTCGGTTGGGATCAGCGGGTCAGCGCCCGCACTCGTCCCGAGGACGTCACTGGGGGAGGACGCCCTCGGGCCCATCGGCCCGACCTCGCTCGTCCCGCGGTCGCGTCGGGCCGGAGGGCGGCTCAGTGCGCTCCGGCCGCCGTGGTCGGGACCTCCTCCGGGGCGTCGCGCAGGCCGAGGCGCAGGTGCTCGACGTGGTAGAGGGCCTGCTCCAGCAGCTCGGCGACGTGGTTGTCGTAGAGCGCGTAGATGACCGAACGGCCTCGGCGCTCTCCGGTGACCAGGCCTAGGTTGCGCAGCAGCCGCAGTTGGTGGGAGCAGGCGGACTGCTCCATGCCGACGGCGTCAGCGAGTTCGGTCGCCGCGCACGGGCCTTCCTGTAGACGAGCCAGGATCCGCAGTCGGGAGGGGGTGGCCAGAGCCTGAAGCGTGGCGGCCACGTCGGAAGCACCCACGGCCTCCAGGCGCTCGCGCGCAGTGGCGGTGGTCTTGGCGTCAGCTCCGTGGCCCATGGCACTCATCCTACGGAGACGGATCCATGAACACATGAATGCGTCTTCATGTGATCCTGTACGGTGGAGAGCGCGACGCCGGATGCCCGGCATACCGCTGTTTCGCCATGCCTCCGTGAAGGACTTCCGCTCCGATGACCTCCACCCTCACCCAGCCGTACGCCGACCGGGCCGCGCCGCCGCGCGATGGCGGTAGCCTCCGGCGCCGCACCGGTGTCCTCGCCCTGCCCGAGGTGCGCTGGGCGATCGCGGCCACCGTCTTCTTCCTGCTCGCGCTGCTTTCGCGACTGGCCGGCGCTCCGGTGTGGGCGTGGGGTCCGCTGTACGCACTGTCGTACGCGACCGGCGGGTGGGACCCCGGCCGGCAAGGGCTGAAGGCGCTGCGGGAGAAGACCCTCGACGTAGACCTGCTGATGGTCGTCGCCGCGCTCGGTGCGGCGGCGATCGGGCAGGTCATGGACGGCGCGCTGCTGATCGTCATCTTCGCCACGTCCGGTGCGCTGGAGGCGCTGGCCACGGCGCGGACGGCCGACTCCGTGCGCGGGCTGCTGGATCTGGCACCGGCAACGGCCACCCGCGTCGACGCCGACGGCGGCGAGGAGACCGTAGCCGTCGAGGCGTTGGGCGTCGGCGACATCGTCCTCGTACGGCCCGGTGAGCGCGTCGGCGCGGACGGCCGGGTGCTGGACGGGGCGAGCGACGTCGACCAGGCGACCATCACCGGCGAGCCGCTGCCCGTCGTCAAGGAGAGGGACGACGAGGTCTTCGCGGGCACCCTCAACGGCACCGGCGCGCTGCGTGTCCGTGTCGAGCGGGACGCCTCCGACACGGTGATCGCCCGGATCGTGCGCATGGTGGAGGAGGCGTCGGAGACCAAGGCGCCGACCCAACTGCTCATCGAGAAGGTCGAACAGCGCTATTCGCTCGGCATGGTGGCGGCGACCCTCGCGGTGTTTCTCGCCCCGCTCGCCTTCGGCGCGAACCTCACCGACTCGTTGCTGCGGGCCATGACCTTCATGATCGTGGCCTCGCCGTGCGCGGTCGTACTGGCGACCATGCCGCCCCTGCTGTCGGCCGTCGCGAATGCCGGACGTCACGGTGTGCTGGTCAAGTCAGCCGTGGTCATGGAGCGCATCGGACAGGTCGACGCGGTGGCGCTCGACAAGACCGGCACGCTGACCGAGGGCACCCCGCGGGTTACCGACATCCGGCCGTTGACCGGGTCAGGGCTGGACGAAGGTGAGTTGCTGGTCCTCGCGGCCGCAGCGGAGCACCTGAGCGAGCATCCGCTGGCCCGTGCCGTGGTGGATGCGGCACGCGAGCGCGGACTCGCCCTGCCGGTGGCCGAGGACTTCGCCTCCACGCCCGGCGTCGGAGTGACCGCCACCGTCGACGGGCGCGTGGTCACGGTCGGCGCACCGGCCCGGTTTCTTGTCGAAGCCACGGACCCGGGCTCTGCCCGAGCGGCGGTGCTCACCGCTGGGTTGGAGGTCGGCGGGCGGACCACGGTGCTGGTCGGTGTGGACGGTACGCCGGTCGGTGTGCTCGGCATCGCGGACCGGCTGCGCCCCGACGCCACCGCCGCCGTCGCCTCGCTGACGTCTCTCACCAGGGCCGCGCCCGTGCTGCTGACCGGAGACAACCAGCGCGCCGCTGCCCGCCTCGCCGCCGAGGTCGGTATCGAAGACGTGCGGGCCGGACTGCTCCCCGAGCACAAGGTGGCCGCCGTGCGGGAACTGGAAGAGGCCGGCCGCAAGATGCTGGTCGTCGGCGACGGCGTCAACGACGCCCCGGCGCTCGCCGCCGCCCACACCGGGGTTGCCATGGGCCGGGCCGGCTCCGACCTCGCGCTGGAGACCGCCGACGCCGTGATCGTGCGTGACGAACTCCGCACGGTCCCCTCCGTGATCGCGCTGTCCCGGCGCGCCCGCACGCTTGTCGTGCAGAACCTCGTGATCGCGGGCCTGTTCATCGCCGGCCTGGTCGTCTGGGACCTGATCGGCACCCTGCCGCTGCCACTCGGCGTGGCCGGCCATGAGGGCTCCACCGTCATCGTCGGCCTCAACGGACTGCGCCTGCTGCGCGAGGCGGCCTGGCGGCAGGCCGCCGAATGAGCCGCCGCAAGGCACCCGCCGCACAAGGCGAGCCCCGGTGCACGGTCACCGTGTGCCGGGGCTGCTGCTGCGGCACCGACAAGATCCCCGGTGTCGATCACACCGCCCAGCTCGTCACGCTCAAGTCCGAGCTGGGCGCACTCGCCCGGGTCCGGGCCGTGAACTGCCTGGACGCCTGTGAGCAGGCGAACGTCATCGTCGTCCAACCGTCCGCCGCCGGCCGGGCCGCGGGAGGACGGCCGGTCTGGTTCGGACTGGTCAACGACCCTGACGCGACGGCTGACATCGCCGCCTGGGTCGCGTCCGGGGGGCCCGGACTCACCGACCCTCCCGCCATCCTTGACCTGTACGAGGTCGCCCCGTCGCGGCGTGTGCGACGGGGCGTGGAGGACTGACGGCCCTCGCGTGTGACGTGGGTCGGGTGGTCTGTCTCCCTGGTCAGTGGGTGGGCAGGCTGTCGGCGAGGCGGTCGTGGCTGTGCCGCCCGGCCGCCGCGCCGCACTCAAGCACGCCCTCACGGTCCCGACCATTGCCCACGGCGAACTGGGTGCGCAGGCCGCCGAGTTCGTGGACGGGGATGCTGGACGGGTCCGGCATCCCCGTCACGGCGAAGGAGCTGGCTCCGCCGTACCCGCGTGACCATGTGGGGGGGTCACCCTTGGTAGGCCACCAGCGCCATCATCCCGGCCTCGCCGTGGTACGCGTTGTGGCAGTGCAGCATCCACTGGCCCGGGTTGTCCGCGTCGAAGAGCACCGACACCGTCTTCTTCGGCAGCACGATGGTCGTGTCCTTGCGGGGCCCGCCGCTGCCGAGTTGGTAGGTGTGGCCGTGCAGGTGCATCGGGTGCCACATGGTGGTGCGGTTGACGAAGTCCAGTCGGACGCGCTGCCCCTGCTCCACCGTGATCGGATGGGCGGTCGGGTCGTTCATGTCGAACCGCCTGCCGTTGATGGCCCAGTCGTACGCCATCATGCCGCCGGTCAGCTCGATGCGGTGGACCCGGTCCACCTTCTTCGACGCCGGCCGGACGTCGTCCGCCGCCTTCAGCTGCGTCGCGGACATGATCATGCCGTCCAGTTCTGTCGGACGAACGTTCGCCCTGGGAGCGGTGCCGGAGCCGGTGCGGACCACAGCCAGGCCGGTGGCGTTCTTCCCCTCGGCCAGCGCGACCAGGGGAAAGACGCCGTCATCGAGGGTGACCAGGACGTCGTAGCGTTCGCCCATGCCGATCAGCAGGGCATCGACCTCCTGATGCTGGACGGGGTAGCCGTCGGTGTGGGTGATGGTCAGCCGGTGCCCGCCGAGAGCGACGCGGTAGGCGGTGTCGCTTCCCGCGTTGATCAGACGGATACGGACCCGCTTGCCGGGCTTGCTCCTAAAGACCTGCGGATCGGCCGGAACGCGGCCGTTGACCAGGTGGTACGGGTACTTCACGTCACCGGCGTCCCCGCCGAGCAACACGCTCTCGGCACCCATCAGCATGAACCTCGTCGACATGCCGCCGCCGGAGGACGAGGCGGACGGGGAACCACTCGTCCCGCCCATCCCGCCGCCCGTGCTCATCCCGCTCATGTTTCCCATGTCGTGGCCGCTGCCGTCCGAAGGACTGGACGAACCGCTCGGCATACGACCGCTGTTCATGCCGCCCATGCCCTGCTTCAACTCGGCATGGACCTCGTCCGGAGTGCCGGTGACACCGTCCAGCCAGTCGTCGAGCACGACGACCCACTCCTCGTCGTACGACAGCGATTCCTTCGGGTCCTCCACGATCAGCGGGGCGTACAGGCCCCGGTCGAGCTGGACTCCGATGTGCGGATGGAAGAAGTAGGTGCCCGGGGCGTCGGTGAGGAACCGGTAGGTGAAGTTGCTCCCGGCCCGGACGGCGGACTGGGTGGCCGACGGCGCGCCGTCCATGTCGTTGCGCAGGGCGATGCCATGCCAGTGGACGGACGTGGTGGTCTGGTCCGGAAGCCGGTTGGACAGCGTGGCGGCGATCTGGTCGCCGGCCGAGACGCGCAGCTCCTTGCCGGGAGTCCGGCCGCTGAAGGCCCACGTCCTGGCCACGATGCCCGCGCCCAGTTCCAGCCTGGCCGGGGCGGCGACCAGGGTCACCTCGTGGGTCCGGCCGGTCGTGGTGCGTTTCCTCTCGGCCGCGGCGACCGCGGAGCCGGACGGACTGACCAGGGCGGCGGTGCTGCCGGAGGTGCTGCTGCCGGAGGTGCTGCTGCAGGAGGCGAGCGTGCCCGCGGCGGCGATGCCGAGCCCGGCCAGAAGCGCGGATCGACGGTTCATGGCGGTCATGGGGTTCATGGCGTTCATGGGGGTCCTCTTCTCACGATTGTTCTGCTGAGGTCGCGTGCGGACACGGCTGCGCACGTACGAGGACAGGCGCAGCCGCGGGCGCGGCCTACAGCAGCAATCGCGAGAGGAGTGTGAGATCGGGCGGTGCTCGTCCCGTCGTCCCTGGACCATGCCGCCCCGCGCCGGCTCGGGAGAGGGCGGCCGGGGTGTGGCCGACGGCGGGCTCGGCAGGGGGCACCAGCTTCACCGTGTCGACGCCGGCGGTAGAGCAGTGCTGCATTGCCATGCCCGAGCAGAAGCCGTCGTCGCCGAGGACAACGGGAGTTGCCGTACCGGGCGGCGCGGTGTGCGTGTCGGAGCGGACCTGTGTGGACGGGGCCGGTCCGTGGCTCATGCCCGCCATGTCGGCAGCCTCGGCTGCGTGGGACGGCGGGATGTGCGTCATGGGTGCGGCCGTCTCGTGGTGCACGAGAACGGCGAACGTCGCGACCAGCGTGATGACGGCAGCGCGCGTGCAGCGGAGGGCGACGCGCGCGATGGCGCTTCGCAGGTCCTCGGCTGTCGTCATGGTTTCCGTCCGTGGTCGGTGATGCCGGACGCCGCCACTATACCCCTAGGGGGTAATCGCCTACTCGTCGGTGGTGTTTGTGACGGTCGTGCCGGATGCTGCGGCCGATGGCCGATGGCCGACGGCCGACGGCCGACGGCCGGCGTGGCGGCCCGGCTCGGCTACCGAGCTTCGCGCAATCGCAGTTACGCAGCGCGGCCACTCCCCCCGGATGCCCAGGACGGGAGGGGGAGAGGATGCGACGCTGGAGTGAGGGGCCCGTGAGTGGAGGTCCGAGTGCGTCTCATCCAGTCCGGGGCCCTCTCCTTCGGCCTGGCGGCCATGTCCCGGTGCGGCTCAAGGGATGCGACGCAGAATCGTGCGGTCGGTCTGTGAGCCCGCCGGCCGGGGCACCCACTCACCGAGCGTCGCCAGGCGGCCTTACCGCGTGGATCCGGCCCGCCGGGACCAGGACCGCGCGACCAACCCGGAAGGCAGGTGCGTCCCATGCGCACGTCGACCCGTATCGCCGGTGCCCTCACCAGCCTGGCCCTCACCCTCGGTGCTGCGGTCCTAGCCGCTCCCGCGGTCCGGGCGGACATCCCCGCCTGCACAAAGATGGCCGAACTGGCCGGTGCCACCGCTTCCGACTCCGTCACAGCGGCCTGCAGCCGTGGCGTGGTCGGAGACCTGCAGAGTTGTGTGACCGGACTGACCGGGGCCGGAGTGGCGGGCGGTGCCGCGACCGGTGCCTGCCGGGCGGCGGCCCACGAACCGCGTTAGAGGACCGCGCGCGGCAGTCGCCCGCCGGCACCGGTCGGAGGCAGGTACGGCCCGTCTCCTCCTCACCCCCCCGGCCTGCCCGGACACAACGCGGCCTCGGTGGGCGGTCTCGACGTCAAGGACATCGACGTCGCCCAGCTCCCACCGATGCGCACGCGGCGTGCCGATGCGGCCGGTCGAGTCCGGTACGTCATGCCTCTCCGGGGCCGGGCAGTCACCGCCCGGGCGCGGCGCCCGGCCTCGCCTCGCGGGCCTCATGCGGAGCGCCCATGCTGAGTAAGAGGGCGCCGTCGTCTTGAGAGTTGTCCTTCCCGAAGGCCGAACGAAGGCGCCTGAGCGGAGGAGGAAGTCATGCGCATGCGAAGAATCCTGGGCCTCGCCCTGGCCGCGGCAACCCTTGCCGGCGTGAGCGCCGTCGGCGCTGTCAGCGCCGGGGCCGCGTCGTCTCCGAACATCTCCAGAGACGACTGCACGGCCGCCGGCGGCCAGATCGTTTCACGCCCCTACGCCGGCGAGGCCTGCGCGCTGCCTGACGGGACCTCGCAGGCGATCACTTGACCGGTCGGCGCACGGCTGGGCAACCAGTCCGCTCGGCGCACGGCTGCGCAACCAGTTCGGCACCGCGACACCGTGGCACCAACGGCACTCGCGATGGTGGACGCCGACCGTATCGAAGCCAAGGCCGTCACCGCTTCGCGACGGTCCGCGCCGTCCTGAGCACCGCACTCGCCGCCGTCCTGAACGGCCCCGGCCCTGTCGTCATACAGTGACCGACGAGGTCGTTCGCATTTCCCAGCTGTATTGATTCGGATGTCAACAGCTGTATTGATCACGAGCGTTGGTGACACTCGGCAGGTCTTGAACAGGCGCAGAAGAACGAGCAGTTCCGCCGACCTCCAGCCTGGATGTGCGGACGGTGATGGAGTCTTCCCTCTGGCGCGGGCGATGATCGCGCCGCCGTCCGAATCGAGACGGCCCTTTGCCGATGCCCTGACTCCTCCCCACCGTGGAACCCACCGTGGAAGAGGGCCCGTAGGTCATCCCGCTCCAACCCGTCCGAGTCAAGGCCGACCCCGCCGGCATCGCCGACCGGCACGTGGCCCACGGCGCTCTCCGGGGACCTACGAGACGGCGCCGTAACAGCACGACCAAGGAGCCGACCGGCACGGTGCACCCGCCGGTCGGCTCCGTCGTGCCCCTCGACGACCCCGGGCCCCGGGGACGACTCCGTCGTTCGGCCCATCAAGGGCACCGGCTGCAACGCCGAATAGGACCCAAGCGGAGTCGCCCCACCCTTGCGTTCCGGTACGCCTCCGTGCCCCAGGCCGTCCCGATGACGGCGGTCCAGTACCCCCGGCCGACAGGCCCGGAGGAGATCCCGCATGCGCGTCTTCCTGCCCCTGACCGCCGTCACCACCGCCGCGCTCCTGCTCATCACGGTCACCGGCGCGACTCCCGCCGCAGCGGACCGGAACCTCGACGGCACACAACTGGTCAAGGTGTCCCACGGCGACCCGTACGCGAAGTGCACCCTCGGAGCGAGGTCCCCCGACAGCATCGTCTACCCGGCCACCGAGGTCGAGCCGTACCTGTCCGTCGATCCGCGCGACCCCAAGCGCGTGGTCACCGTGTTCCAGCAGGACCGCTGGAACGACGGCGGCGCCCGTGGCCTGGCGGCCGGCTGGACCACGGACGGCCACACCTTCCACCGGAGCACGCTGCCGTTCAGCCTGTGCGCCCCCGGCGGCGCGGACTACGAACGGGCCTCCGACCCCTGGGTGAGCACCGGACCGGACGGCACGGTCTACGCCGGCGGGGAGGGCGTCGACTTCACGAAGAGCACGCGCAGCGCCCTCCTGGCAGTCACGTCCCGCGACGGCGGCCGCACTTGGCAGAACCTCACCACCACGCACGTCGACGAGCAGCCGTTCTTCAACGACAAGCCCTCACTCACCGCCGACCCGATCCGTAAGGGCACCGCCTACCAGGTCTGGAACCGCCTCGACAACGACCCACCCGGCCCCAGCTCCCTCGACGGTCCCGGCTACATCTCCCTCACCCGCGACGGCGGCCGCACCTGGAGCAGGGCCCGGCCGTTCGTCGACACCAGCACCGTGCCCAACACCCAGACCATCGGCCATCTGATCGTCGCCGACCGGTGCACCGGCACCCTGTACGACTTCTTCGACCGGATCACCTACTCCGACGACCTGAGCACCGTCCTCGAAGCCCGCTACGAGGCGGTCACCTCGACCGACGCCGGAAAGACCTGGAGCGCCCCGGTCACCGTGGCCCGGGACACGTCCGTACCGGAGGTCGACCCGAACGACCCCACCAAACCGCTGCGTGCCGCGGCCACCCTGCCGAGCCCGGCCGTCGACCCCAGGACAGGCACGCTGTACATGGCCTACGAGGGCTCGGACTTCTCCGGTGGAAAGTTCGACTCCGTCCAGCTTGTGCGGTCCACCGACGGCGGACGTACCTGGGGGACCCCGGAGCTGATCAGCCCCAAGGGCGTTCCGGCCTTCTCACCGTCGATCGCGGTCGCCGAGCGGGGCACGGTCGCGCTCACCTACTACGACCTGCGTTTCCTCAAGTCCGGCGACACCACCACCCTGCCCACCGCCTACCAACTGGCCACGCTGCAGCACGGAAACGCGATGCTCCGGACTGAACGACGGATCTCGCGGGTCTTCGACTGGCTGCAGGCGCCGTTTTCCGGGGGCTACTTCCTCGGCGACTACCAAGGCCTGGTGGCAGACGGCACGGGAGTACGGGCGGTGCTCACCGAGACCCACTCCGGCGCACCACAGAACCGTACGGACGTGTACACCAGCAGTCTCCTCACCCCCTGACCGACGCGGACGCCGTCGGCCGTCCCGACCGCCGACGGCTGCAGACAGGCCTCGGACCCACTCCGTGACCACGTTGGGCGGGGAGGTTTGGCCGCGTCCCGCCCGGCGGGGCGGGCCTGCTGATCTGGGACGCAAACCTTGGCAGCTCGCCGCGCTCGCGCGCGACGGCGTTCGGGAGCTCCCGCCCGCAGCGTGCTTCCGGGCCGACTCGGGCCCAGCGTGCCCGACGGGTCGGCACAGTCCCTGCGACTCTCCCGGCTACGCCCACGCGGGAGCGCCCCGCGGCGCGGTGGCTGCGGGGCGCCTTGTGGGGTTCAGTCGACCTGCTCCCCGTTGTGCGTACCGCCCTTGCAGAGGTTGTCCGCCAGATCGGGCGTTCCGCCGCCCTGCTTGCACTCAGAAGGGGTGACGTACGATCGGGCACCCTGGGCGGCGGCGGTGGCGGTGGCGGCGCCTGTGAGGCCGAGTCCGGCGAGGGCTGCCGTGGCGATGACGGTGGCGAGGATTCGTCGAATGCGCATGTGGTTCGCCTTTCACGGATTGCCTCGGTTGGGGCACTAGTCAGCTTGATCTTCACCCATGTGGGTGGCACGTCATGTTGGGCCATTCGGGTGACAGTGCTGTCGGGTGCGGGGCCGGTGACGCGACCCGTCGGACAGGCCCCGGAACGAAGAGACCAGCCCGGCCGGACGGGTGGTCTCTTCGATGTTCCGGAGGGGGCGGCGTCCGCAACCGGCCCATGCTGAGAGCAGTGTTGACCTGCGGAAACGGGCCGTTGGCAGCGGAGGGTGGCAGGACGCTGCTCACGCGCTGGCGGACGCTACACATTCTGTTTGGCGTCCGCAGGAAAAGTGAAGGTCAGGTCTACCGGAAGCAGATACCGCCCCGTGATCCAGACTGGTGCGGCGGTCATGGACGGAATCGTCGGCAGCGATCAGCAGCGGTCGTAGTCACTCAGGACCGATAGTCACGCAGTGAGACACGCAACCGCTCAGAGCCCGGTGGGTAAATGTACCCACCGGGCTCTGACCTACTTCACTGTCGGGGTGGCGGGATTTGAACCCACGACCTCTTCGTCCCGAACGAAGCGCGCTGCCAAGCTGCGCTACACCCCGGCGTCGCTGCTGTGCTGCTTGTCGCGGCGACGTCGTTTACTTTAGCCCACAGCTGGCTGGAGACGAAATCCGGTTTATGGGCGGCGGCCGACCGGGTTCGGGCGGGTGTGGTCCAGGGCCACCAGGAGGACCGCCAGGGCGTAGAGGGCGAGGCCCAGGAGGAGGGCGTTGGCGAGGGCGCCGCGGTAGCCGTGTTGCTCTGCGTCCAGGAAGGGGTAGAGGTAGCGGCCCGGCGTGCCGGGAAGGAGAAGCTCCGCTCGGGTGAGGAAGAACGCCAGGTAGGCCAAGGGGTAGAGCATCCAGCCCGCTGTCTGGCGGAGGTGGAGGCGGCTGGGGGGCGTGAGGATGAGCCAGTCCACGAGCGCGGCCAGGGGTGCCGCCGTATAGAGGAGCTGCAGGGCCAGCCACTGGCCGTGCCAGGCCAGTGGCGGGTGTGCCGCCCCCGTCATGGAGAAGGGGGGAGTGGTGTGGCCCAGGAGCAGGTGGTAGACCAAGGCCGAGACCACGATGTAGAGCAGCGCAGCGCCCGTCAGGGACGAGGTCAGCGGGCGGGACGCCTGCCAGGCGCGGCGCGCCGAGGCCAGGCTGACCAGCGCCAGGAAGATCGCCGCCTGTATCCCGAAGTAGCTCATGATCTGCCCCGGGCTGCCCAGTAGCAGCTCCAGGGCCGCACCCGCCGACGCCAGTGCGGCCGTCAGGAGGCGGAACACCGCGGTCAGGGGGCGACGGGTGGGGGCCACCACCGCCGTCGCCGGAACGTGTCCGGGCAGCAGCACGGGCGTACCCGGGACCGCGGGGAGGTCCGGGATGTCCCGGGGTATCGGAGCCGTCATGCCCTCAAGGTAGGAAGAAAGGGGCATGACCGGCATGTTGGCCTACGCCGGGTGGGTTACGAGGCGGGTGGGTTACCCGGTGGGTGGGTTACCGGGTGGCTCGGTTACTGGGTGGCTCGGTTACTGGGTGGGTCGGTTACCGGGTGAGCGGGCTCCCGGGTGGGTGATCCGTTGATTCCACGGCCGGCCCCCCGCCGTCGCCTCGTCCCTCCCCGTCCCTCCCCGTCCCTCCTCGTCCCTGCTACTCCCGCCCCACCAACGTCAGCAGCGTCGCCTCCGGCGGGCACGCGAAGCGGACCGGGGTGTAGCGGTTCGTGCCGCAGCCCGCCGAGACGTGGAGGTACGACGTACGGCCCTCCGACGTGTGCCGCGAGAGGCCCTTCACGCGGTCCGCGTCCAGGTCGCAGTTGGTGACCAGGGCGCCGTAGAAGGGGACGCAGAGCTGGCCGCCGTGCGTGTGGCCGGCCAGGACCAGGGGGTAGCCGTCGGCCGTGAAGGCGTCCAGGACGCGCAGGTACGGGGCGTGGACCACGCCCATCGAGAAGTCCGCCGTATCGGACGGGCCGCCTGCCACCTGCACGTACCGGTCCCGCTTGATGTGCGGGTCGTCGAGTCCCGTCAGCTCGACCGAGACGCCCTCGACCTTCAGGACACCGCGTGTGTTCGTCAGGTTCAGCCAGCCCGCCCCGTCGAACGCGTCCCGCAGGTCCTCCCACGGGAGGTGGATCGCGCCGACCACCGGCGGATTGCCGTTCAGGCCGTGCTTTCCGCTCGTCTTCTCCAGCAAGTAGCGGGCGGGGTTGCGGGGTTTGGGGCCGTAGTAGTCGTTGGAGCCGAAGACGTACGCGCCGGGGAACTCCATCAGGGGTCCAAGCGCGTCCAGGACCTCGGGGATGCCCTCCGGGTCGGACAGGTTGTCGCCCGTGTTGATCACGAAGTCCGGGCGCAGGCCCGCCAGCGACCGCAGCCAGCGCTGCTTCTTGCGTTGCCCGCTCACCATGTGGATGTCGGAGACCTGGAGTACGCGCAGCGGGCGCATTCCCGGCGGGAGGACCGGGACCGTCACCCGGCGCAGGCGGAACGAACGGACCTCGAAGCCGGCCGCGTACAACACACCGGCGGCACCGAACGCCGCGATTCCCAGGGGTACTCCGTATCGAGCGCGCATACGACCATCGTGTCAGACGCGTGGCGGGACTCATGACCGACCGCCGACAGGGCGGGTAAAACGGCGGGCGGCCCGCGTGCGGCACCTGCGACAATCGGAACCATGACCACCACGCTCAAGTCGAAGCTGCACGACGACCTCAACTCCGCGATCAAGGCACGTGACGAGCTCCGCTCCTCGACGCTCCGGCTGACGCTCGCCGCGATCACCAAGGAGGAGGTCGCGGGCAAGGAGAAGCGCGAGCTCTCCGACGACGAGGTGCTCAAGGTGATCGCCAAGGAGGCGAAGAAGCGCCGGGAGGCGGCCGAGGCCTTCGCGCAGGGCGGCCGCACCGAGAGCGCCGAGCGGGAGAAGGCGGAGGGCGAGCTTCTCGACGAGTACCTGCCCAAGCAGCTCAGCGACGAGGAGCTGGGCGGGATCGTCGCCGCGGCCGTCGAGGAGGCGAAGGCGGCGGGCGCCGAGGGGCCGCGGGCCATGGGCGCCGTGATGAAGATCGTGAACCCGAAGGTTGCCGGACTGGCCGAGGGCGGCCGCGTCGCCGCCGCGGTGAAGAAGCGGCTCCAGGGCTGACGCCGGAAGCACCAGAGGCTTCGGATGCTCCGGAGGCCTGGAGGCCTGGAGGCCTGGAGGCCTGGAGGCCTGGAGGCCCAGAGGCCCGGAGGCTTCGGGCGGTACGACGGCGGGGCCGCACCTCTCTCGCAGAGGTGCGGCCCCGC
>NZ_JBEZKI010000026.1:0-172927 GCF_040651615.1 Streptomyces sp. NPDC048417 | reverse complement strand
CGCGGCCGCGATCAGCACGTCCAGCAGATCGAAGGCGTCGGAGACCTCACCGATCAGCTTCGCCTCCGCGTCCCACTCCTCACCCAGCTGCCGGGCCAGCTTGGCCAGGGTGGTCATGCCCTGCTCTATCTCACCCTTCGCCCCCAGCAGCGAACCCAGCGCTCCCAGCGCACCCAGGTCATGGGACTGCGCCTCGAACTGCTGCAACGGCTTCGCCGTGTGATGCCCCACGCCACGCAGCCCCGAAGCCGCCTTGTGCATCGACGCGGCTTCCTTCTTCAGGTCCGACATGCCACCCCACCCCCGTACTCCACGCTGTGCACATGCCAACCCAAGAGACTATGGAGAGCGGTTATGCGGAAGGTATGGGCGGCGCCAAAGGACGGCAAAGATCGGCAAGCACGTCCGGGCTGCAGTCGCGGCACTCCACGTCTCTCACGACTGCATCCGCACAGGACGGTCTCCCACAGCGGCCGTGCGGACACTCATCTCGGACTGTGGGGTAGCGCGATCCCCCGGTGAGCGGCGCCGAGGCCGCTAGTACCACCGAGCAGAGACCGTTCCAAATGCCGGCGGCTTCAGCACCCTATTCCGACGGCTGTCGCGAACGGCCAGCTCAGAGGCATTACCCGCCCCTCCGCTCCCGGGAGTTTCAGGGACTCCAGCTCTGTCCGAGGGACTTTCCACCGCCTGACGAGGCAAACCCCCCGAAAGACCGGAAAGGGTCTCCGTCGCAGATCAGAGGCCCTTTTCCATGAAGAGCCGCAGGTGGCGGCAGACGAGTCGGGCTGTACGCCGGGTTCTGTTCCGCTCAGGGAGCGATCACGCTCTGACCTGCGTGTTTATGGACATCCGGCGGCTGTTTCAGCCCTCTGGGACTTCTCAGGGACTTTCAGCCGAGGCCCGCGAACCACGCCTCGATCGCGGACAGTCCCCGCGCGCCGGCCTGCGGCATGAAGTGCGTATACGTCCGGAGCGTGAACGCCGGGTCGGAGTGCCCCAGCCACTTCGCGAGCGAGACGATGGACTCCCCGGCTTCGAGCATCACCGAGGCGTACGTGTGACGCAAGACGTGGAAGCCGTGCTCGCGGCTGGGCTCCCAGACGCGCGACGGCTTCTCGCCCGGCTGACGCTCGGGCAGCGGTGGGATGACTCCCACGTCGGCCAGTGCCGGCTTCCACGCCTTGGTGTTCCAGGTGGTGCGGTTGATCGCGCCGCGTCGGCCGGTGTACACGAGCAACGGGACGGTTACCTTGCGTCGGTCCTCACGTGCGAGGTCCGGCTCCTCGGGGTCCAGCCACGGCAGGGTGACGTCGAGCGGTTCGAAGCGTTCCTGGTGAGTGAGGAGCCGCTTCGCGAGCACCTTCGGCAGCGGCACGTCGCGTTCCTTGCCGCCTTTGGGCGGGCCGAAGTACAGGCGCGACTTGTACATGAGGATCTGCCGCTCTATGTGGACGAAGTCTCCACGGATGTCACCTGGGCTGAAGCCGAACGTCTCGCCCTGTCGGAGTCCGCATCCGACGCCGAGGTCGAGCGCGATCCGGTAGCGGTCGGCCAGCGCCTCTCGTACAGCGTCGACACGGTCCTGCTCCCAGGCGCGAGCCTTGCGCTCCGGCTTCTTCGGCGGCTTGATCGAGCCGTTGCCTTTGCACGGGTTGCGGTACAGCCGTTTGTCCTCGACCGCGGCCTGCATGATGGCCTTGAGGTACACCCACGCGACATAGGCCGTGCTCGACGCCACCGCCCTCTGCACGTCGGCTGACCACTTACGCAGCTCCGCGACGCCGATGTCCCTCAGCGCCAGATCTCCGAGCTGCGGCAGCACCTGCCCCCAGATCCGGTGCCTCATGCTTTCCAGCGTCTGAGCGGGGTGCACCTGGGAGGGCCACCAATGCTTCTCGACGTACTCGCGAAGACTGATCGCACCGTCTCGTGCGTCGACGAAATCTCCTCGCCGTACGTCGGTCTGAGCCTCGGCCAGCCACGCCTTGGCGTCCGCGACCGTGTCGAAGGACCGGTCACGGACCCCCGGTATCCCTTTGACGCGGTAGCGCGTGCACTTGCCCCATAGCGCAGTGCGTTCACGCTTGCCCGTCTCCTTGTTCGGCCGCTTTTTGAGCCACCGGTCCTCGATGTAACCCGCCATGTACGCCTTCTCCTTGGCCTGGTCATGGTTCTCGCGGCGCGAGCCTCGTCGCGATCAGACACACAGACGATCTCCGTGTGCATGAAATTCCGAGTGCTGCTGATCTCCTCGGATCAGTTCTCCCAGGTCAAGCAGCGCGGCGTCGTTCGCGCTGCTGCGGCGCTTTGCTCAGCGGATTGAGAGCCGGGTTCGACCGCGAATCCGCCTGCTGCTGTTCGGTGAGCCACGCGTCGAGCAGGTCCCGGCGGTACATGACCCTCCCGCCGGGCCCCATCCGGAAGCTGGGCGGCCCTTGCCGGCGGTGACGCCAGACGTAGAGCGTGTTCACCGAGATGGCCATGTACTTCGCAGCGTCCTGAACATTCAGGAAGGCAGCCTCAACGGCAGGCTTGGACTGGTTACGCATCGTGTGTCTCCGGGGTAAGCGCTGCCGAAGCAGCTGGCGCTCTGTCCCCTCGCCTACGCACAGCGAGGCAGAGCGCATGTCTACTGGCTAGGAGCATCAGAGTCCGGAGAAACAGCGATTTGGAGCAGCTAGCGCATCGTGATAACGCAAGTGCTATGCGGCTGGGGAGACCGCTGATGGCCGTCGCACGGCGCGGTGGTCGCGTCCGCTGAACGAAGATCTCCAGCTCAGGCAGAGCTGGAGTTTCAGTAGAGCCGCCGCCTTCGGGATTCGAACCCGAGACCTACGCATTACGAGACCACGAGGGTTCGTGACGCCTGGTGCCGGATCGTGCCACCCGGTGCTGTTCTGCCTGATCAGAGCACATGCGACCAGTTCCACTGTGACACCCTGTGTTACCCGGTCCAAAGGCGTCCGGCCGCACCGTGGCCGCACCCACGGGTGTTCCGGGCGGCCGGAACACCATTGTCACCATCCGACAGGGCAGGCGCAGGGGTACTGCTCCGGCACCGAAACCGTGCCCGTCGCCGACAGACATGCCTCTTCTTTCTAGCAGCGCCCTGTTCCAGGCCCAGACCCCTCGAACGGGACAGCGCTCTCGACCCCCGTTCGACAGTGCGCGTATCACCAGGGAAAGGGTCCCGTCTGGCGGGTTCAACACCGCGGTGAGGCCATAGCCCGACTCCTGCATCGGAGGAGACCAATCATGGAAGACATACCAACGGCCGCCGGTAAGAGCGGTCCCGTGAACCACACCACTCAGCCTCTCGGGAGCGTCGGCCAGGCCGCCCGGCTCCAGTCCGTCCCCGCAGCCCCGCCCGACAGTCGGCCAGCCGTGGCAGCGTCCGCTGTCCGGCGCACGTTCGCCTTCACCAGCGCCGTCACCGGTGAAAAGGTGACCGTGACGTGCATGCCCGGCTGCACGATCGGCCACGACGCGGACGGCAACACGCCCGAGCACCCGCACGACATCTACTGCAGCATCCCCGGCTCAGCCGGCGAGCTGCCACTCTTCGGCCCACTGTGCGACACGGGCGACCCGGAGGACTTCCGCTTCCTCAGCTGGCAGATCCAGTCACACCCCTTCTCTGGACGGCCAGCGGAGCGGCTGCCCTTCGTGGCCATTGAGGCCATCAACGAGCACTACATCAAGTACCTCGACCCGGACACGCTGGAGATGGTCATAAGCCACCTGCAGAAGCGGGTCGACTCCCTGCGCGAGGCCCACGCCCAGCTCGTCAACGTCCGCACCGCGTACCTCAACCCCCCGGAGATGGCTGCATGAAGACCACGACCATCACCGAACGCGCCATCGCCGAGGTGGAAACGTTCCGCACCAAGATGCGAGAACTCGGCTCGTGCTCCCCGGCCGTGGAGAAGTTCGCCGACGAGGTGATCGTCCTCATCATCGTCTGCGGGTCCCCGAAGGTCGCCGTCGAAACGGCGATGCGCAACCTCCTCAGCGAGCCGGCGGAAGTGACGGTATGACGACTTTGACCACGCGCGCCGGCTTCGACGCCTTCCGCGACCGCATGTGCGAACACTTCGGACAGCTGCCCGACGGGCTCGGAAGCCAAAATCTCCATGTCGAACAGGCCCCGCTCGGCCCGGATGAGTACTTCACCCACCGGCTCGACAACAACGGCCACCACATCGTCCACGACCCGCGGCAGGTCAGCGGGCTCATGGTGCGCCAGTTCCTCGGCATCTACGCCACCTTCACCGAGGACCCGATCCGCGAGAACGTCCGCGACGCCTACTACGAGGCGAAAGCGGCGGGCGCGCGGGCAATCTGGGGGATCGTCCTCAGCGAGATCGACCGCACGCAGCACCCCGAGGGTGTGATGGACCAGGCGCTGGAGCTGCTGCAACAGGCCCGCGCGAAGACCAAGGCAACGGCCGCGTGAGGACGACCGCGAAGACCGCGGTGGTCGGGGTTGTGAAGTTCGTGGACAGCCCCGGCCGCCCGGCCCGCACCTGACAGCAAGCCTTATGGATCCTGAAGACTCGACGCCCGCGAACGGTCACCCACGCGAGTGAAACGGCGCGACATTCTCCTGACAGTGCGGCTGACTCTGTAGCGTGCATGGCGGCAACTCGCAGTCCACTCGGGCGATGAACGGCAGCGCCGGGCAAGGAAGGGGGAGGTGCCATGGGTGCCCCTTCAACCGATAGTCGCCATCTTCTCCTGGAAGACCGGCCACCGCCGGGCACCCCCACGGTGCAGCGGCTTCCCGGCAAGGCCAGGTCACGCCAGGAGGTACTGCGGGAGTGCGAGGCGGAGGCCGCCGAGATGCGCGGGTACATCCCGCGGGTGCTCTGGGACTTCCTGATTCCGGATCTGACCCGCTTGTTCCGGTGGCGCGTTCAGCTTGACTGCGACTGCATCTCCGAGGTCCTCACTCGCGAAGACAGCACCCCACCGCACAAGACGCAGTGGAAGGCCCTCCACTCACCGCTGCCTCCTGGGCAGATGATCTGCCATCACGACGACTCCCCACCGCCGCCTTATCGCGTGATCGCTGAGTGGGGAGACCGGAGAGAGGTGACGTTTCCCGCCGACCTGGTCGAGCCGCCGGACAACACGGATCCCAGAATTTGGTCGATGATCCGCCATGACGAGCCGCACACCTCCGCGTTCTGGGAGGTGACGCTGGCTTGCGGTCACGTGGAGGAAACCATCGCCCCGAGTCTCGATTGGGTCCCTGCTTCTGGGCCTCGCCGTGCGGCTCCGGAACGCGTCCAGCAGATGTCCGCCGAGTTCGAGGAAGCCTGGCGCGTGAACCCGGAGCTGCAGACCGAGCGGGACCGGGAGCACACCCGACGGATGCTCGCGGACGGCTGGCCGACACCGGAGCCCGAGCAACTCTGCTACTTCTGCCCCCAAGTTCGGATGATCTCGGCCTACGAGCGCGTCGGATGGCTTGTCCCCCGGCAGCGACAGTCCGGGAAGGCGGAGAGCACCGCACCCACACCCTCGCGGTCCGCCTTGGAGCGGAGGCTGCGAAAGGCCGAAGCCGAGGCCGAGCGTCTACGGGCTGAGTTGGATCAGATCGACTAGGGGCCGCTTCGCCCTGCTGGCAGTCCGCAGGGGACCTTCCCCGTTGGGTAAAGCCGTTGTCCGCGATTCGAAAGATCTACATCGCCGGATGATCGTCTTCCATACCGAATCCCGGGCCCCGTTCGTGTACGCCTACCGCGCGGGCGGCCTGCTTGACCGGCCTGTACCACTACGACGACCTGTGGACCGAGGAACCCTGGACCGACGACTACGACTTGGCGGTCTGGCCGGTACCCCGGCCCCCTGCGGGGGGGGGCGGGGTACTTCTCGTATGCTCCGGCGCATGCGACGCACCTTCATACCGCTCGCCCTCGCCGCTCTCGCGCTGGCCGGCTGCACCACCGAGGAGGACAAGGCCGCGAGGTACTGGGACGGCTACCGGTTCGGCGAGCAGACGGCGACGGACTACGCGAAGCGCGTCCTCGACACCAACTTCACGTACTGCACGACCGGCGGGGAGGTGGCCGCCCGGCAGGACATGTGCACCCGCCCCGGCGGCCCCGACGCCCGGTACCCCGCCTCCGTGGGACAGCGGGAGTGCGCAGACGCGCTCCCTGGCGGCCTGGACGGCGACGAGCGCGACGCATGGAACAAGGGCTGCATCACCGGCATGGCTCTCGGTGTGCCGGACGTCGTGACGTACGGGGCCGATCCTCAGAAGTGAGCCTCAGGCCAGTCTTGCAGGCTGGCCGGGTCGGGCGCCGGACGGCTGCGGCAGGGCGTCTCCTGTCGGCTCTGTTTGGCAGGCGTTCCGGAGACGTTCGTCCATTTCAGCCGTCAGTTCAGTCAGCCGCACGTACAGCGCCTGTTCTTGCTTGGACAGGTTTCCGGACTTCATCTTCGCCAACAACTCTTCCGTGGCATCGGACAGGACGCCCCGACAGGTCTGGGCTGCCTCGTAGAAGCCGCGATCGTACACACTGAAGTAAATGGAGCGTCCGCCCTCCTCGGCCGTCTCTCGTACCGCCTGGCCAAGCTCGCGCAACATCTGCTTGCCCCTCGACATGCTGCCCCTCCCCTTCCCCGTACTCAACACCGAGCTGCTGAAGGTATCGCCCGGCTGGCCCAGTTGGCGATCACGACCGCTTACGCCCTTCTGGCGACTTCCTGCCTTCGCAGCGGGGCCTTCGCCTAGCGACGCTGATGCACTGGCCGCTACTGCTCGGATACCTCTCCGTCAGAACCCGGCTCGGCGGCGGGCTTCTCCTCGGGAGGAGCGGTGCGCCGGTACTGCGGGTGGTCGAGGTCCATCTGCCTGGCGGCGTGCAAAGGAACGGGGAAGCGGGCCCGGTCTGACCAGAAGAGGGTCTGGTGGCAGAGTTTTGCGGTGGCCACGGCAAGGGCTTCCGCCGAGACGCCTTCGGCGCAGGCCAGCGGGTAGATCTCGGTCGCGGTCATGGAGTACCAGTTCTGGGGCATCTCGCCCTTGCGGCGCTCCTCCTTCTTCTCCGAGTGGACGGACCGCTTGGCGTCCCACCGGGTGTACTTCGAGCCAAGTCGGCCGGCGCCGTCGCCGTCGTACGCGCGCGGCACGTTGCACAAGATCCAGACAGGTGCGCCGAAGTCCACCTCGACTTGGTACAGCATCCGGGTTGTTTCGCCGTCAGTCGTGGCGCCAGCCTGTCCCTTCAGCACACGCGTGGTGCTGACAGGCGGCGGGACCTCCTCGTCCGCGATGTTGATGCGGATCACGGCACGCGGCCTCTCATCGATGCTCAGGGAGCTGCCTGGGAGCCAGTAGCGGCTGAAGCGCGGAGTCGGGGCGGCTCCCTGGTTCATGTTCTGCAGCCCCTCCCACATGCGGCGGCAGGCCAGCCCGTCCACGGTGACGGTGTAAGGAACGCCGTCCAGCTCCTCGGCGAGATCTCCGAGGGCCAACTCGACCGCCTCAGCTGCGTCGTCCCAGCGCTGCCGGTGAGTCTTCTTCTCCCCGTTCTCCTGAGGGTAGGCCGTGGCGTGGAAGGCGGGCTGGGCGCTGCGGTAGGGCTGCCACTCGGGTCGGGTCGAGCTCCAACCGAGCATGCTCCATGCTCCGCCGACATGGGCTGGCGGGATGAGTGCTGATGCGGTGATCACGACCTTTGGAGGCCCGTTCTCCCCCTTTCGCCGGTTCTGCTGGCGTACATGGACACCGACTTGGGCGACTCGGTGAACGGGGTAGTCGGAGGTTTCGGGTTCCAGAGCGTTGGCGATACGGTCGTCGATGACTCCGAGCGAGCGGTAGAGGTCGAGGAGGGCCATCTCGCCCGGGTGGTCCTTCGCCTTCGGCATGACGATGCCCTTGTCGTTCTTGCCCAGGATGTACTGGGTGGGAACGCCGAGGCCGGCAAGGAGCGATCGCGTCAGGAGCTTGCCGTCGCGGCTGTCGGCGTCCGTGCCGCTCCGCTCGTCAACGGCCTCGGGCTTCTCCGTCTCGCACCAAGCACCGACGAGGACTCCGTCTCGGGAGACCAGCGAAGCGCCGGTCTGTGCCAATGCTTCCCGCCTGCCATCCGGTCCACCGGGCCGGAGGAAGTCGGTAGCCAGGTGGAGCACCGCGGTGATCTGGTCGCCGTGGAGACTGAATTCCTGGCCGTCGTGCGGGTCGAGCCCCGTGGGGTCGATGCCGTATGTCTTGCAGAGGGTGTCGAGCATCCGCAGCCGGGTCTCGTCGCGGTACCAAAGGCAGGCGATGCGCAGCTTCTTGAAGCCGGCGGCCTCGACGGCGGCGAAGACGGACTCCGGCGTGGGCACGGCGCTGCCTCGCGCCCGGAGCGGCTCCTTGCTCTCGCTCTTCTCCCGTTCCTCCTTGCGGCGTTCGAGCTCCTTCTTGGTGACCCGCTCGGGGTCGGTCGGCCGGTGGGGAAGCGTCATGGGCGCCTCCCGCATCGTCAGAGGCACGGCCGCGTCGCCGAACGCCTCAGCGACGTGGCCGTAGAGAAGGCGCAGGTGCTGCATCCCGGTGCCGGTGCCGATGGGGAAGGAATAGCTCTTGGGGAGGACTGGCCACACCTGGGCGGGGTGTTCGCGGGGGAAGGCCGCCGGCTTCTTCTCCTCGCGGGCCGTCTTGAGGAGCTCCTGTTCCCTGCGGGATCGCTGGTCGATCGTCCTCAGGATCGAGTAGTCCATCTCCAGACGCCCCAGCGCCTCCAAGGCGAGCCGGTTCACGGTGCGGGCGGCACCTCGGCCGTTGAGCGACACTTCAAGGAGCGGGTGCCCAGGGCCGGGCTGCACAGCCAGGGCCGTTTTCGAGAAGATCAGCGAAGAGGAGATGCGGGTCACCCTCGACGACACCAGGAGGACGGGACTGGCGATGTTCGGAAGGGTCTTGAGCCGCAGCGCGGTGCGGGAGAGGGCGTACCGGCCGCCCTGCTCGTTCTGCCAGGGCTTTTCCAGAGCGACCAGACCGCCGGTGGTGTCGGGGCAAAGTGGGATCTTTCTGCTGTCGGAGATCTCCCATGGCTTGGCAGCCATGCGGCGGGAGAGATCCCAGGCTACGGTCCGGTAGACCCACCCGGGGGTGTTGGGCTGCTTGCCGTCGACCGGCTTGAGGTGGTCGGCGAGCGCGTACTGGTGTTCTGGTGACGCGGCGATCCGTTTAGCGAGCTCAGGAGCCATGGCGAGGTCGATGGTGTCGATCTTCTCCCCGAGCGCCAGCGCATGGGTGAGGGTGAACACCTGACAGAGCAGCTCGCTGTCGAGCGGTTCGCGCGAGGCGAGGAACGGCCCACGGAAGTCGGGGTCGAAGTAGACGTAGCCGCCGCTTAGCGTGCTGAGCACGGTGGTGGCGATGGAGTACGGGGCCTGCGCCGCGTCGTCGCCGTAGCGGCGTGCGCATTGCCTGCTGAAGTCGCTCCACAGCTTCTCGGTCTCGCGGTCGAAGTGCCGTACGTACACCGAGGCGTCACCGACGAGCTTGGGTGTGCAGCGGTAGGCGAGGGCGTTCAGGTACATCCCCGGCTCGCGGTCTGACTGGGTCACGCGTCCTCTTCTCTTCATTCTTTTCAGGCGTCCGGCAAGCCGGGCTCGTGCGCTTCGATGCCGGCGTAGGAGAGGAACGCGTTGAGCGCCTCTCCGTACAGCTCGTTCATCCGTTGGCGCACTTCGGGCTTCCACTGGGAGTAGATGCGGTGCAGGACTGTTTCCAGGTCGGCGTTCCAGGTGTCCTCGTGGAAGGCGTAGTCGACCATGTGGAGGACCGCTTCGGTGCCTCCGCGGCGAGCCCTGCCGGCCAGCTGGATGAGATCGACGATCATGCCCGCGACGACCTCCTCCTGGAGGGACTTGTGCATGGCCGTGAACTGTGGGGCCGTCCGCAGGAGAAGGGACAGGCGTTCCCAGGCAGCTTCGCGACCGACGGCAAGCCCTTGTGATGGGTTCGAGCTACCGCCGGTCGGCAGGGCCCGCAGACCGGCGGCGTTGATGCTGGCGTACATCTCGGCGGGCTCGCTGAGGAGCGCCAGGGGACGTACACAAAGGTAGACGGAGCGGACGGCTGAGCGGATGCCGACGACGATGTTGAGTCCCCTGGCAATCAGCGACAGGGGTACGACCAGGATCTTGCCGTGTTTGGGGAAGTCCTCGAACTCCTCGGCGGTGAGGCGTACAGCGACGTTCTCCTTGGGCAGGTCGGGGTCGGTACGGTGGCGGTCCTCCGCCCGCACAGCAACGCACAATCCGCCGCCGTAGTGGCCGGCTTGCGCGATGCCGCGTGCCAGCCAGGCGCACTGCTGGTAGGAGTTGGCCACCACGAGCACGTGGGCGCGGTCGGGGTCCTGGGCCGCCGTTCGTTCGAGTTCGCGGTGGATCTTCTGGTCGTACAGGTTGCTGCCCAGTTCGATCAGGGCGTCCTTCTTACGGCTGGGGTGGGTGCCTGACACCTTGATGGGCTCCCCGAACAGGGGGTGGCCCTCTCCGTACTCGATACGGTGCTTCCTGGCCCGGATGGACTTGGCCTGCGCGTCGGTCATCCACCACCGGACGGGAGCATGGACGTGTTCGCGCACGGCCTGGGGGAAGTACGCGGTGGCCGACAAGCCCATCACCGGCCGCTCCACACCAGCCAGGAGGAGCGAGACAACACCGCCGAGCTCGGCGGTGTAGGTGTGCGGGTCACCGGTGATCGTCTGGGCGACAAGGCTGGCGTTCTTCTCCTTGTCGTCGAGCCCAGTGATGCGGTAGCCGGTGATGGAACGGCCGAGCATGCCCAGCGGAATCACCGAGGAGACTGCCGTGGCCCGCAGGAGTTCCACGATCTTCTGCGCCGACCGCAGGCCGGAGGAGCGGTAGTCCTGGGCCTTGTCCTGCAGTTCGGACAGAGCTTCATCCAGCTCGGTCATGGCGGTGCGTGTCACCAGGAGGTTAATGGCCTTGGAGCGCCGTTGAACGTCCTTGATGGAATCCTCGAGAAGCGTGTGCAGCTCCAGCTTCACCATGTCGAGCAGGTGCTCGCCGCGTGGCGCCACGAGGGCTCCGAGGGCCCGGCGCACGTCGTCCCAGTCGGGTTCGAGCAGACTCGGTTGGGATTGGGAGGAGAGCGGATCGAGGCCCCGATACCGGGCCGGCATCAGGGCGTTGAGCCGCTGGAAGAAGTCCGGCGGAATGTCCGCATCTTCCGCGATCTCCGTCTCGGGCCAGAGCAGGCGGATCAGTGCGCGGTCCCGCCCACGGGCCAGGTGCCAGCGGGTACTGGTCTGGTCTGGAATGCGGGCCTGGGCTCGCTCATCCTCCGTGGCGTGCAACCTGAGGGCGTTCTTGCAGATGCTCAGGAGGAGGAACTCCGCCATCAGCCGCACGTGACTGACGGCGGGCAGCAGGTTGTGCTCGTCGTCGATGTGTAGCCGCTTCGCGTCGGTGTCCATCTCCTGCGGCGCTGCGGACCAGTGCCGCCGAGAGTGCAGGACCACCTCACCAGCGCAGTTGTCGATGGCCCGGGACTGGAACTGGTCCACCTCATCGACGAGCACAGCGTGGCAGGTCCGAAGCGCGAATTCGGCCGCCGTCATGCTCCGGACGGCCCGGCCGTCCAGGTTCACGCCGATGCGCAGGTTGCCCTGCATGAAGGCGTAGTGGTTCATGATGACGACGTTCGCGGCGCAGGCGTCGTAGACGGGGGTGAACTTCCCGCACGTCGGGATCCAGGGGCAGGCTGCGGAGCCCACTCCCTGGCGGCGCAGGTTCAGGCACGGTTCGCGCCCGGGTGGGTAGTCGCCGGTGGCCTCCAGGAAGGTCTTCTGCGCGCATCCGTAGGCCAGTTGGTCAAGATCACGCTCGCCTCGCTCACCCCATTCACCGGGGAGGTCGGGATCTTCATTGATGAGGGAGGCGTGCTTGAGGGCGCGGTCGTGCATCCCGGACGAGGACATCAGGTGGGCGCAACCTACCTCGTGTTCGATGACCCCAGTTCTGTGCAGGTGGTCGAGGTCTCTGCGCACATTCCACGTCGCTGCCAGGCACGCCTTGATGTCGGGCAGCACGATGGCGACGCGTCGCTGGTTCGCGGCGAACCACGCGGCCATGACCCGGACCAGGACGCTCTTGCCGGTGCCGGTCGGGGCGTTGAAGATCTCTGTCCGACCGGCGGTCAGCGTCAGCGCCTCGCGGGGGGACAGGCTGTCGGTGGTCTGCAGCACCTCGAAGAGCTGCTGCAGGATCTGGTGCAGGTAGCGCTTCTCCGGCGCGTAGCGCAGGTCGATGTGCCGGGCCAGCCCAAGGAGTTCGGGCGTGGGGATACGGACGTCCGGCAGGTAGGGGACAGAGGAGACGTGAGGGAGCCGGTCGTGGCCGAGCGGGGCGGTGAACTGGGGGTAGGTGGGGATAGTGAGCCGCCCCTGGATCTGTCCCTCCCCGTTCACAAACATCTCCTGCGTAGCCCATGTCCCCGGACCGGCGAAGTCCGGAGGCTTGGGACGGCTGCTGGGCCGGCGGAAGCGGGCTGTGAGACGGTCGACGTATCCCGGCAGATCGCCGCCTACCCGTGGGAAGGCGGCGCTGGCGGTGAACGGGTTGTCGCCGACCAGCTCAAAGGGAAGCATGGCCCCTGGGCCGTCAGGGTCGTCTCCGTGCAGGGGCGCGAGCATGGACCGGGCCGTGATCGAGAAGGCCCGGAGGCCCGAGATCTCGGCGGGGGCGATGGCGTACACCGCCGTGATCCGCTGCTTCTCCTCATGGGTGAGGCTGTCCCAACGTTCCCACGCCTGGTACTTGCCGGAGACCAGGAACGCCGCCTGCTCAAAGGGGGCAGCGCCGCGTTCGTCCCCGTCCACCGCTTCGGGAAAGTAGTGGGCGGCCAGTGCCAGCGCGGCCAGTACCGCAGTCTCCTTGACCGACGCCTCGCTCATGTCCAGCTCACCTTTGCCTCCTTGCACACCAGTTCACCGAACTCGGAGGCGGTGACCGCCTTCATCCCGTACCTCTCGCATACCCCAGAGAGCAGCGGGATCTGGCGGGCCCGGTAGTCCGGCACCACCAGCCACTCGGCCCCGCCTTTGTCGCCCTCTTGTGCGTGGATGAGCTTCGCGAGCGTCGTGACGGACGTGTAGTCCTTGACATCGACCTTGAACGACACCTTTTTGCGTCGCTTCGGCGCGACCTCCACCAGGAGGTCGTAGGCGTCCAGCCCCGGCCACAGGTCCACCTTCAGCCCGCGCTCCTTCAACCGGTCGAACAGGGCCAGCTCCGGAAGCCCCGGCACGGTGGTGTACCTCCAGATACCGCGGGCGAGCGCCTTGTGCCCCTCTGCGGGCAGCGCCTCGGGCAGGGTCTCGGTGTCCGGGTACAGCACTGCCTCCCTCCCGCTCGGGCGCGCCGGAGACGGCTCTGGCAGCAATTCCGGTGCTCTCTCGTCCGACGTTGGACGGAAGAGGTACGCGGCACCCATATCGGCGTGGGGGGCGTGCCAGCAGCGAGCCGACCCCACGATGTTGCCGGCGTTCTTGCGGAGCGTGAGGCGCATCGGCCAACGGCAGACCGGGCAGGGAAACCACCAGCCGTGATGGACGGACCCGTAGGGGATCTCCTCGTAGAAGTCGACGACTCCCATCGGCAATTTCAGTTTGCGCAGTTGGTCGACCGGGCCCGCCGGATGCCGGATGAGGTCGGATCGGCCTGCCTCGTAGGCGTTCTGCGTACCCTGCTTTCGTAGAAGCGCGTACGCCGTCTCCTGCTCGATCTCCGACTGGAGCTCCCGATCGCTGATCGCGCCCGCGTCCTTTTCGAGCTTTCGCAGGGTATGCAGCAGAATTCGCTGCTCCAGATCGAGATCGAAGGCATCCTCGGTCACCTGCCCGTCCCGGTCGATGACTAGCAACCCGCCCAAGTCCGCGGCACTTACGCCGTCCGGCAGCAGTCCGGCCAGCTCCCCTCTGAGTGCCTTCCGGAACTCGGCGAATGGCAGCGGGCTGCTTGGCCCGCGAGCCGCCAGCATCGTGCCGTGGCACTCCATCAGGGTCGCCAGGCGCTGCTCCGGCTTCAAGCCTGGCGACGTCATGGCCTTCGCCGCCCGCAGGGCGGCCCGGGTGACCAGGTAGCGGACCCTGGCTTCGTCGAGTGTCTGAGCATCGTCGTGCGTGATGGGGCTCGTCACAAATCCGCAGCGTAGACCGCACCACTGACAATCACCCCGAGATGGAGGGAATGCCAGCTTCTAGAGCGAGTCGACCGGAAAAGGGCCGAGCCCTGTGGTATCGACCTGCGGATAGAGCTCCCGATAGAGATCGAGATACTCCGCGACATGCCGCTTACCGAGCCTGGTCAATCGCCATCGGTACTCGTCGACGTGTGTGCCCCCTGACGCCATCACCGGAACGGAATCGACGAAGCCCCGGCTCGGCTGGCCACCCGCTTTCCCCTTGTAGCCCACGCCGATGAAGAAGAGGGATCGGCCCGCCAACCGGTCGTCCTCCAACCCGGTCGGCTCCGCCGCCGCAACCCGTGCCAATGCACTCCACAGCCACTCCGACAGCAGATGCGCCGCGTGGTCGGGTTCACGAGGCTCGCCCAGCCCGGCGCGGGCAGCTGCTCGGCCCCGGCGAGTAATCTCCACCAGCACCCTGTCCACATGACCAATGCTGGGATGCTCGACGGCATCCTCCGTGATGATCAGCAGCCCCCGCCGCTCAAGTGCATGCACGGTCTGACCAGCGCCAGGATCGTGCACCCCTCCACGCCGGAGGCGTTCCTGCAGGCGCGTATAACCCACCACTGACGGTGCGGCCTTGAGGGTCAACGGCAGCTTGCGCCACTCGGCCGCTCGGGGCACTGGCAGACGCTGCACCCGTCGCATCCACATCTCGGTCTCCGTCATACGGTCATCCCGCATGATTTCGCCCAGGTAGATGCGCTGCCGCTCGTTCAACAACTCCCAGGTCCTCAGTGCGGCCTGCGAGGGGTCCTGCTGCCGCTTGCCCGGAATCTGCGGTGCAGGCTCATCTGTACGTGTGCGCATCCAGGCGTCCAGGACCATACGCACGGGCACTCCGTAGATTTTCGCAAGAGGAGCGAGCAACCTGCCGGTCGTCTGGACGTCCTTCCACCCACGGCCACGCACCTGGCGACCGCTCTCCAGAGCCGCGACCTTGGCTGCGGACACGCACAGGTCACGTCCTGCGGACGATGCTCGCAGCAGTTCAGCGACTCGGTCGACGGGCAGTCCAGCGGCATAACGAAGATCGATCAGCGTTTCCGCACCGCGCTGAGCTCCGGTGAGCGCTCCAGAGTCGCACCCCAAAGCCTTGGCCAGCTGGTCCAACCGGGCCGGAGTTGGCGAGTGCCTGCCCTCCTCGTAGAAGAAGATCATCCTTTCCGACACCCCAGCCCGAACTGCCAGCTCCGCTCGTGTCAGCCCCAGCTCTTCGCGCCGGGCCGCCAGGCGGCTCGGCTCGATTCTGCGAAGGGGCGCGGGCATAACTCCATAAGAACCAGACTGAAGACTTCATTGCAACAGTGCCTCTGCACCCACTGTCCGGCCTTGCCACCGGCATGGATCAGCACTGACACCGGCGAGCCTCGCCTGAACGCAATGCAGTGGCCTGACGGAGGCGAGTACTCCTCGGCTTCGAAACCCTGGCGCCGTCCCGGCTTCGGAGGACAGACTGTGATCTCGACACGCAAAGTGAGGGGGGACCTCATGAATGTAACCGTCAGGCTGGTGGGAGCCGACGAGGTTGAGGTGATCAATGCCATCGTGGCGCTCGGCGACAAGAACACTAAGACTCTGGGAATGTTGCCGCCTCCGGTGTACCAGCAGGCCGCTGACCGCAAGACGCTGCTCGGGGCCTTTGATGGTGATGAACTCGTGGGTTATGCCCTCTACGCCCTGCCCAAGCGGCGGCATCATCACGTCCAACTGACGCATCTATGCATCAGTGAGCAGCACCGAAAGCATGGCGTCGCACGCAGGCTGGTGGAGGAGATCACTGCCCGCCACCGCGACAGGTTCGGAATCCGTGCGAAGTGCCGCCGGGACTACGAACTCAGCCGCATGTGGAGCAGCCTCGGTTTCGTCCCTCGTGGGGAGACACCAGGGCGAGGGAACAAGGCCATGCCACTGGACGGATGGTGGCGCGATCACGAACACCCGGACCTCTTTGACGACCCGGACATCGGCGCTCTGCTGACCGTCGCTATGGACCACGGCGTCTTCGCCGACTTGCGATCACTCACGCCGGCCCAGGGCACCAACGAGTCGCGAAGCATCGAGGCGCCATGGCTGGCCGATTTGATCGAACTCACGGTCACACCCCGCCTCTTCCACAAGGTCAACGAGATCGAAGAGCAGCGAGAAAGACAGCACCAGCGGTCTGCTCTCCAGACGTTCCGGCATCTCAGGCCGCCCGGTGAGGCAGTGCTACGGCGCCTGCAGGAGCTGACCGAGGCCACACAATCTTGGGAAGTACCGGCTCGGGCCGACGAGATCAGCCTCTTGCAGTACGTCGCAGAAGCATCGTGTGCGGGGTCGCAGGTGCTCACCACTCGCGTGCCTGTGCAGCCACGTTTGGCCGATCTCGCTTGGGACGTGGCCAAGATACGGGTACTCCCGCCAGCTGTCGTGGCGATGCACGTAGAGGAGCTGCGGCTGGCGCAGTTGTACCGGCCCGCCGATTTGATGGGAACGGCTTTCAGGACCAGCACCGTTGCCTCCGGCGGCGAAGCCGAGCTTGTGGCCTTCTTCGACCAGCACGAAACCGATCGAGGATCCGTCTTCGTCGACCGGCTCCGCTCACTGGCCAGCGGCCCACCTGAGCGTCGGCGAGAGCTGGTGCGGGACGCCGACGGGCATCCGGTAGCACTCTATGTATGGGCGCTCGAAGGCGACGTCCTTGTTGTCTCGATCCTTCGTACCGCGACGCATCCCCTGGAAGGGACCTTGGCTCGGCAGCTCTTGTTCCTACTCAAGGGACTCTGCCGGGACCACGGAGGGCGCGTGCTGAAGATCACCGACAATCACATCTCGCCGTCTGCCCAAGCTGCCGCTTCCGACGACGGCTTCGTCCAGGACGACGAGGGCCTGATTGCTCTCATTGTGGATGTGTGCGGCACAGCCGAGGCAGTCCGTGCCAAGGCAGCCGAGGCGGCTTCATTGGTGGGGCGCGACATCCCCGTGCTGGAGCCAGGTCTTCCGGCCGCTGTGGCCTCCTCAGCAGAGGTCGCCTGGTGGCCTGCGAAGATCACCGATGCGCTGCTCCAGTCGTTCCTCGTGCCGATCGAGCCGCGCTGGTCATCGTCACTCTTCAATGTCCCGGCGACCCTGCTCCCCCGGGGTGATGAGCTCGGGATGAGCCGAGAGCATGTGTATTACCGCTCGCCCGGCCACCGGGGTGAGCAGGTACCTGCCCGGCTGCTCTGGTACATGAGCGAAGGGGTGTCGGGGCAGCAAGCAGTGGGGTGCTCACGTCTGGACGAGGTGGTTGTGGACGACGCGGACGCCCTGTTCGAGCGCTTTGAACATCTCGGGGTCTACGGCCGTAATGAAGTCCGGGACGTCGCCGATAAGAAGACTGGCCTCGCCATGGCTCTGCGCTTCTCCGATACCGAGATCTTCCCTCACCCTGTGAGTTTGCGCCGACTGCGGCAGCTTTCTAGATCGCTCGAAGCCCCGTTGCCACTAATCTCGCTTTCGGAGATCAGCAACAAGCTGTTCCAAGCGGTCTACCAGGAAGGTCACTCCCGGACGTGAACGAGCTGGAACGAGCGATGCTGCTGTCCGTCCACCCCCGCTTCGCCAACTCCATCCTGGACGGCACCAAGACAGTAGAGGTACGCCGCCAGAGAGTAGCGGTGCCCGTTGGCACGCCAGTGGTGCTGTACGCCACGGCTCCAACCATGGCGCTGGTGGGGACAGCACGAGTGAGCGCGGTACACATCGCGACACCCGCCGAAGTCTGGTCGGCCCATCACTCCCGTACCGCGATTAGCAGGGAGGAGTTCGATGACTACATGAGCGGCGCAATGCAGGCGAGCGCGATCACGCTTGAGACTCCGACCCGGATCACCGATCCGGTGCCGCTCAGTGCGCTTCGCGCGACGGCGGACTTCCATCCGCCGCAGAGCTACCGCTATCTCGCGGGGGACGATCTAGCGGAGATCACCGAGACGTACCCGGCCGCCGACACCGCGCTGCAGCGGGTCCTCTCGATGCCGGCGATGGCGTAGCCCAGCAGCGGTCAAGTGGGCGGGCCCCGTGTAACTCCCCGTGGAGGTGCACGGGGCCCGCACCGCATTCAGCTATCGGTCAGATGTTCCTTGATCTGTTCCGCGCAGTGCTGGGCGTCGCGGACAATCTCTCCGCCCCAGAACGCCAGGACTGTCCAACCCGCTGACTTCATGGCATCGCGTTTTGCCGTGTCCGAGGCCTGTCGTTCGGGTGTGTGGTGATGTTTCCAGCCATCGCAGAAGACAGCGACTTTGTCCTCGGGCCACGCGAAGTCGGCGACAGTCACCGGGCGGGGGTTACCGTCGGTGGAGCCACGGTCTCCCCACGCGAACTGCGCCTGCCCACGCGGGGCGCCGATTGTCATGAGCGCGATCGCCAACCGCCGTTCGATCGCGGATCGAGGGCGACCATGGAAGGCATCGGAGTAAGTGGGGACGCGGAGGCCCGACACGTCCGGCGCGTCAATGAAGCGGCGCAGGAAGTCAGCGGCAATGTGGCGGTCGAGCAGGTCACCCTCGAGCTGGTTGCCGTAGGAGCGGAGGCAGGCGTAGCAGGAGCGTTCACAGGCACAGTCGTCGAGTACGGGGACGAGGGTTGCGGCGACCTCGCCGAAGCGTTCGGCGAGCTGGCGCAGGTAGCCGGCCCCGCCAGGAACCTCTTCGTAGAGCACGGCCAGCCGGAGGGAGGCGTCCTCGCTCTCCGGGTCAGGACGGGGCCAGTCGAAGCCGGCGACTTCTTCGTCTCCGGCCTGCAGTACAACGCGGCAGCCTAGATCGAGGGCGGCGCGGACGCTGGCGAGGAATTCCTCCAGATTATCGGGCCGGATGTCCAGGGATTCCAGGTCGGGCAGGATCTGCAGGCAGTCGACGCGGCGGTCAACTTGGAGGACGCTGGGTTCGAGGCGCTGGTTGGTACACATCGCGTCATGGAGCTTGGCCCGGTTCTTCTGGGCCTGGGTCGGCTTGGGGCCAGGGATCGCATCGAACCACAGTCCGCAGCCGGTACAGACGATGAACCGTTCGCTGTCGCGATGGTCCTTGGCGATGCGGCCCCGGTTGAGGATGGTCAGGTCGGCGCCGCGCTCCCAGTGCAGAACCAGGCCCGGGCGTTCGAACAGGTAGGTCTCGGCAGTGTTGGGGGCACCGAGGTGGTGGGTGACCTCGAAAGGTGAGCGTGAGCGGTGTTCTTCGTCGGCGGAGATCCGCTGGCGGCGGGCAGCGCGCATGGCGCGCATCGGGACACTGAGCTGGGGGGTCAGCTCGTCGCTGTTGCACGACATGCAGTGAGCATCGGTCGGGGCGTTGACTGTGTCGCAGCGTGCGCACAGGTTGACGCGTACGAGGGCGCCTACGCCTTCGGAGTTCACCAGGTTGGCGCGGCGGAAATCGACCTGGTCCACCAGCCACTTGGCACCGCGGGCATAAACGAGCTGGCCGGGCGCGTAGTCCTTGAGGGCCTGGACAGAGTCCTGTGACAGTTCCGCCGTTTCGCGTTCCAGCGCCAAGGTGGTCGTGTCGGTCGGGAAGGCGTACGAGGGCAGGAAGCCAACGGAGTTCAGGTAGGACAGCGTGTACGCCCGGGTGTAGTCGCCACGGCGCATCGCTTCCAGGCTCGCGCTGATGCTGGCGATGGCGCGTGAGGCTTCCTTGTTGCCCGGCTTATTGGTTGCCTGTGTCCACTCCTCGATCAAGCCCTTCTGCCGGATGCGGTACGGCTCAACCGCCTCGCTGAGGTCTTCGGTCCAGGAGTCGACAACCGTGTACGCCCAGTCCTCGGTGAGCCAGGGCAGGTCATCCTGAGCAAGGCCGAGCCGGAAGGCGCCGATCACCCGGGCGGCGATGCGGTCACGCCCCTCCGCGAGGGCCGTCTTCACTTCATCGATGTTCTGCAGGTCTCCGGCTTCGTCTTCGGTGACCAGTCCACGCATCCACTGGGGGAGATTCTCGCCGCACAGCTCCAGGGCCATGGCTCTGGCGTGGCGCTTGATTACCCGCTGGTTGTCCAGGAGAAACGCCGGCGGGCGGATGGCCCCGCGGATCATCTCCACTGGGCGAGCGTAGTAGTAGCTGTCGTGCGGCATGCCGCCAGCGAAGGTGACGACAAGTGCGACCCGCTCTTCACGGCGGCCGGCGCGACCGGCGCGCTGCGCGTAGTTACTCGGGCGCGGCGGAACGTTACGCAGGATGACAGCGAGGAGTTGGCCGAGGTCGACGCCGAGTTCCAGCGTCATGGTGCAGACCAGCAGGTTGAGGTCGCCGGTCTTGAACCGCTCTTCGATCAGTTCGCGGTCCTCCAACGGGACCTGTCCGGAGTGCTCTTCGGCCTTGACGATCAGTGGGGCATCGCTGGCCGCGAGGAGCCGCTCGTGATCGTCCTCGTCGCCCTGCCAGGGCTCCATCGTGCCCTTGCAGTTGAAGGTGGCGCACCTGCTCTTCGGAGAGGGCTCGGGCTGCACGGCTCGGCACGCACGGCACCGGAACATCGTGTCGTTGGCGGGCCTGATCTCCATGGCCTGGGGCGGGACTTGACGCAGCGCTATGCGGGCTTTGCCGGTGCCGACCTGGGTGCTGGCCAGCAGTTCGTGCTCGGCGAGCAGGTCCACGGCCTTGCGGACGCCCCGCTCGATGTTGTCGGACCCGGTCACGAGCGGGAAGGCGGTCTTGACCAAGCGCGCGGCCGATCCGCGAGCGCTCAGGGCGAGCGGGTTGGAGCCCGGGACCTTGACAGTGGTCTCGCCATATCCGGTGACGGACTGCCCCGCTGCCATGGTCGCGCCGGCTTCAAGCAGTTCGGACTCGATTTTCGCGTCCAGGCGCTTGCTGAGCAGTTCGTGTCCGACGCCGCCGCGCGTACGGGCGAGGTCGAGGATGCGGGCCAGCAGCCAGCGGGCTGCGGTGGGGTCGGTGCCCAGGTCGTCCGTGATGGGTTTCAGCGCGTCGTCGCCAAGGGCCTCCAGCCCGGGATAGCCAACGGTGATCAGACCGAGGCGTTCCAAGGTGGGCGGGCGTCGCTCGTCGCTGGCCAGTTCGCCGAGAAGATCCCATTCGCATACCCGCAGCGCTCGCTGCCGGGCGTCCTTGCCTGCCGGGTCTTGGTAAAGCCCGGACTCCTGGCCGCGTTGGAAGACATCCTGAACGAGGCTGTTGAAGCTGGCAGCCGGGTGTCCGTCGCGGGCACGGGCGGTGACGCTGTCCACGATCATGCGGCGTACCTGCACGGCGCGGGAGCGGTCGCGCAGATAGCCAGCCTGGAAGGCGGTGTCTTGGCGCGAGTCGGCGAAGATCAGGAGCCGCCGGAGCATCTCGTCGTCGCTCTGCGCCGCCAGGCCGGTGTGCAGGCTGAACGCGGCGGCGGTGACGGCGGCAGCGGTGCGAGCCGTGAACTCCTGAACCGCGCCGCTGGAGCGCAGGTATCCGCATCCGAGGCAGCGAGTGAGCGGGCGACCGGCGTCGGGGACGGCAACGAACACGTCGCGGCTGAGTACACCGCAGCCCAGGCAGGTCATGCTGCCCTGGGTGTCCTTGCCACAGCGGGTGCACCGCTTCGCCGTATACCAGGTCTTGCTGCGAGGCTGCGGGAGTTCGTAGGGATCCTCGGCGGTCAGGCGGCGGGCGACGTAACGGGCAACAGGGCCTTCAGACTCGTCCCGCTCCAGGTCGTAGTCCTGTCCGCAGCCCAGGCACACGCCCAGCGCGGTGGTGGCCTTGGCGTCGCAGCTGTCGATGGCGCAGGTGGTCGCACCGTCGAGGAGCAGGTGCTCGGCTTCGGCGGTGCAACGGACAGGGGTGGGCAGGCTGCGCAGGAACAGGTGGACCTTGGCTTCGAGGACGGGCGGCCCCGCAGGGGTGTGGGTGTCCGCGCCCAGCAGCAGCCAGCCGGCCACCTCCTCCTCCAGGGCCTCCGGGTCGGCACCTGCTCGCTGAGGAAGAGCGGCGAGGGTGGCCACGAGTTCGTCCACCTTGCTGGGCTGGGCGAGGTGGGCGCGCAGCAGGTCCAGGACCGGGCTGCCCTGCGGATCTCCGAGGATGGCCCGAAGGCGTGAGGTGTCCCCACCCTCGGCAAGAGCCTGGCGCAGTTGTTCGCGGTCGGGGGCAGGACCGATGGCGTTCAGGTCCGGCTCCGGCTGCGGAACTGCGGTCTCCTCAACGATGGCATCCACGTCGAACGGGGCGGCAAACAGGCTGCTCGCGAACTCCGCGGTGCGCCGAAGGTCAACGTCGTGATCGCCACCCGCGCTCACCGTCGCGGACAGCCCGACGCACACCAGCCCCTCGGCGTCAATGTGGCCCCGCAGGCGGCGAACAAGACCGGCGATCTCGGTACCGAGCGCGCCCTGATAAGTGTGGATCTCGTCCAGGATCAAGTGGCGCAGCAGCCCGTGCTGGAACAGGGCGCGGTCGTCGCGCCGGGTGAGGACGTACTCCAGCATGGAGTAGTTGGTGAGCAGGATGTCGGGCGGCGTCTCCTGCATCCGCGTGCGCTCGTGGGCGGGCGTCGCTCCCGTGTACACACCATAGGTCAGGCCGAGTGCCTCGCAGGCGGCCTTGATCCGGTCTTCCTGATCGTTGACCAGCGCATTCATGGGGTAGAGCGCAATTGCCTTCACGCCGGGGCGGTGCCGGTTATCGAAGGCGTGCGCGACGACCGGGATCAAGAACGACTCGGTCTTACCCGAGCCGGTGCCGGTGGCGACCAAGGTGTTGAGGCCCTGCCGGATGCGCGTGACCGCGGCGACCTGGTGCGTGAACAGGCGCTCGACCCGGGGAAACGCCTCGGTGACCTCCGGTGCCAGGCCTATGGTGCCAGCCAGCTCAGCGAGGGTGGCGTCCAGCTTGAAGCGCGGCTGCACAGACAGGTAGGGGCCCCGCCACAGCAGGGCGTCCTCGTCGACCATGCGCTCCAGCTGCGCACGCAGCCCCGGATCGGCGACCGGATAGGTGGTCCAGGTGAAACGCCGGTAGTCCTCACGCAACCGATCGGCCAGCTCCAGCGGATTCATCTCTGCGCCCCTCCAGTCCCCGTAGCCATATCGCTGAGTCACACACGCGCACCACCCCTTGGCCCTGCCATGGCGGAGGGTCAAAGGAACGGTCAACGAAGAGCGTAGTGCGGGGCACTGACATCCACGGCCGGACCGACAACGACAGTCAACCCGTCAGCCGGGCAAAGTGCTTCCGGACAGAGTCCTTGTACTCCTCATCAGGTCGGACCGGGCTCCCTTCAGCGCCAGCGCTCTGCCGAAAGTCGGCAAGGATCAGTTCCAGGTGCTTCGCAGACAACCCATACAGGTGGGCTACCCGGGCATCCAGCTCGGCGCGTAGGTTGTGCTCTTCCCCCTTGGATAGCGGTGCACAAGCTACGCCCAGCGCTGATGCAAGCTCATCGAATGCAGGGTGACGGCAGGTGAGCCGGGCCGCCAGCCGCACGACCTCCAGACCCGGGCCACTATCGAGAAGAACATCAGCAATAGGAAGCGTAGCCATAATGGACTTAGTAATACTAGAACTAGCCTTCCGGCGCACAATAAAGTCCATCACAAGACTATTCAAGAGCGCTACAACATACACCATTGAGTCGGCGCCAAGAATGGTGCGGTACCCGTTAACCGCAGGATCCCAGGTGGACCGATAGAAGAAGTGCAGTTTATGAGACACCGCCCTATCTGGCGGAATAACCGCACAGATCAGCGTTCGCTCATTCGTTGCACTTGAGGTTTCGCGCAGCACCGGACGATACTGGGTTGACGGAATCTCGATCACACCCACCCTCGGCTCAACACCTTGCAATTCCAGTTCTCCACGAGAGCGAGAAACTCCGCTCAGATTCTTTCGCATGGCCCGCTTACGCGCCCGGCCCACCAGAAGCTCATCCCCGGCAGCGTTCAGAAAATACGAGGGCTCGGCAAATCGGTCTACGAACTGGTGAATATTTTTCCCCTCAAGCAAGGGAATCCCATCAGGCACCTCCGAAAAGCAATCCTTATTGTCGTCAATGTGGAGCTCGCGCCCCCAATCGACCTGCCATCCGCCATTTTTCATGTATTGCAACAGAAGAGGCTTCTGTGAATAAATCACACCGAGCAAATTCAAAAGCCCAACGTCACGGGCGTCAGGAACCGCTAGCGTCTCAGGCGCCATGGCCCGAATAGCGCTCTTAGGAATAAAGATCGTGCGGCGATCCAGATCCATCAAGTGCTCAAGGCGCGACACACCACTTGTGAAGCGAAGCATGTCCGTCTTACCCCCGCGCTCAGCAACTAGGAGGAGAAACTGCTCACGCGTATCGATGGGGAAAATCTTGTTGGAGTTGTCACACAGGACGAACTGATCAACTCTACAGTTGTCGAATAGCTCTCGCCTATGGTACTGAGTTCCAGCATCTCCGACTACACCAGAATCAATCACCAATCCGATTCTCCCATTCTTCGAGAGTAGCTTGAGCTCTCGCTCCAGGAATGATCGGTAGAGATTATACGTCCCCTTAGTGCCAAGCATTTCATATACGCCCGAGTCCTTGACAAATGATTTCATTCCAGACAGAAATGAATTCGTGACGTATTTCGCTTCGCTGATTCTGGGATTATGTTCAAGTTCGGCTTGGCGGTCGAGTTTATCTTGCTTCTTCTTAAGTAGCACATACGACGGATCGAAGCGTCCGTAAAATTCCGCCGACTTAAAGGTAATGCCCTCCCATGGCGGATTTCCGATCATGGCATCGAACCCTGCGTCAGCTCGACGTTCCCCCTTGCCATCAAAGAAGACCTCTGGGAATTCTGCTTCCCAATGGAAAGGGCGAATCTCGGTTCTCACCTGAGTGAGAATTTCATCCAGCCCGCCACGAGGTGGATCGCCTCTCTTGACCGCCTCATGGCCATCGAGCCACTGGCCTGTATTGCTTTTGAGGCTGGCGGGGTAGAAGAAGGGAGCTACCCACCAGTCCCCCATGGCTTGCAGCCTAGTGAAGTCGTTTCTCTTGAGCAGCTCCGAGAATCGTTGTTCCTTGGCGCGGACTTGAAGGCGGTCTTCTGACGGTTCTTGGGCTAGCGACCGTCTCACACGCACGAGCGCGGCAAGGTCGGGCTCCTCAGTCTCGAAGAGGGAGACCTGCGACTCACTGGTTCCCACTGCCGCCCATTGGTTCCGACCACCTTGGGCTGGGGCAGGGACTCCAGCCCAACTGTCGAACGAGGCTCCGACGACTGCGTTGCCGCTGCGAAGGTGTGCATCAAGGAACGACAGTGGCTTTCCGGCTGCCGCGGTGGTCAGCCACAGCGATACTTTGGCAAGTTCGACCGCCATAGGGTTGAGGTCGACGCCGTAAATACAACGCTCGACGATCAAGCGACGATAGGCGGCGCGCTCAGCGTCATCGAGTTTGTGGTCCAGCATTTCGCCAGCGCGAGACAGCGCCTCACCGTATGCTTCAGTCAACTGGTGGACGGCAGGCACGAGGAACGCCCCCGACCCCATGGCCGGATCACAGATACGCAGGTTGAGGATCTGCTCCGGGGTAGCGTCCTGTACGAGCGGGCGCAGAGTCTCGCCGACGACGAAGTGGGCAAGAGGCCGAGCAGTGTAGTAGGAGCCGGAACCCTTTCGCTGGCCACTTGCTTCGAAGAGGTAGAAGGTGCCGGTTTCATAAGGCTCCAGGATCTCGGCGTTCTCCGGCAGCCGATCCGCGTCGAGAACCTGCACGAGGGCGGATTGGCCCCGACCGATGCGCACGAGGGCCTTCGGATTATCGGCGATCTGTGGTTCGAAAGAAAGCAAGCCCTCGTAGATGCTGCCGAGTTGTTCAACGCCAAGCTCACGGTAGTTGACGGGCCGTAGCCCGTCCTGAGCATGAGGGCCTGTGTTGCGTTCTGGTTTGGTCCATGACAGCGCATGGATGGCGTTGCGTACGAAGGTATCGCCAACAGTCATTTGGGGTGAGTCGAGCAGGGGGGACTTACCCGGGTCGAAGAGGCCGCCGTTGAACCCGGTGATCTGGAGTTCTCCGGCATCGATCCCGTCCCGCAAGAGTGCCCACTGTGCTTGCAGAGAGCCCCAGAGGAAACCACCGTCGGGTTCCCAGGCCGCATCCGCTGTGAGGATCTCTTTACGCAGGGCACGCAGAGAGTACCCGCGGTCGTAGGCGGGGGTGCCCACGGGAAGGAGCCCACGATCCTCCGCATAGGCGACGAACAGCAGCCGATAGGCAACCTTGAGGGCGTCGGCGAACAGAGCACGAGGTTCCGGCGGCTCTTGGCCTGCGATCTGCCAATGGTGCAGGGCTCCGTTGGCGATAGCACTGATCGCAGTGCGCACACCACCCGAGAGGTTTTCGCTGACTGCGGTTGCCGCATCGGTGCTGGCGTCCTCGACACGCTTCCACAGGATCTCGCCAGCATCGTCCGGCCTGAACGCCTCGGGGCGTAGAAGGGCCCAGAGCACCCGCCACTCGTGCTCATCTCCCAGCTCCGCCAGACCGACGAGGTCGACCGAGAGATAGCTGGCCTCGCCGCCGAGCCCGGGGTCGCGGCGGATCACCCGCAGTTCCACGCCGTTGCTGAGGAGCACCGCCGGCAGCTGGTGTCCGCGGGCGCAGACCTCGGCCTGGCGCTGCGGGCGCAGCTTTCCAGCTCGGCGTCCGGTGGGTGAGGCGTCGAGGTGCTGTCCGGGCGGGGTGATGAGGATGGAGACGAGATCGGGACCAGGTGCTTGCTCGCTGTCGGCGCCGTGGGCTTGGCCCAGGACGGGTTCTTCTATCGCGGGCGGGCTGCCGGTGTATGTCCAGCCGAAGCAGGCAAGCCAGGTCAGCATGCGCTTCCGGGTCTCGCCGGGAGTGCTGGTTTCGTCGATGTCGGCGATCAGACGGCGCAGCTCGCGCTTGGCGTGGCGGACACCGTCGGCTGCTGTGTCGGCCCCGGCTCGGTCGCGCTGTTCGCGGAGGAAGAGGGCAGGGTCGGAAAGGTAGTACGTCGACAGTGTGGTGCCGGCGACGGTGATGTTCAGCATACTGGCGCCTCCACGCACACAATGCAGCCGACGGGTTCGCCCTGGGTGATGTCGGCGACTTGGAATCCGCGGCTGAGGGCTTTGCGGCGGCGGTCGAATTCTGCGTCAACTGCGGTTCGGGCTTCGTCGACGGTGTGGAAGGCGCCGTGTCCGGTGTCAGCGAAAAGGCCGAGCTGTACGGATTCACCGAGGCCGGTGGCGAAGCGGCGCTCGGCTTCGGCGAGTTCGGCGGCGTGCCAGCGGTTCAGGTCCGCGTGGAGCCGACGGGAGTCGGCAGTCAGCTGCTCGCGGAGCCCTTCGGCCCGTCCAGCGATCCTGCGGGATGCCTCCTGCTGACCGATCAGCGCGGCTTCATCGAATCCTGCGGCCATCTCTCGTCGGGCCTGCTCAATGGGGTCATGACTGCCGAGGGGGGCGGCGCGTTGCCGGAGCCGACGCAGGTCTGCGGCCTCGTCATCGCTGGGCTTGCCCGGACGGCCGCCTTCTGTCCAAGGTACGAACACGGGGATGAGCGGTTCTTCCAGGACCCTGTTGTCGTCGGAGGTGATGCGGCCGACGTAGGTGAACAACCAACCGTTGCCGCCCTCGGCCACCGGCCGTACCGCGACACGGTCGGAGGCACTCTCGTCGTACAGCCTCGTACGGACGCGCTGCAGGACGGCGCGCACCAAGGGGTGCACCGGGGTGAGGAACGCCATGCCTCGGTTTTCCGGGTCCAAGGCCACGCTGCGGCTGAAAGTGGCCTGGAACGCCTCCTGGGGAACCAGGGGGTACTGCTTGAGCAGCGGCCCAGGATCGATGGTCAGTACGTCGCCGCTGCCGCTGACCCGGCCTTGGCAACTACGTACGACGGACGTCACGAGTTTGCGGAACTCGTCGAAGTCCGGCAGCAGCCAGCGGGCCTGTTCACGGGCGACGGCGGTCTCGGCCTCGGCTTCTTTCTCGTTCTGCATGCCCTGCATGAGCACCAGTGCGCCGCTGCGGTCAAGGTACTCGCGTACCTGCTGTACCGCCCGTTCCAGCCGTTCCTCCAGCTCCTCCGGGGAGACGTCCTCCAGGAGGCCGTCAATCACATCGCTGCGGCCTGCGACGCCCAGGACATCGCTGCTGGATCCGAGCTGGACCGTGATGGTGGCGAGCTTCTCGCGCAGCCGCTGCAGAATCTCCTCGTCCCGGGTATCGCCCAGGTACAGGTAACTGATCTCTACGACGTCCTGCTGTCCGTAGCGGTCGACGCGCCCGTTGCGCTGTTCCAGCCGGTTGGGGTTCCACGGCAGCTCGTAGTGGACGACCACGTGGCAGGCGTCCTGCAGGTTGAGACCTTCCCCAGCTGCATCGGTGGCCAGCAGGATCGCGCCGGGGGTCCGGGAGAAACGCTCCAGTACTTCGCGTCGCTTGGCGAGCGGAACGGTACCGTCGACCCGCAGCAAGGGACCGTGGCCCAGATTCTCTTCCAGGTAGTCCAGGGTGTCCCGGTATTCGGTGAAGAGGATGACGCGTTCCCCGCGTCGCCCGGCCCGGAAGCCTTCCAGCCAGCCCTGCAACCGAGTGAGCTTGCTGTCGTCCCCCGGGCTGAGCGCTTCGACCTGCTCCAGCAGCTTGGCGACTAGGCGCTGCTCTTCTCGCAGATCGTCTGCCTTCAGGTGCGCTGCCACGCCTTCCAGCGCGAGCTCTTCCGCGGCCAGCAGATCTTCTTCGGGCAACGCGGTGTCACCCCGGTACTGCTGGAGGACGTCCATGCGGTGGCGACCGGTGTGCTCAACGGGCGGGATGCCGAGATTCTGCGCGCGACGGCGCAGGCTCTGTTTGAGCGCGTGGGGGCTGGACAGAGCGCGCTTGCGCAGCACCTCCAGGGCGAATGCCTGGACGTGGTAGGAGTCGGTGTCGCGCAGCGCGTGCAGGACACGCTTACTGTGTCCGCGCAGCCGCGTGTGGATCTCCTTCTCCCGGCTGGTGGGGCGTACCTCGATCGGCTGCGGCGGGCGGCGGCGGCTGATCGGCTGCGGCGGTTCGCCACGCGCGACGTCGTCCTTGAGTCGCCGCACGATGTACGGCTTGACCAGGTCAGGATCCAGACGGCCGTCGTCGGCGGCCAGGTGCGGAGAGATCAGCTGCAGGAGGCTGGCGAACGACTCCTGGTATCCGTTGTGCGGGGTCGCAGAGAGCAGCAATAGTTCACGGCTGTGATCGGCCAGAGCGCGAGCCAGTCGACTACGGTCGGTGCCACTGGAACGGCCTTCGCCGGCATAGGCACGGGCCACGTGGTGAGCCTCATCAATGATCACCACGTCGAACGGCGGCGCCGCGTGGATGGCTGCCAGATTGTTCTTGAGGTAGTCAATGGAGGACACCGCGTACGGCACTGCAGTCCATGGGCTGACCGTGGTCGGGTTGTCGCGCCGGACCTCCAGCCACTTCTTGCTGTCGACCTTGGCAAAGTCCAGGTTGAAGCGAAAGCGCATCTCCTCTACCCACTGGTCCTGCAGACCAGCCGGGCAGGCGATGAGCACACGGTCCGCACGCCCCCGCCGCGCCAGCTCCATGAGTACCAAGCCAGCCTCGATCGTCTTACCGAGGCCGACATCGTCTGCCACAAGGAGGCGTACGCGCGGCTGACGCATTCCCGCGAGAACAGGGACAAGCTGGTACGGCTCTACGTCGATCCGGCCATGTTCAACAGCAAGGAGATCGCCTCGACCGTGCGCCATGGTGAGCGCGAGGGCATCATGCAACTCGTTCAGCCGAACCGGATTACCCGGCTCGAACCGCAGCCCCGTCGCCGACTCAGGTCGGAGCGTCGGCTCTCGATCCCGGTCCGCAAGCACCGTCAACCGCCGAGGCCCCGGGCGCCCATCCGCGCGCCGCAAGTCCAGGAACGTCTCGCTACCCGCACCGCGGACAGCCTCGACCTCCCACAAGCGGTCTCTGAGCCGCACCCGCATCCCACGCTCGAACATGATTGTGGAGTCTCCCAACCTGCTGATAAGCAAGGGCAAAGGCTACCTGGGCCACTCACAGACTCGCACCGTACTCGTGTCCTCCCGCACCTACTCATGATCGCAGGCCTGACCCGGGCGAAGCCGCTGCCCTACTTCCTTCTCGGAGAAGGAGACCCCGAGGAGGTGGGCATCTTCGGGATCTGGGACGAGCAAGTCCTCGTCGTGAGGTGACGACGTCAGCGAGTTCACCACCGAAAGGCTGCAGCGCGACATGAAGTTCAGCAAGTGACTCGGCGCCGATGTCCACCTGCCCGCCGCAATCGGCACCGTCGACCCAAGCACCGCGGCGGAAGCCCGCGCCCTGTGCGTGCAAGGCAGGGCTTGAAACGAGGCGCGGCGCGATGCGTACAACGCCCTCCTCGCCACGACCAAGCGACTGTCGAAACAACTGTGGAGAGGCACACAATGCCTAGTCGCGGTTCAGCGCCGCCACTGCCGCTGTGAGCGTCGCAGGGCCCCGCTTCGTTGCCGACGCCGCTGACGAACTCCGCAAGGCCATGTACGACTGGGAGATGATCACCACGTCTTGGACCCACGCGGCCGTACGCGGCGGGGTGGGCCCACTCGATGCCTTCGACGCACCATTCAAGGCCGCTGCTAAAGTCAAACGCCCGTCTTATCGGGCATTCCGAGCGTCAGCTCGTAAGGCACTCGGGGCCGGAGGGTAGCGCTACGTACAGCAGATCAGATGGTCGTCGCGACACGACGCCTCCGAAGGCTGGCCAGACAAACTCGAAGATAAGACCGCGGCAACCGCGGCACACAGCACGATTTTGAGGCGTACCGGAATACCGTGCTGTCGTTTTCGATTGGCTCTCCTGTAACGATCACGGGAGGGGGACGTCGGTGACCGACCTGATGCTGTTCCGGCAGGATGCCGATGGCCGGGACGTCGAGCTGCGGGGTTCGACGGTGGCACTGGAGGTGGAACTGCAGCGTCGGATCGAGGCGGGGATGGAGACGATGCTCGGCATCCGCTTCCTGGCGTCGGAGTACCCGACGGGGCCGTGGCACCGGGGCCGGATCGACTCGCTCGGCCTGGACGAGAACGGCACGCCTACACTGATCGAATACAAGAAGGGCGCCGACAGCGGTGTCTTGTCGCAGGCTGTCTCCTATCTGTCGTGGCTGGACTCCGCACGTCACGAGTTCGAGGCACTAGTCAAGGGGAAGCTGGGATCCGAGGTCGCCGAGTCGATCGACTGGAGGAACCCTCGGATGGTGTGCATCGCAGCCGGCTTCTCGCACCACGACCGAGTCGCGGTGCGCCGTCTGCGCGAGCGGATCGACCTGGTGCGCTACCGAGTCTTCGAGGGCGGGCTGCTGAGCCTGCTACTGATCGAGTCCACGCCTGGATCTACGAGACCGATCTCGGATCGGCGCCAGAGGGGCGAGCGTGAGGTCACGGCTGGTGCCGCTGGCGAGGACGGGAAGCCGTCCGCTCAAGCGACCGCCACCGCGAGTGCGATTCCTGGCTGCCTGCAGAACCTGTATGGCGAGCTGGACGAGGCCCTCACCGTCTGGGGCGAGGTCGAAGTGGCTCAGCTTCGGCATTACATCGCCTACCGCCGGATGGTGAACGTCGCCTCCGTCATCTTCCGCCCAAAGCACGAGGCGATTCTGGTCTACCTCAAGGTCGACCCGGACGCGGTCGAGCTGGAGGGGGCTTCACGCGCGATATGCGCGGCATCGGCCACCTCGGGACGGGCGACCTGGAGGTACGAATCGCCTCTGCCGCTGACCTGGAGAAGGCGGGACCGCTGATCCGGCGGGCATTCGAGGCAGCCTGACGCCAGAGGAAGGGCGGCAGGGTTCATCGGTTTCTCGAGGCACCCGCCGCCCTTTTGCGTCTGTGGTCCGTCGGCCCCGGCCTGGTCGGTCTCATGCTCATGCCTCCGGTCCGGCCAGGACGAAGTGGTCCTGGTTCAGTTCCGCCTGGAGCCTTCGCTCGGCGACGGCCGCGTAGTGCGAGGACAACTCGACCCCCACGAACCGCCGGCCCTCGCGCAGGGCGGCGACGCCTGTTGAGCCGCTGCCGGTGAACGGGTCGAGGACGGTGCCGCCTTCAGGGCAGATCTGCACGAGCTGCTGCATGATCTCGACCGGCTTCTGGGTGATGTGGACGCGGTCCTTGCGGGGCTGGGACGCAATGAAGTGGCCGGGCAGGTAGAGGTCCCGGTCCTTTTCGAGGCTGCCCTTGACGCCCCAGGTGATGAACTCGGCCGACTGCTTGAACCCGCCCTTACGGGGCCGGCTGGCGGGCTTGATCCAGGGGATCGTGCCGCTCCAGGTCCAGCCCGCCATCTGTAGGGCGTCGCTTGTGGTCGGCTCCTGGCGCCAGTCGGAGAAGACCATGGCGACGGAGTGCTCGGTCGCGGCCCGGTACGCCTCGGTGAGCAGCGCGGTCAGCCAGCTTCGATAGCTCCGCTGATCGCGGTTCTCGCCGGGGAAGTTCTGCAGGTCGTGCGCCGATCCGGCCGTGACGTACTTGGCGCGGGCGGTGCGGCCGGTGCGGTCCGAGCTGGTGCGTCCGCCGGAGTTATACGGGGGATCGGTGATGACGGCGTTGACGCTCTCGTCCGGGAGGGTCTTCAGCACGGTGAGGGCGTCGCCTCGGTGCAGCGTGTAGCTCATGTGCGGGGCCTCTTTCAGGGCACGAAGGGGCTGGTCCAGCTTCGGACGGCGGTCAACAGCGGCCGTTCGGAGTGGGGTTGCGCCGGAGGTTAGCCGCGTTTCCCGGCCGCACCTAGCGAGCCTGTGCCGTACTTCCGGCCTGGGTTCGGCGGTCGTTTGGTACGGCCGGAATCCCGGTCTACTGTCTCGCCGTGTCGCCGAGGAGGAGCCCGGCTCCACCCCAGCTGACCTGAGCTGATCCGTGTTGCCGCGTCCAAGAGCGCGGCCCGGAGGGCACGTTGGCCCCCGTTCTCGAAGCCGTAAGGAGACCCGGTGCACCGCCTGAGATTACGAGCGCGGCTGGCTGCCGCGCATGACCTGAGACCGGCGTCCGGGAGCTACCAACTCCCCTGACACGGGCCCGCCCTGAGAGGCGGATTCACATCGGCGCGGTGCCGACGGCTTTGCACGAGAAGTCGGCACCGCGCCTCCTGCGAACCCAAGGAGCCGCTGCGATGCAGCACGCCCTGATACGCCCACGCCCTGACCCAACCCCGTTGCCCGGCCGGGCTGTCCGCCCCGGCGAACGGCAGCGGCGATGAAGAAGACCACCGGGACCGTCGTCGGTCTCGTCGCCTCCGGTCCGCTGCTGTTGGCCGTTCCGATCCTCGGTATCGCGGCCGGGAGTGCCTCGGCCTCCTGCTCTACCGGCGGTACACAGGCTGTGGATACCTCTGCCGTGGCCGCTCAGGTGAAGGCGATCCTGGACGGCGGCGGCAAGGGCACGGTCTCCGTGCCGGGCCTGGACGACCCGGCCGAGCAGATCCCCAACGCCAAGACCATCCAGGCCGCCGGCGTCGCGATGAACATCCCGGTCCGGGGCCAGGTCGTGGCCCTGGCGACCGCCTTGCAGGAGAGCGGTCTGCGGAACCTGACCTACGGCGACCGCGATTCACTGGGCTTGTTCCAGCAGCGACCGTCGCAGGGCTGGGGCACCGCGAACGAGATCCTCGACCCGGTGCACGCCTCGACGATGTTCTACGAGGCGTTGGAGAAGGTCTCGGGCTGGCAGTCCCTGTCCGTCACCCAGGCCGCCCAGGCTGTGCAGAGGTCTGGCTTCCCCGAGGCTTACGCGAAGTGGGAGCCCCTGGCCACCGCCTTGCGGCAGGCTATCGAACCGCTGCTGTCGAAAGCCGGCGGCACGTCGCCGGGCCCTTCGCCATCCGGTTCCGGCGGCACAGGCAGTTCTCCGACGAGTACCGCGGGCGGCTGTACGAGCGGCGGGGACGGAACAGACTTCGGAATCATCCCGCCCGGCGCGTTGCCGGCCGGATACAAGATCCCGGCAGACGCTGCACCCAAGGTCCAGACGGCGATCCGCTGGGCGCTCGGCCAGCTCGACACCCCGTACCAGTGGGGCGGGAGCTGTACTGACTCCCACGGGCTCGACCCCATGGGCCGCTGCGACTGCTCCTCCCTGATGCAGCAGTCGTACAAGGCCGCAGGGGTCACCCTCACGCGGACGACGTACACGCAGGTCAAGGAGGGCAAGCCGGTATCGGTCGACGCTCTCCAGCCCGGTGACCTCGTCTTCACCGAGGGCACTACCGAGGTCCCGGAACACGTCGGGATGGTCGTCGGTCAGGGCTTGATCGTGAACGCCCCGCACACCGGCGACGTGGTCCGCCTCGCGACCCTCGCGTCCTGGAAGCCGCAGATTCTCGCGGCCCGCCGAGTCGTCTGACCGGCGCTCCCCTCCTTCTCCCTTCCCCTTCCTGCACTGCCGCTTCGCCCCCTCGGGCTTTGGCATGCACTAAATCGAACTGGAGTTCGCAACCATGTACCTCGCCGACAAGGTCGCCCAGCTCGCCTACGACCCCGGAATCAAACCGAACGAGGGCGGGCTGCCGGGCCTCTCGGTCCTCAAGCAGGTGATCGGCTCCGTCAACCTCTTCGGGATCATCGCCGTGGTCGGCGCGCTCGCCGTCAGCGCCGGCGTATGGGCCTGGGGTCACCACTCCGGCGGACACCAGGCCGAGGCCAGCGGCAAGAAGGGCGTGCTGGTCAGCGCTGGAGCGGCCCTCCTGCTGGGTGCCGCGAACGGTGTGGTGGCGTTCTTCAGCACGCTGGGGACGCAGGTCCACTGATGTCTCCCCGCTCTTCGAACCCCGGCGGCGCATCGCGCGTGCGCCGCCGGGCGCTGCTCGGCACCGCTGTCCTGGTGGCGCTCGTCGCCCTCGCCGGCCTGGCCGCCTACCTCACCCGCGACGGCAGGACCTCCTCCAAGGCTCCTGCACCGCAGGCGGGTTCGGCTTCCCCCTCCTCCCCGACCGCTTCGGCTTCCGCCGCGTCACCACCACACGGGAACCGCGGCGTCCTTCCCGTTCCCCCGTCCACGCACGACCCGATCGCCTTCGGGAAGGCGGCAGCCGCAGCGCTGTGGTCCTACGACACCCGTGCCTACTCCCAGCATGAGCTGCTGGCCGCCCTGCACAAGTGGCTGACCAGCGAGACCAAGTACGCCGACGCCGCCTCGGTCGACGCGCTCGTCCCCTCGCCCGTGCTGTGGAAGGAAATGGCCGCCAACGGTCAGTTCGCCACCGCCACCGTGAACGAGGCGCACTTCCCCGACTCGTTCACCCAGGCCCTCCAGGAAGATCCCGGGGCGATCACGCAGACGCACATCTACGCCGTGACGGTTTCCGGCAAACAGTCGATCGCCTGGAACGGTTCGCCGCACGGCGGCGCCGAGAACCGTGTCACCACCCTCGCGGTCCAGTGCCGCCCCTCCCAGCCCTGCGCCCTGGCCGGTGTCCTGCCGGCCGTCGCGCCCTGACCCTCACCCGAGAAAGGAGGTACCGCCATGGGAGTCTGCGACTTTCCGCTGATGGACAAGGTCTGCGGCGCCGTCGACTTCGCCACGAACCCCGCCGGGACCGTCACCGACGGCATCGGGGCGTGGATCGCGAAGTCAGCGGGTGAGCTGGCCGCCAGCGCAGCCGATCTGGCCGCCAAGGCCGTCAACGAAACGACCGCCATCGATCTCAACGCCGGTTGGTTCCGGGACAACTACGAGTTGCTGTTGCCCATCGGCCTCGCCCTGACCGTCGGCACGTTCTGCATCCAGTTGATGTTCGCGGCCTGGCGACGGGACGAACGCGCCCTCGCCCAAGCCGCGATCGGCACGATGACCGGCGTCCTCTTCTCCTTCTGCGCCGTCGCCTTCACCTCCGTGGCCGTCACGGTGGTCGACGCTCTGTCCGACGGCCTGTTCCAAGCAGCCAACAGCTCAGTGGACGACGCGATCCGCCGCGTCATCAAGGTCAACAACCTGGGGGCGATGTACGGCCTCGGCTGGACCGTCCCAGCCCTCGTCGCCTTCGGCTGCGCGATCGGCGCGTTCATGTACTGGGGCGTGATGGTCTCCCGCAAGGTCGGCGTCCTGATCATGGTCGCCCTCGCGGTCTTCGCCGGATCCGGGGGCGGCTGGGAGGTCGCCAAACGCTGGCGGCGGGGTTGGATCGAGGCCACCGCCGCCCTCGTCGTGTCGAAACTGCTGATGACCGTGGTCTTCCTGATCGGCGTCTCGGCGATGGGCAAGTCCGATCCCCAGGACGGAATGGCCGCCCTGTCCGACGCGATGGCCGGCATCGTCGTCATGGTCCTGGTCCTGGTCTGCCCGTACGCCACCTACAAGTTTGTCCACTGGGCGACCGACGGCGGCGGACACGACGACCTGCACCGTACCGGCGTCGCCGGCATGGCGGTCGCCGCGGGGGCCGCGAAGACCGCGGGCAGCCTCGCGATGCAGGCCAGCACCGGCACTCCTGCTCCGCAGGGGCCGAGCCGGGTCCCCGGCGCGGGCAGCGACGGTGTCGCCTCCGGCATCAACCCCACCGGCGGCAACCTGAGCAAGGATGGCATCGACACCGGTCCCCCGAAGCCGCAAACCCGCTTCCGGTACGGCGAGGACCCGAACGCCTCCGGCGACAAGGGTCGCGCCCTGATCCAGCGCCCCGGCATCCCCGCGCTGATCACACGGCCTGCCGACACCGAAGCAGGAGGCTCCGAGGGGAGCGCTCCCCCCGCAGCCCAACCCGCTGGCGCGTCGGCTCCGGGCAGCAGCTTGACCCGCGCAGGTGCCGTGCCGCCCAGCGGTCCCGCCGCACCGCCGCCGCCCTCCACCGGTCCGTCGGCGACCGGCTCCCCGACTCCGACGAGCTGGGTCTACCCCAACCAGCCGCCGTCCGGGTCCTGACCCACCACCACCCAGGGGGCGGGCTGCAGCCCTCCAGCCCGCCCCCTTCCCCCGACCACCCGAAACGGAGTCCTGCCATGACCTCCAGAAGAGCCCCGCGCCTTCCGCCCCTTCCCGCCCGCTCCCGCTGTCTGGAACCGCCATGTCTGACAACCCCCAGGCCGAAGCCACCACGGCCACCGTGAAGTTCCCGCACCGCAGCACGCGCGGCATCCTGCTCGGCCTGACCGCCCCGCAACTGATCGTCGTGAGCCTCACCGGCCTGCTCCTGCTCGCCGTGATCCTCGCCCGTGGCGTGGTCGGCGCTCTCGAACTCATCCCGCTGTGGGCCGCCATCGCCCTGCTCGTCTTCGTTCGCCACCGGGGCCGAGCCCTGGCCGACTGGGCTCCGATCGTTACCCGGTACGTGCTCCGCCGGATGCGGGGCCAGTTGATCTGGCTCGTCCGGCCCTCCCGCCGCCCGGTCCGCGAAGGACTCCTCCACCTGCCCGGTACCGCCGCCAGCCTGCGCGTGGTCACCGCACCCGACCGCCGGTACGGCGCGGTCCACAACCCCCACACCGGCACGCTGACCGCCGTCGTCAAGGTGTCCTCCCGCGCCTACGCGCTGCTCGACCCGGGCACCCAGAACGCCAACGTCAACGGCTGGGGGCGTGCCCTCGCCGCGCTGGCCCGCACCGGTCAGGTCGCCCGGATCCAGGTGATCGAGCGCACCGTGCCTGACTCCGGCGACGCCCTTCGCCGGTACTGGGAGGAGCGCGGCCAGCCCGACACCCCGGTGGCCGGCGCGATCTACAGCGAGCTGATCCAGAGCGCGGGCCCGGCTGCGGCGCCGCACGAGGCGTACGTCGCGGTCTCGCTGGACGCCAAGGCCGCGCGACGCCTGATCAACCAGGCCGGAGGCGGTATGACCGGGTCCTTCAGCGTCCTGGCGCAGCTGACCTCGACCTTCGACCAGGCCGCGCGCACCGCCGGGCTCAACCCCACCGGCTGGCTCACCGCCCACGAGATCGCGGCCGTCGTGCGAACGGCGTACGACCCCAAGGCCCTTGCCGCACTGGACCGTTGGTCCTCCTCTGGGCGTCCCGAGGCTGACTTCGCCGCTGCCGGCCCGGTCGTGGTCGTCGAGAAGTCGGACCACATCGCGACTGACTCCGCCGTCCACGCCACGTACTGGGTGGAGAACTGGCCCCGCACCGAGACGTCGGCGGGCTTCCTGCACCAGCTCCTGTTCACCGCCGGGGTCCGGCGGACCCTGTCGCTGTCGTACGAGCCGAAGGGACTGGACGCCGCCCTGCGCGATGTCCAGCGCAAGAAGGCCAGCGTGATCGCGGACGCCGCCGAGCGAGCTCGGCGCGGCCAGGTCGACTCCGAAGCGGACTCCATCGAGTACCAGGACATCAAGTCCCGTGAGCGCCAGCTCATCGCGGGCCACGCGGATGTCGCCCTGACCGGCCTGCTGACCGTCTCGGCCGACTCCGAGGAGGAGCTCCGCTCCGCGTGCGCGGTCGTGGAGACCGCGGCCGTCGGCGCACAGCTCGACCTCCGGCCGCTCACCTGGCAGCAGGCCGAAGCATTCACCGCCGCCGCCATGCCGCTCGCCCTCACCGCCTGATGCCGGCCCTCCTCCCTTCCGAAAGAGCACCCCCCATGTCCCGCACCGCCAGCCCGACAGCGCAGGACTTCATACCCTTCGCCACCGCCGCGCTCGACTTTCACCACGCGCTCAACATTCCGGGCGGTCCCCTCGTCACCACCCGCGCCGAGCTGGACGCCCTGCACGCCCACCTCGTCTCGCTGCACGGCCTGCTCGACGCCCACGCCGCACGCACAGGCCGACTCGCGCCGATCGAGGGCGACCAGCTCCGAGCCGCCCGCACCCGGATCTGGCAGGCCGCCGAGCACGTCCACGCCGCCTACCACGCGGCACCCCGACCCGGTTCCGGAGAGGTCCCCGATCTTGAGGGGTGCCAGGCCGGCCTACCAGAGGGGGCGCCGGAGCTGACCATCTGCCAGCGCCACCAGCGCACCGCGCACCTGGTGCGCCGCCGCACCACCCCGGCCGACCTCTACGCCCCGTTCACCGGCCTCATCCGCCGCTGACATCCCTGTCTTCCGTCTGGAGAACCGTTCATGCCCCGCACCCGCGCCAGCGCCTCCCCCCTCTTCGTCCCCCGCAAGGCATCGCGGGCCGAGCAGCGCGCCGCCCGCGCCGGTTTCACCGAGGCCCGCCGCCAGGCCCGCCTCGCCGGAGCCCCGCCCAAGCGCCGCGACGAGGAGAGCCTCGACCCGGAGCTGCGCCCGACCTATCCGCCGTCCGGACGCCCCGGCTCCTCCTCGGCGCGCGGCGGCAAGCTCCGCCTGCCCGCCCACCGGATGACCACCGCCACCGTGTCCGGGGCCTATCCCTTCCTCGCCGAGGGCGGCCTGGGCGCGGAGGGCATCTTCATCGGCCGCGACGTCCACGCGGAGGCCGCGTTCTGCTACGACCCCTTCTCTCTGTACAACAGCGGTCGGATCGAAGGCTTCACCAACCCCAACGCCGTCCTGGCAGGGATCATCGGCATGGGCAAGTCCGCGCTGGCCAAGTCCATAGCCACCAGGGCAATCGCTCACGGCTACCGGGTCTACGTGCCCTGCGACCCCAAGGGCGAGTGGACGGCCGTCGCGCAGGCTCTCGGCGGCTACAGCATCGCCCTGGGACCGGGACTCCCGGGCAGGCTGAACCCCCTGGATGCTCCGGCCCGGCCCGCCTCAGTGAGCGAGGACGACTGGTCAACCGAAGTCCGGAAGCGCCGTCTCCTGCTCCTGGCCGGCCTCGCGCGCACCGTACTGAAGCGCGAACTCCAGCCGATGGAACACACTGCCCTCGATCTCGCGCTGGACCTGGTCGTCACCGAAGCCGAGGCAGGCGGCACCGTGCCCCTGCTCGGCGAGATCGCGCACACCCTCGGCTCGCCCGAGCGCCTCGACTTGGCTCTCGGCGACCAGGCCGGGCGCATGGGGGCCGCCGCGCAGGACCTCGCGCATGCCCTGCGTCGTCTGGTCCACGGCGACTTGAGCGGAATGTTCGACGCGCCCTCGACCGTGGCCTTCGACCCGACCACCCCGATGCTGTCCATCGACCTCTCCCGCCTGGGCGGCTCGGGTGACGACACAGCGCTGGTCCTCGCGATGACCTGCGCGAGCGCCTGGATGGAGTCCGCGCTCGCCGACCCGGACGGCGGCCGACGCTGGGTGATCTACGACGAGGCATGGCGGGTGATGAGGCACGTCGGCCTGCTGGAGCGCATGCAGAGCCAGTGGAAGCTCAGCCGAGGGCTCGGCATCGCCAACCTGATGGTCATCCACCGCCTCAGCGATCTGCTGAGCGCGGGCGACGTCGGCTCGCGCGGCCGGGTGCTGGCCGAGGGCCTCCTCGCCGACTGCTCCACCCGCATCATCTACCGCCAGGAGCCCGACCAGCTCGCCGCCGCCGCGTCGCTGCTCGGCCTGACCGGTGTCGAAACCCAGGCCGTGTCCGCCCTGACCAAGGGCCGGGGCCTGTGGAAAGTCGCAGGTCGGAGCTTCATCACCCAGCACATCCTGCATCCGGCCGAGCGCGAGCTGTTCGACACGGACGCCCGGATGCATGCAGACCCCCGTGAGTTCACCGCAACTGACGAGTCCTCAGTTCCTACGCTGCGCAAGGAGGCACGGCAGTGAGCCTCCGTGGGGTCGCGGGTTCCCGGTCCGGGCTCGTCCCTGGTCTCCGGTTCGGTGCGATCGAGGACGCCGCCCCGCTCCAGCGCCACCCGACGACCGGCCCGGTCGCGAGTCCGGACAGCGGCGTACCGGCAACTGACGGGAACGACCGCCTCGCCACAGTCTGGACCGAGGAGTTCACCGACCTGTTCCGCGAGGCCGTCACGGAGGACTTCGGCGCGGTGGCCCGCCTGCATCAGATGCTCGAAACCGCCTCTGAGTGGTGTCGCGTCCACGGTGCCCGAGGCAGCGCGTCCGAGTTGGACGCCATCGCCTCCCGGTTGACCGGCCTCGGCGAGGAGCTGCATCTCGTCGCGGAGAACGTCGACCACGGGATCCGCTCCCGGTTGTCGGTGTCGCACCAAGCGGCAGCGCCAGCCGGTCTCTCGCCAGCGGCGTCGGCCCGGGGAACTTCCCCCGGCCAGCAGAGCGACGCTCCGGCTCCGGTCCCACCATCCGTCACCCGCTCGCTGCCGCGTTCGCGGTGAGGCACCCGTACAGAAACGAGTAAAGACCATGCCTACCTCTCCCGACTCCTCCGCCACCCGTGACTGCCAGCCGCAATATGCCGGCGAGCGGGCGGTATGGCGGGTACGTGTCCAGGCCCTGGCCTCCGCCGCTGACGGCATCAGGCAGGCTTCGGACCAGTGGGACGCGGTCTCCGACTCGTACTGCGACGAGGACGGCTGGCCCGTCGATGAAACCGGGTACGCCGACGGCAAGGTGGCCCGGGACGCCGCCGCCTGGGAGCACGTCGAGACCTTCCTGGCTCACGGCCCCGAAGTCCTCGCCACTGTCCGGGCCGCCGCGCAACCGGCCGACTACGTTGACGGCCCGATCAGCACCGACCTGCTGCGCCTGCGGGGGATCGACTCCGTACTGGAGCGAGCAGGCGAGATCCGCCGCGAGTGGGATCAGGTCATCGCGCTCATGGAGGGGTCCATGCCCGGGTCGCGGGAGCTCTACGAGGAACGAGCCCGCGAGATCCGCAACTCCGAAGGCTGGCACTACGCCGACGAACTCAACTACAGCGGAGCGGCATTGGCCAGGGCTGCCGATCACCTGACCGACCGGATCGGCGTCGACCAGTCCGCGCACACCGGGCGTGTCCAGGCGGCCCTGGCCCGATCCGCCTCCGGCCAGCGCGGTGCCTCTGTCGCTTCGCCGCCCGCCTCGGCGGTGTCCGACCCCCCTGCCGTGCGCCGCTCGCGCTGAAGCCTCTACCACCGTCCTCCGGCGAGGCCAAACCGTCCGATCGCCGGATCCTCGACGAACGCCACCACCCCTACAGTCCCCGCCCGGCTGCCGCTTCCCGCCGCCGTCGACCGCTGGGGACGGCCGGCCACGGAGAAGCCCACATGCGCCCCGATCAGACCCTGGTCACCCTCCAGCGGGAGGGCACACGCATCACGGCGCGCACCAGCGAACCCTTCATCCAGGAAGCCACCGCTGGCACGTCGGAGCATGACCACCCGTACAGCCACCTGACCACGCCGCTTCGGCAACGCGGACTGTCCTGCACCGTCGAGTACGGCCTCAGCGACTACATCGTCCACGCCGAACTCCCCGACGGCAGCGCCCTGATCATCTCTCCGCCCCAGGAACCGCCCACCGACCACCCGCCTGGGTATCCGGAGGGCTGGTTGGTGACGCGCGGGCATCCCGACGACTCCACGCTCCACGAAGTGATCTACGACTCGGAGCCCGACGGTCCCCACGCGCGACATGGCGGCAGCATCCCCCGCCTGCTCGCCGCCATCGACACTCGCCTGGATCAGCTCGGCCTGCCGCCCCGACCGGAAAATCGGGGACCTGCCCAGAAGAGTGCTGCCGACGCGGTGCTCCACCGTGCGGGCTTCGTCCCCGCCGTGCTGTTTCGCGAGCACTTCCACCGGCTGCCCTCCGCCATGACCGACCTGGCCGAGCAGCGACAGATGGTGACCCGGGCCTTCGACATGCTTCAGGCCGAGGGCTTCGACGTCTCGTGCGATCCCGGCCTGCTCGACCCCAGCCTGCCGCCCCCTGGCCATCAGGGGCCCAGCCTCGGCGACCGGCTCGGCCACCTGACCCAGTCCATCCAGTCGGCGGCGCACACGGGCGAGGTCGTCGCCGCACTGAGCGAGCTGACCGCTCCCGGTGACGGCGTTCTCCAGCGCGTCGTGGAGTCCCTCAACACGACGGCCGACTGGTGGGAAGGCCTGGGCGAACCCGCCGATCCCCACTACGCGAACCGGCTGCGTTACATCGCCCAGAAGCTCGACGCCTACGCGTTGGATATTCGGTCCATGCGCGGCGAACTGGCCGACCGGCACACCGACCACCCCGGCAGGCTCCAGGCCCGGGTGGACCAGGTCGCCCCGGAGGAACCAGCGGCGTCCCGAGTCGCCGCCGCTCTCGCGGTCTCGCCGACCGCACGGCGCACGACCCCAGCCGCGCTGCCGTCAGCTTCAGCCGCACCTCACTCCCTGCCTCCCGCCCGGCCCTCGTCCGCACCCGGTCGCTGACCACTGCCCAGCTTGGAGCCCGCCATGTCCCGCACCAGCAGAACCGTCCCCGCCCTCGACCGCCCCGCTCCCCCTGCGCCCACCGGATGGATCCGCCATGCCCACCCCCGAGCACGACCCGCTTCCCGACATCGCGGTCGGCCGCCACCCCGACTTCGGCATCGTCGCCTCCAACCCCAAGCAACTGGCTGCCAGCACCTGGATGTTGAAGGGATTCGACTTCCACCCCGTCCCCGACCACCCCAACCTGTACGCGCTGGCCAACCAGCAACGTGATGGGCAGGGCCGCACCACCCGGGCCGTCGCGCTACTGCGCAAGGCCGGCTACCGGGTCGACGTGGACGCCGCGTTCGACCCCTCGCTGACCTCCGGACCAGCGCCCGCCCCCGACCGGCCCCCGCGCGTCGAGCCGGACGTCGCGTTCGCCGAGCACCCGCAGCTCGGTGTGGTCGCCGCCACCGCCGACGGTTCCTCCGCCCTTGGGGGCCCGCTCATCCTGGAAGAGCACGGCTGGCGGCACAACCCGGGCCTGGACATCTACACGCTGCCCATCACCACCGACCGCAGCAAGGCGCTCAGCAAGGTCGCCACTGCCACGCTGGCGATGCACCGGTCCGACCTCCAGGTGGCCGTGCAGCCCCTGCTCGCCCGGGACGTAGCCGCGCGCCGCTCACCCGCGCCTACGACGGCAGCGCGCCACCAGCGCAGTCAGGGCTTCACCACTCACAAGCTCCCCATCAGCGCCGCCGCGCTCGCCGCCAGTCCCGCCCGCGCCGGCCTGCCGGGTAAGGCGCCGGTTGCCGCGCCCGCCGCCTCCGGCCCGGCCGCCCGGCCGGTGGACCCGCGCATCGCGCTCTCCCGCAACCGCTGACCCAACTCCCGTAAGGAGGAGTACCCATGGCCGTGAAGACCCTTTGGCAGATCACCCATTCCTGTGGACACCAGGCTGAGCGAGACCTGTCCGACCGGGCAGCCGACCGTCGCGCGGGGTTCGCCGAGTGGCTCGCCAAGCAGGAGTGCACCGATTGCTGGCGGGCCGCGAAGGAGGGCGACGAGCGGGACAAGGCCGCCTGGCTGGAAGCCAAGCGCGCCGCAGAGCAGGCAGAGTCCGATGCCTGGTCGGAACGGTACCGGATGCCGCCCCTGGAAGGGACCGATCGCGCCGTCGCTTGGGGCGTGCGCTGCCGCCACCATGTCCTGGCTGCCGCGTACACCGCTCTGGTCCTCGAAGGCGAGGCCAGCGAGGCGGAGTGGGAGGAGATTGAGGAGGCGGCTCGCACGATCACCCGCGCCGGCTGGTGGATCGATCAACGCTCCTCCGAGCCCGGCGACCTGACCGAGCTGCTCGAGGCGGCCACCGGAGCCGACCGGCCCACCGAGAACCTTCACTTCTGACGCCCGGTGCCCCGCTTCGGCGGGGCACCGGATCTCTCTCCCTGCCAGAAGGCATGGATACGAATCCAAGACGCCGACCGCAAGTAACCGCGGATGGGTGGATGATAAGTCCGCTGACAGGGAGGGGCCCATGACAATCGTCTACATCACAAGGGGCGGGGACTACCACCACGCTCGCCCTGACTGTCCAGGCATCACTGGGGGACAGAAGACCGCGGACGTCCACAGTTGGACGGCGCACCCCGTCGAGGAAGTCCCGCTGTCCGAAGCCCGACAGCGGGGCAAGACGGAGGCCTGCACAAAGTGCCGAGGCGCCTCATGAGTGGGTCGGCGTGATGAGTTCCACGGGGAGCCCGTTCGGCAGGGGGGTTGGCAAAGGCCAGTTCGAGCACGCGAAGCAGGAACTGGACCGCCTCGCTCTCAAGTCCCAGAGGATGGTCAGAGAGGCCCTGGAGGAAGCCGAACGAGCAGAGCAGCGGGCCGAGATGGAGCGAGCTCGGGCGAATGAGGCCGAGGCGAAACTCCGGGCAGAACGGGCAACGCAGCAGCGTTTCACCCAAGAGATCACCGCAAAACAACAGGAACTCGCACGGATGTTCCAAGAACTGCAGGCACCGCCCGATGTCGAGGCGCTACGGGCGGAACTCGCGGCCGCGATCAAGGAGCGCGACACGGCGCTCCAACTGTTGAGCGAAGCAGAACAGCAGCGCGACGCGGCTCTCCGCGCGCGGGACGCCGCTCGAGCACGCACCATCGTGCGTTCTCAAGGAGGCCAACCCGACGGCCCGGTCGGGGTACGGGCGCTCCTGACCGCCTCCACCATCCACGGCATCCTCGAGCAAGCCGAACAGGTTTGCACGCTACTGCGTATGACCTGCGACCCGGATGAGGCCGCAGCCCTGGAACACCATGTCTCGGCACATCCATGGCGGGCCCGCCTTGCCGACGCCCTTGCCACGATCCAGGCCTACGCCGAAGCCAAGCAGGCGGCCATTGCCCTTCACGGCGTGGCCGGGCCATCGCTGATGAACCTGCAGGCCTACTGCCGTGATGCAACCAGCGGTGCTCTGCTGGCGGTGGGCGATGTGGCCCTCTCCGAATCGCGGCACGTCAGCAATAACAAGCGGCTGCTGGCGGAGCGGACATTCCGTGTGCCCAAGGAGGTCGATCCTTCAAGACGTGTCGTGATGGCCGCGCACATACGGATCGGCTCGGGCAAGCCTCCTGCGCCCCGCATGCATTTCTTCGACGACACCGACAAGTCCGGCATGGTCGTCATCGGCTACCTCGGCGCACATCTGCGCAACGCCAGTACGAATTAACCCGCGCGTAGCCGCACCATAGAGGTATGCAGCACGAGACTGTCCTCGTCGACCCCTACGCCGCCTGAGACGGCCCACCCTCTGCTTCGTGCAGGTGGGTGGGGCGTCCCTTCTGTCATGCGGGGCCAAGGCAACGGGTCCCTTGCGCCCGTATATCAGTGCGCGGTTGCAGTTTCCCGGAGAGCCCTTTGGATCGCGGACTCCACGGCACCCTGGTTCTCGAAGAACTCGACATCGGCAACACTGCCAAGCTCGCTCAGGAGCTCGCTCGGCCACTCAGACCGCTGGCCGTCCAGAGCAGCGACCCGGCTCTGCTGCGGTACGTCAGCCCAGCTGAACAGGTAATAGCAGTGCTCGGCTGCCTGGTCCTTGTCCTTGGCGCTGAGGGCCTGCACATACGCGGCCGCGGTTGGTGTCTCGACGGCGACGGTCACGGCCCGTTCCCGACCGGAGCGCAACCGCAGGGATGCGTTCCGCTCAACCTTCCAGTCACGCTTTGCAACCGACTGCACACGCTCGACAACCCTGTCCGCAAACCGCACAGGAGCGCGGCGAACGGCGAGCCAGCGAAGCTGCTCAACCCGGATGCTGGCCTGTGCGACGGCGAGCATCATCGTGCCCAAGTCTTCAAGCGGGCCGAAGGTCGCGATCTCATCGTCCTCGCTGCCGATGTTGGCGAGACCAGCCACCCGGATCGTGGTCGCGATGGCCTCGGCGACCCGGCCGGTGTCCGTGTTTACGTCCGCGAGGAGCAGCCGTTCGTATGCGGAGGCCTGGTCGGATACACGGACACCTGCGCCCAGGGGCTCCAGGAGGAGGCGGACGCTGTCGCCGTCGCTGTAGGTGATGGGCAGGTCCGCAAGGAGGCCGTCACCGTATTTGTGGGTCACGATCCGGTCATTGATGAAGCTCAGGAGCGCCGCAACGACACTGTTCCGGTCCATTGTCACGCCCTCCTTCCCGGCTCAGTCCAGACGAAGTCTTCCCCGAGGCTCACTTCGCACTCGCCCGCGAACGCTTCCAGGATGGCACGGTAGGTCCCAGGAGCGACTCGCGGCACAAGTGGCACCGCGGGAATATCGGTGGGCTGGTAGGCGTCTTCCTCGCTGCCCAGCGGGTTGATCATGTGCTTGTGGGTTCCGTCATACGGGGGATGCGGATCGTTGACGCACAGACGGCGCACTGAAGCTCCCCCGATGAGGTACTGGTAGCGCGGTTGCGAAGGCGCTAGCCAGCGGATATGGATCCGGATGATCCCCTGCTCCAGCTCCGGGAGAACCGTCCGAACCTGGAGCAGTCCCACAGTCACAGACCGCTGAGACTTCCAAGCGATCGCCCCGACGGTCGTCGCCTTCGAGGTCTTCGAAAGCAGCAGGCCGACCGACTGCTGCGACAGCAGTGGCGAAGACTGTCTCGACAACGCGCCCCCCTTCACGATGTGCGCACAGACTACGCGCACTGCCGCCATGCACACCGAGGCTTTCGCCAGTGCGTTCCGCCGTACCCGCAGCCGCCCCCTTTCGCACTTCGGGCGGGGGGTCGTACCGGGGCTCAGCATTCCCAGGGACGGCGCTGCTTCACCTCCTGCACGCACGGTCCCCGAGGTTGCCGGGGACGTTGGCCTTCATGGGGCCGTTCTTCGGGGGTTATCGGCGTCCGCCGAGGCGGTCGTCGTGGATGTGTCCGGCCACGGTGGCGAGCTGTTCGGGGTCGGCGAGTTCGGTCAGTCCGTGGACGGCGGCGTCCATCCGGTCGGGGGCCGTCATCCGCCAGGACGGCCGCTTGGCCCGCCTGCACAACGACGCCCACTTCGCCCGCTCCGTCTGCGCGAACTTTGCCTGCGACTACGGACTCGATGAGCCGGCGGCTGCGGTCAGGTGTCCACCACTCGAAGGGAGGTCCCCCGGGGTGACCGCAGCCGCCTACCACCCATCTTCGGCCCGGCCAAATCGCGGAATCTGCGGATCCTCTCTCCCTGACGGCCCGATCACCCGGGCTTCCGTTCACCACTCCCCTCGAGGTAGACGCCGTGATTGCCCACCTGCAGCGCGCCAGCCACACCGCCGGTCTGCTCACGTATCTGTACGGGCCGGGCGAGCGCGGCAACCACACCAACCCCCGCCTGATCGCCGGGGACGGCCACGGCGCCCCGATCGAGATGCTCGCCCAGCCCGACGTGCTGGCGTATCTGGCCCACGCCCTCGACGCCCCCGTCGACCGTCTCGGGGCCCGCGCGCCCGAGCGGCCGGTGTGGGTCTGTTCGGTCCGCTCTGATCCCCGGCACCCCGACCTGACCGACTCGCAGTGGGCCGAGGTGGCCCGCCGGGTGGTGGCGGCCACCGGCATCGCCCCGGACGGCGATCCGGACGCCTGCCGGTGGATCGCCGTGCGCAACCAGGCCCGCTTGGTGCACGTCGTGGCCACCCTCGCCCGCGAGGACGGCACCCTCCACAACGCCTACCGCGACGCCTTCCGCCTGCAGACCGAGTGCCGCCGCATCGCCACCGAACTCGGCCACCTGCCTCCGGCCCCACGCACAACACCCCACGCCCAGGAGTCTCACGTGCCTGCTCCCTACATCACCATCAACACCGAGCCCAGCGGCAGCGTCTCGGCGAAGGGCGCCAGCGACGATCTGTCCGCCACGCTCCTCAAGCACGCCGGTTTCCAGCAGATCGAGGACTGGTACGGCCGACGCCACCGCCTGCCGACCACCACCCCGCAGGCTGACCGCGCCGCCGTCGCCTCCCACGCAGCCGAGATGCTCCGCGCCGCCCGGTACAGCGTCGACCTGGACCTCGACCTCGACACCAGCCGGTTGACCACCCAGGCCAACCCGCTCGGGCTCTACACCGCCGGAGCCGAAGTCCTGCGGCTTACCGACCAGATCAGCGCCGCCGAGAACGGTACCGGCCTTGCGCAGGCGGTCGACCACCTCCTTCATCCCGAGCACGGCGTTCTGGAACGCGTCCGGGAAGCGCTGGAGACGGCAGGCGAGCAGATCACCGACCTCGACGATGAGGCGTACGGGCTCGCCGACCGGTTCGGCTTCGCTGCGGAGTTCGTCAGCGCAGCGCAATCAGAGCTCATCGGAGCGGGACACGAATTGCACCGTGTCGGCGACTCGCAGCAGGACCACGCCGAGGCGCAAACGCAGTCCCCCGCGCTGCCCAACGCCCGAAGCGCGGCCCTCGCCACGTCGCCCGCAGCGGACAAGGCCAAGGCGTCTTCGGCGCTCGGCACTCCGTCTCCGCGGGTCGGTACAGCCGTACGTCCGCCGCAGGTCCCCAGTCCTCGGACCCGGTGATCCCGATGCTCTCCTCCCGTACTCCCTCCGTCGGGCTGGCGCGCACCTACCTCATGGGGGCCAGCGACGCGCTGGCCAGCGTGTCCGCTATCAGACCGGCCAAGGGCCGAGGGGCCTATCCATCCGGGTGGGGAGCACGCACTGCGCGTGCTACCCACTTACCCGGCAACGTCCAGCACAACGACCGAGGAGGAACAGTGCCCGAGTTCTACCCGAGCATCGGCGAGGCCATCGGCGCCGCGATGCAGCACAACATCCGGCTTGCCCACGGCAGCGAGGGGTCCAACTCCGACACGCCCCTGCAGGTCCGATACCTGCCCCATCCGTCGGCCGACCCGTACTCCGTCCCGGGGATGATCGCCCGGCTCACCGAGACAGCAACTCCCCATGAGGTCGCCGGAATCCTCGAGGAGGTCAAAGCCGCCCTGGCCGGGGCCCTCCCGCAATTGACCGAACTCGTGGCTGCGGCAGCCGACTGGACCCGGGCCCGCCTGACCTTCGAGAACCCGCACCACAACCCGACCTTCGATACGTGGACACGGCTGGCCGCCGCCGCCCGCCTGTTGCGGGACGTCCAGGAGGAGCTGGAGGTCGCCGAGGACATGATCGCCGCGTGTCCTGCGGAACTCAGCGACCCCAAATACCGCGACGAGGTGCCCGTCCTGCAGACCAGGGAACTGCTCAGCGACGTCCTCGGCAGCGACGCGATCGCGGACACCAAGCCGCCCGCCGCCCAGAACCCGGGAGCGGACCGGCAGCGAGCCGCCCGCGCCTCCTCCCCGCACGCCGCCATCCAGCGGACCGCGCCCTCCGCCGGCGCGACGTCCGAACCACCTGCCAGCCCTCCGCCGCCTCGGTCGCCGCCACACACCCGATGACCCCGACCTGACCTCGACCGCCAGCCCCTCCCCGGAACAGGAGCTGCCCCGATGACCAGCAGAAGAGCGCCGCGCGCCCCACCCCGCCTTGTCCGCTCTCCCTCCTTGGATCCGCCGTGCCCGCCCCGCGTACCAGCGCGCCCTCGACCACCACCGGGTCCGACGCGCTCCTCTACCTCCTGTTCGGCGTCCTCGGTGCCACTATCGCCTTCGGCTCCCTCGCCTGGCTGACCGGCAACCTCACCAACTCCTTCCTCGGCGCCGGCCCCTGGGTGCCGTTCAGGGCCACCGACGCGCTGCTGCACCCCGACGTGCTGTGGCCGCACCTGAGCCCCACCGCCCTGCTGGCCGGCGCGCGACTCGTCCCAGGCCTACTCTCCGTCTGCCTCACCGTCACCGGCCTGGTCCTGTGGCTGCGGCTGCGCGGCGGCGCGAAGAACGGCCTCGCCCGCAAAGCAGATCTCGCCCCGCTGCTGGACAAGGAGATCACCGCCAAGGCGAGGAGCCTGCGGCCGAGCCTGTCCGATCTCAAACCGAAAGAGGTCGCTCCCGCCGACCGCGGGATCCTCGTCGGCACGCTCTCCCCGGGCCGGGCCGAGGTCCGCGCCTCCTGGGAGGACGTGATCGTCGCGATCATGGCCCCGCGCTCCGGCAAGACGTCCGGGCTGGCGATCCCCGCGATCCTCGCCGCTCCCGGCCCGGTACTGCTGACCTCGAACAAGGCGGCGAACGATGCCTTCACCGCGACGGTGGACGCCCGCGCCAGGGTCGGCACGATCTGGACGCTCGACCCGCAGCAGATCGCCCACTACCCGCGCGAGATGTGGTGGGACATCCTGGCCGACGCCCGCGACCTGGCCGGGGCGAAACGTCTGGCCGGGCACTTCGTCGCCGCCAGTGTGGACGAATCCAGCGGCTCCGACTTCTGGTCCACCGCCGCGAGCAACACGCTGGGCGCGCTGTTCCTGGCCGCCGCCAGCCACCGGCGCCCGATCACCGATGTCCTGGCCTGGCTCGCCTCCCCTGCTGACCGCACTCCGGTGGACCTGCTCACCGATGCCGGCCACGACGCGGTCGCCGCCCAGCTCCAGGGCACCGTCAGCGGGGCCACGGAAACGCGGGACGGCATCTATGAGACCGCGCGGCAGTACGCGAGCTGCCTGCTCGACCCGGACGTCGCCGCCTGGGTCACCCCCAGCAAACACCTTCCCGAGTTCAAGCCCTCCACGTTCGCCACCTCCCGCGACACGTTGTACCTGCTCAGCAAGGATGGCGGCGGCTCGGCCTCGGCAATCATCGCCGCAGCGGCCGACGCGGTGATGCGCGCGGCCGTGGTCGTCGCCGAGCGCTCCGGCGGGCGGCTCGACCCGCCTGCCCTGTGCGTCCTCGACGAGGCCGCCAACGTCTGCAAAATCTCCGATCTCCCCGACCTGTACAGCCACTTGGGCTCACGGGGCGTGATCCCGATGACGATCCTGCAGTCCTACCGACAGGGCCAGCGGTGCTGGGGCGAGGCAGGCATGGACGCACTCTGGTCCGCCGCCACGATCAAGATCATCGGAAGTGGAATCGACGACGCCGACTTCGCCGACCGTCTGAGCAGGCAGGTCGGTGACCACGACGTACAGACGACATCGGTGTCGACCAGCGACGCCGGCAAGTCCACCTCGGTGAGCATGCGCACCGAGCGGATCCTGCCCCCCGACGCGATCCGCGCGCTCCCCAAGGGGAAGGCGCTACTGCTCGCCACTGGTATCCGGGTGGCGATGCTCGACCTGCGGCCCTGGTACAAGGAGCCCTCCGCCAAGGTGGTCGGTCCGGCCTCGGCCCGCGCGACGAAGACCATCACCGAGCGAGCCCTCGCCAAGTCCCTGGGCCGCGACGGTTTCGGGCTGTCGGCATGAGCGCCCCGACGCTCAAGGTGCTCTCGCTCGGTGCCGGGGTCCAGTCGACATGTCTGCTGCTCATGGCCGCCGAGGGCCATCTGCCCGGCCTGGACGTGGCGATCTTCGCGGACACAGGCTGGGAGCCGCCGTGCGGGCAACGCGCGGGCGACCGCGGAGGGCACGCCGCTGCTCGGGCAGGCGTATCTGCACCGCAGTCGCCGGCCTCTGGATCAGGCACCGATCGACCGGGTCACCGCCCACGAGTGGTCCGGACGCCAGGGCGACATCTTCGACACGCTCGCGGACGCCGAACTGGAGAACGGCGAGCCGGACGGTTGCTCGCCCTGGTCCTGCCGCTCGGGCGCCCCCGTCCAGGCCGATGTCGACCTCACGGCCTGACTCTCCCCCCTTCTACCTGTTCAGGAGTCCCCTAGTGTCCTCACGCACTCCATCCTCCCCTCTGGCGCGCTCCGAACGCCTCGCCCGGTCACCGGTCGTCCGGCGTGGCGGCCAGTGGTGGCTGGTCACCGGTTCCGGCTCGATCCTCGCCACCGATCCGACGTTCACCGGCGAGCTGGACCGCTTCGCCGCCGCGATGGCCACCGCAGACCAGGTCATCGCCAATCTCCGCTCCCAGCAGGACGATCCACCGACTTCCCACCCCGGGCGGCAGCGATGAACCCGCTGCTGAGTGCCGAGCAGGCGGTGCTCGGCTCGGTGCTGCTCGACCCCGGCCAGCTCGCGCACCTCGACTGGCTCGCGCCGGATCACTTCTACCGGCCGGTCCACCAGGCGCTGTTCGCCGCCCTGCGCAAGCTCCGGACCGACGGCCACCCCGCTCTGGCGACCAAGGAACCAGTGCCGCTGTCCTGGGTGACCGATGCGGTCGACGAGGCCAGCCACCACGTCCGGGGGCTGACCGCGGTATCCGCCCACATCCTGATCTCGGCCTGCCCGCGCCCCGAGCACGCCCCGGTGTACGGCCGGATGGTGCTGGAGGGAGCGATCCACCGCAGCGTGACCGAGCACGCGATCCGCCTCCACCAGGCAGCCCGTGCCGACGCCCTCCAGGGCCAGGTGGAGGGAGCGCTGCACCATGCGGACGTCCTGGCCGGGGTACTCGGCGACCTCGCGCGCCGCTGGGGGTCCGAACCGAGCCCGGTCGCCCCAGCCACGCCGCCCTCCCCAGCACCCGTCGCGCCGCCGGTACGGGCGGACCAGGTCGCCGAGGACGAGCAGTTCCTGCTGGCGGTCCTGGTCGAGCGCCCGAAGGCGATGGACGAGGTCGTCGGCTGGCTGCGACCGGGCGACTTCGCCGACCCCGCCCACGGCCAGCTCTACCGCTGCCTGGGCGCACTGCACCACCGCGGCGAGCCCATCGACCGGATCACCGTGCTGTGGGAAGCCCAGCGGCGCGGTCTGCTGGCCGACGGCACGCTGACCGCCGAACAGCTCACCGCCATCTGCGACGGCATCGGCCCCGGCAGCGCCGAGTGGCTCGGCGAGCAGATCATGCGCTCCTCCGTCACCCGCACGGCCGCCACCTCCGCCCGCGCCATCCGCGCCCTGGCCGAGAACGAGACCCTGGCCCCCGGGCGGCTCATCAACCACGCCCTGCACGCGCTCGGGTCGCTCGACGAAGTGCGCGCCCGCTGGCAGACCGCGAACGGCCACCCCGCTCCGGCGCTGCCGCCGACCGAGGGGCCCCCGACTGCGCGGGTCCACGCCGCCGTCGCCCGCAGCACACCGCGCCCGGCCGCACGGTCCCCGGAACGCCCAGGCCCTGCCTACACGCCATCAGCCGCGCGACCGCCCTCGCGCACCCACGGCTGAACCGTCCTCACCCACCAACCCCAGCCCATCCGACTTTCCCCACCTCTGGAACGCACCGTGGACAACACCCCCCTCTCCGACGCCCTGGCCCTGCGCGCCACGGCCTCCGCCTTCGACGCCCAGCGCGGCAAACTGCCTGTGCCCGGAGACCCCCACCGCTCACCCGATGCCTTCGCCGTCGCACGCCAGATCTCCGAACTCGGAAAGCTGATCACCGACCTGGGCGACGAGGTCCTCTTCCGTGCCGCCGACCAGGACCATGCGCCCCACACCGCTCGGGTGATCACCAGCTTCGCCGCCGCCGTCGAGCCCGCAGGCGAAGCGGCTTCCGCCCTGGGAGCCATGGCCCACCAGCTTGCCTTCCTGAACCAGACCGAGAGTCTGCGCGACCAGCCCGACGCCAGGGATACCCGGGAGGCAGCCGTACGGGTGATGGAGGACGCACTCGCCACCGCCGAAGCGGCCCTGCACGACGGGGCCAACTCCCTGCACTCCGCATCGGCAACGGTCTCTCCCCCGTCCGTTCGGCTCCAGGCTGCCCGCAGCCGGTCCACAACCGCCACGCCCGCTCCGGGGTCACCACCTCCCGACGCCACCACGGTGGTGGCGTCCTCCTCCGACCGACTCGCACGGGGCCGGTGACATGGAGACCACCACCGCGCGAGGGCCGTTGATCGGCTCGCTCTGCTCGGGGTACGGCGGTCTGGACCTCGGAGTCCAGGCCGCCCTCGGCGGCACCCTCGCCTGGCACGCCGAGATCAACCCCGACGCCGCGCGCATCCTGGCCCGGCACTGGCCCGGCGTGCCCAATCTGCAGGACATCACCGCCGTCAACTGGGCCGATGTGCCTCGGGTGTGCGTTCTGACGGCCGGTTTCCCTTGTCAAAGACGTCTCCGTCGCCGGCCGCCGGGCCGGACTCAACCCCCACACCCGCTCGGGGCTGTGGCTGCACGTCGCCCGTGCGGTCGAAGCCCTCCGCCCCTGCTTGGTGGTGATCGAGAATGTCCGAGGTCTCCTCACCTCGCCTGCCGGTTCCCCTGGCGACGTGGAATTCTGCCCGTGGTGTCTGGGAGACGACCCAACCCAGCCTCCTGTGCGGGCACTTGGTGCCGTACTCGGATCCCTGGCCGATCTCCGGTACGACGCGAGGTGGCTCGTGCTTCGTGCCTCCGACGTCGGAGCCCCCCATCGTCGCGAGCGCACCTTCCTCGCCGCCTGGCCCGCCGAGCACCCTGCTCAAGACCCCGACGAGCAACATCGGCAAGAACGGCGGCTCCCAGCATCCGTCGAAGAGGAAGAGCGGCGGCCACGGCCCGAACCTGGCCGACGAGGTGGAGTGGCTGCTGCCCACGCCGCAGGCGTCGGACGGGATCAAGGGCTCGCCGAACCAGCGGCACGGCAACGGGGACATGACGCTGCCGAGCGCGGCAGCGTCGCTGCTGCCCACCCCGAGGGCGAGCGACACCGGCACCCCGGGCCGCCGGCCGGGCAAGGGCTGGCGGCCTCCCCTGTCGGCGGTGGTCCTGCCGCTGTGGGCGGAGGCGGCCCCGGAAGCGGAGGGACCGACGGGCGATGGGGAGCGTACGCCTCCGCCATCGCCCGATGGGAGAACCTCACCCGCCCCGCGCCGCCACCCACCGACGCTGCCGGACGTCTGCGCGCCGACTTCGTGGAGTGGATGCAGGGCCTGGCTCCTGGCTGGGTGACCGCCACTCCGGGGCTCGGCCGACCGGCTCAGCTCACCGCGCTCGGCAACGGCGTGGTCCCCCAACAGGCCGCCCGAGCCGTGCAGTTGCTGGCACCGCCTTCCCCAGGCTGCCCCCGCTGCACCGCGCCGTAGCGCCCCATTACCCGGTTTCCCCGGCCGCGCCAAGTCGCGGAATCTCCGCATCCTCCTGCCCATGCCGACCTGCGAAGGGAGCACCGCCGTGACCTCCAGAAGAGCGCGCCGCACTTCGCCCCCGCCCTGCTCGCTCACTCCCTTGGATCCGCTATGTCCGACCCCAGCAAGGCCACCCCCGAGCCCGAGCCGTTCCGCGTTCCCGACGGCGATCTCGACGATCTCGCAAGCACCCTCGCCAAGACCATGGCGGAGGTACGCCAGCACGGCGTCATCCTGGACCGTCTCGGCTCCGAGCCCGACTCCACCCCTCAGCCCACCGCAGACACCTCCACCGCAGGCGCTGCCGGCGCCGACAACGCCGACGCCCCGGCCTCGGTGTTCATCCTCGCTCTGGGCGGCGAGGCGTACGCCGTCGAGCTGGCCGCGCTCAGCCACTGGGTGAACCACCTGTTCCTGCCCGTCTACGGCCGGGAGATCAGCACGACCCGCCCGTGGTGCGACCAGTGGCACGAGCACCCCGAGGCCGTTGCCCGGCTGCACGCGCTCTGGCTCGCGTGGCAGCAGCTCACTGACGCCGAGGCCGGCCTGTCCGGTCCCTCGACGTGGCACCGCGACCACCTTGACCAGGCTCTGGTTCATCTCCGTGCCCCCGACGGCCCCTTCGCCGCATGCACGACGAGCCCGACCCGGCCCAACCACCGTGTGCTGGCCACCCCGGCGCCCGAGCTGACGGGAGCCACCCGATGACCGCCAAACTCGACTTCCGCCTCGACGATCTCGAGCCTGCCGACGCCGCCTCCGAACTCGCCGAGAGCAGTCTCTGGGTCGGAGACCTGACCGTGCTGGCCGAGCACCACACCACCCCGGAGAGGTCGCACAGCTACCTCGTCGCCCACGACGGGTCGATGACCTGGGGCGTCCCCGGTGAACCACAGCTCGTTGCCATCAAGATCACGCGGGACCTACGCGAGCGCACGTTCACCTTCGAGACCGCGAACCACGCCGGTCTGGCCTTCGCCCAGAACTGGCTGATCGAGCGTGGCTGCCCGCCCGAGCGGATCGCCCAGGCCGACGGCGACTCCATGAAGCCCGCCGACGATCTCACCCTCTGGATCGAGCAGCAGATCCGGGAGTCAGGCTCTCGCTACAAGGTCCTCGACAGCTGGACCTCGGACTTCGCCCCGTGCGAGACGTGGACGTTGACCCGTGACTCTAGCGCCGCTCAGGCACCGATTCGTGTCTTCCTCGAAGAGGGGAACCACGACGCCCACACGTACACGATGCGCGAGGGCGCCTTCGCCGATGAGGCCGCCGCCCGGCACTGGCTGGAAGACCGCAGCAGTCCGCTGCCGCAGCCGCCGGATTACCGCGGTGAGGCCGCCGCCCGGCTGACCCGCGCCGCCCTCACCCGGTCAGCGGGTGCCTCCGCGATCCCGAAAGCCGACCTCGACACGGGCAACGTGCCGTCGGCAGAAACGGCCCAGCGCCCGAGCCCTGGGAGGCCGATGTGAGCCGCGCCCGCTTCGCCTTCGCCGCCCACCCGGACGCCATCGCGGACCTGCGCCAACTCCCCGACGAAATCCGCGACCTGGCGCTGCTGGAACTGCAGAACCTGGTCCACGGCAGCGACGACTGCCTGCCGCTGACCGGCCGTCTCGCGGGCTTCCGCAAGGTCTACGTCGACCCGGCCGTCTCCTACCGGATGGTCATCCAGTTCCGCTCGGCCCCGCCCACCTCGACCCACAAACGCGAGATCTACCTCGTCGCGGCCGGTGCCCGGGAGGACTACGCGGTCTACCGCACGGCCCAGCTCCGCACCAACCGCACCGGCCTCAACCGGCCCACCGACACCGACGCGGCGGCCGAGGCCCGAGTCCAGGCGGCCCGGTCCCGATCCCCCCACGCGCCGTTCGACCAGACCGCGTCCCTCCCGGCCACCGCACCGGCGGCAGCCAGCCCCACCGCGACTGCCGCCTCCCGAAAGGCCCCCATGCGATGACCGCCGACCGTACGCCCCTGGCCCGCACCGAACTGGCCGGGCTGCTCACCGACGCCGCGCAGAGCGTCTCCGGCATCCTGACGACCGAGTACCCCACCTCCGCCAGCCGCTCCTACCTGCATCCCGTCCTCGGCGCGCTGTCCGCCGGCCCCCGGGTGGTCTGCGAACTGAACGACCGGCTCGAAGAGTTCGTCGTCGAGGAGCCGCTTCCCTCCACCCCCGCCGGTCTGTTCACCCTGGCGTCCTACGCTTCCGCGCTCGGCTGGCTCACCGAGTCTCTCGCCGAGCTGACCGCCTCCGTGGACCAGATCTGCACGCGCGTCGGCATCCCCGCCGAGCCGCCAGCCCCGGCCTTCGCCGCCCCCTCGCCGGCGGAGCAGGACGACGAGTTCGACTTCGCGTTCAGCGCGCTGGAGCTGGCTGCCATCCGCACAGCCGCTGAGGCTGCCGGCCTCAGCCCCGGCGACTACGTCGAGGTGCTCTCGCGGTCCCTGCTCGCCGTCTCCCGAATCACCGACGCCTGCATGGAGATCTCCAGCGGCCTGCTCGAAGACGCCGCGTACGTCCTCGGCGAGGCAACCGATCACGTCTGGATCGGAGAGGGCCCCAACAGCCTGCCCACCCTGGTGCGCTCCCTGCTCGCCCGGATGGAGGCGGCCGAATGAACCTCCATGACATGGCGAAACGGCCCGGCGCGCACTTGGTCACCGAGGAGTTCGGCGTCGAGGACTCCTGGGCGCTGAGCGACGACCATCCACCCCGCGACCCGCGTTCCCCCGCCGACACGACCGCCAAGCCCTCCCGCTCCCGCTGAAACCCCCGGAAGGAAGACCCCCCATGTCCACCGTGATCTACACCCGCCACCTGGTCGAGCACCGGTACGGCCGCCCGCTGGAGGACCTCCGGCGCCACTACGCGCATGGCGGTTCGGGAGATCCTGTTCTGCCGATCGTGCTGCGGCGGCTCGACGGCCTGGCCACGACGAACGCCCATGCCCGTGCCGCCCGCCGCAATCTCGACGCTGCCTGGCAGCGCTGCCGCTCCGGCGAGCACGCCCTCGACGACCTCGTGCTGCGGTACGCGGCCGAAGTCGTGGACCTCGAACGCCAGGAGCAGTCGGAAGCCGAGGCGGTCTGGGACCTGCCGGACGTCCGCCTCCTGCTGGACCAGCCCGCCGCCCGCCGGCCTACGGCCGGGCGAACCGGACCCGCGCCGGGCGATGAGGACCTCATGGCCGTCCGCCGCCAGGTCGCCGCCCATCTGCCCCGGCTCAACCGCGAAGCCCTGCGCCAGGGCCTGCGCGACCGCGGCATCCACGTCAGCAACCGCCGCCTCGGCGCAGTTCTCCAGCGTCTACGCGCAGCGCGTCGAGGACGCGCTCTCCCTGATAGCGCCGAAGTGGACCACCTGGTCGGCGCAGACCCTGACCCAGCAGGGCGGCCCCATGCGCGTGCGTGACTTCGCCGCCCACCTCCCCTTCCTCAGCGAGCAGCTCGTCGGCAAGCGGCTGGCCCAGATGCACGATGACGGGCTGGTGACCCGAGCCGGTGCTCGCCACGGTGCCCCGTACCAGCTCAGCGCGTTCGGCAACTCACTGTCCTCGGTACACCGGGCGCTGTCCGACTGGTCCCACGCGCACCTGCCGCTCGGCAAGATGGCCGGTGCCGAGCGCGTCGAGGACGCCCTGCGCCGGCTGCACCTTCGCCACTCGACCGCCGTGATCCAGGTCCTCGACGCGGGCGGGCCTATGCGGTTCCTCCACATCGCCGAGGAGACCGGGCTCGACAACGGCTTCACCCGGCACCGGCTGAACCGGCTTCAGCTCGACGGCCTGGTCACTCGCACCGGACCACGCCACGGCGATCCATACGTCCTGACCGACGCCGGTCGAGCACTGAGCCCGGTCTACGCAGCCGTCGAGCACTGGAGCAACCCCGTCGCCACGCGGAGGAACTCGTCAACGCCGGTCCCGGTCGCGGCGGCCACGCGCACCCGCACCGGCATCCCGCTGGGAGCGGGCGGCATCCGGACCGCAGCGGCCCTGCGCCGGAGCGCTGCAGCGCCAAGCGCCCTCCTCAGCCATGCACCGCACCCACAACCGCGGGTGCCGACGCTCGTGACCGCCCAGTCGGCCCACTCTCAGAGCCGGTGATCGGGTGTCGCTGAGACCCAGCCGCGTTTCGCCGTTGCCACGGCGCCCCCGTGCAGTCCGGCCGTTCACTCCGCTGCGCACGGGGGCGCGTTCCCCTCCTACGCCCGGAGTCTCGACCATGAGCACCCAGCAGCCCTACGACCAGCATCCCCATCAAGAGGTACTGGTCAGCCCCACGTACTTGGCCGGCTCCAACGGGACCGGGGGCGCCGGCTTCGCCCCTGTTGGTCACTGGCCACACCACTATCTCGACGAGGGCCCCTGCCAGCTCCTCGTCACCTCGCCCGACCAGCGGATAAGGATCGGCTGGTTCGGCGACGACTTCGAGCTGTGGAAGATCACAGCCGCCGATGACGCCGTCTCCGCCCCCCGCTGGACGGCAACCTTCAACCACGTCACCCCGGCCGAGATCGTCGCCGGGCTCACCACCGCTCTGGCCCGCGACTACGCCGAAGCCGAGGCCACCGACGGCAACGGGCGCTTCTTGACGAGCCCGTCGTTGTACTGGGCCGACGCCGTCCGCCCGCTGACCGATGCCGGCTGGACCCGCGACGGGGCGGCCGAGCGCGGCACCGTCGAGATCATCGCCCCCGACGGGCAAGCAGGCGTTCTGATCGACAACCGCCTCTCTGGCCGGGACGACGAAACCGTCACGCTGTGGGCCGGCCCCCCGGGCTGGGGCACGCGCGCGGAAGCGGTCTTCACGGCCCGCACACCAACCCACCTGATCGCCGCGACGGCAGCCGCCATGGCGGACTCAGCCCCGGCGCTTCGTGAGCGGCACCAGATCAACCGCAAGGTGGAGCACCTGATCACGCTGACCCCAGCCGGCCCAGCCGCCGATCCCCAGATCTCTCGGGCTCCGACCCCACTCGACGTACGCCGCACCGCTGTCGCCCAAGCCGTCCACCGCGCCGCACGCACCCCGCAGACAGCAGCCGACCTCCGCGTGATGGCCGCTCGCAGTCGCACCGCGACTCCGGCACAGAGTCGGTCGAGCAACCTCGCACACGCAGCCGTGGCCAAGCCGCTGGCCAGCCCGTCGACCCCACGGCACAGCCGCTGACTCCCGCCCCCGGATTCTCCGGGACATCACCTCTGACTGAAGCAGCACCTCCGAATACCGGGAGTTCCGTCATGACCGACGCCACCGCACTCGACCAGGCCACAGCCATGATCGAGAAGGCCTGGGGCCGCCCCATCGACGTGCTGGAGACCCTCGCGGTCCGCCGCCCCGTCGAAGACCCGCTCCTGCGCTCGGCGATGCATATCCGTTCGAGCCTCGTCGTCTCAAACAACGCGGTCGCCGTCCACCAGGACCGCTTGCACGCCCTCACCCGGCCCGGCCATGTGCCGGCCTTCTACGACCAGGAGCGGATCACCAGCTCGGCGGTGGACCTGCGGGTCGCGCAGGCCGAGAGCCGCACGGCCCTGCAGGCGATCAGCCACGTGATCGAGGCCCGCGACGCCGCCGTGACCGCGGACCGTGCACCGGCACTCCGCCTGGCCCAGGCCGCTGTCGCCCGCTCCGCGCACGCACCGCGCGACCTGGGCCAACCACCGGACCAGCCCGCCCCGTCGACCGCTGTCGGCGCGACAGTGGCCGTGACCGGGCCCCGACGGTAACCGGTCAGTCCGCGTCTTCGTTGCGATGGGCCTCCCCGAACCGGGAGCCCACCGCGCGGGCCAGCTCCGCCAACGTCAGCTCGACGCGCCGCCCGTCCGCGATCCGGCGCTCCACCACGGCTTCCCCGTCACGCCGCATCTCGGCCTGGGTGTTCACGGCCCACTGCCCGTCGGCCACCATCGCGATGTCGCCCACCGTCCACGGCCGCCCGGCGCTGCGGATCTTGCGCTCCAGCCCGGCACCGCCCCAGTGTCTGCTCGGCTCCGCCACGCCTGCTGCCCCTTCGGCTCTGTGCGGCCCTGCGCCGCAACCGACTTACGACAACCGGCCGCGCCGATCCATTCCCCGGCCCGCCGGTCTTTCGTCCCCGGAGGCCACTTCGCCCACGGCAGACAGCACCTTCCCGGAAACGACTACGTACTTCGGCACACCGCATGTCAACGTACGAGTGTCGGAAAAACCGCAGGTCAACGAAGGGACCGTCCACTCTTGAACGCCTCCAGCACCCTCCTGCCCGCTGTCGTCCGCCCCGCCGTCGAGGAACGCGCCTGGCTCTCCAGCGACCACTGCGCGGGCCCAGTGCTCGAACTGCTCGGCGCACTCGGCTGGGCAATCGTCGACACCCCGGAGGCCAACGTGCACTGCACCAGCCCGGACGGCCGCGTCTACGTCGGCTGGCTCCCCGAGGACACCGCCGCCTGGAAGCGCGGCATCGTCTGGCAGGTCCGAGTCATCCCCGCCGACGCCGAGCCCTGGATCCAGGAGTTCGGCCCCTACACCCCCTCCGAGGCCGTGGCCGGTTTCCTCGCCGCGCTCATCGCCAACCCCAGCCGCTGAAACGCTCGGCAGCCGGTCTCCCTCCAGTCCGCCGCACGCACTGCCCCGCCGCCGGTCGGCTCACATGCCGGGCCGACCGGCCCCGACCAAATCGAGAGGAACACCCCTTGACCCACCGCGCGCCGCTGACCAGCCACCACGCCGACGGCACCGACTGCCCAGCCGAGCACAAGCACACCACCTCCGGCAAGCCGCTCCACCCCGACTGCCCCGGCCGCGCCTACACCCAGGCCATCTGCTCGTGCGGCGACTGGCAGATGAAGAACCCCGGCAAGGGCTACGTCAACGAGTCCCGCAGGCGGCACCTCGCCAACCACCCCAAGCCGGACCCGACCGGCCCGAAGGTCTTGCGCGACCTGCTCCGCCTCGACGCCCGCTGACGCTCCACCACCACACTGATTCACCAGCCCATCTCACTCTCGGAGGTTCCCGTGCCCCACTACCTGACCGTCGGCCACCTACTCCGTCAACTTCAGAACCTCGACCCCGACCTGCCGATCCGCCTGGCCGTCAACCCCGACTGGCCCTTCGCGCACTACCTCGGCACCGACGTCGTCGTGGGCGACGGCATGGCGTTCATCGCCGAGGACGGCCAGGAGGGCTACCTCCCGGCAGCTGTCCGCAACGCCCTCGCCTGGGCCTGACCCGCCGTACCGACCCGGTCCAGGAGGCCCCGATCTCACCGCGACCCCACCCCTTCGCCGCCCGCCCGCTGCACGCCCTCGCCGTGCGGCCCATGCCGTCGGGAGCGCGCGGCGCACTGGTCCAGCGCGTCTCCACCCTCCCGGAGGGACCGCTCGACGTCTCCTGGCTCCCGGCGGGCACCCCCGGACTCCCGCTCGGCCGTATCCGCCTGCACTGGGAGCCCGCCTCCCGCGCGGGCTGGGACGTAACCGCCCACCTCGGCCTAACCACCACCGAGGTCCTCCTCGCCTCCTGGCCCGCCGCCCCCGACAACTGGCCGCGCCTGGTCCGCCCCACCATCCACGAGGTGACCGGCCTGTGCGCCGCCCTCGCGGTCGCCACCGTCGCCCTGGACATATCTAACCGCCTCGCCGAGGTCTGACCGCAACCGCAGAAGGCCGCCCCGCGCCGACCGGCAGGGGCGGTCTTGCCGTACGCCCGCCCATCCGGATCTTGCGTACGCTCATCACCGACGAACGAGGAGGACACGATGGCCGACGACCAGCAGCTCTGGGGATATCCGGAGGTCGCCGCCCACCTGGGCATCAGCGTCCGGGCCGCCCGCAGCCGCAAGAGCCGGGGCAGTCTGCCGGAGCCCGACGACACCAGCGTTCCGGACCGGCCCCGCTGGAGGCCCTCCACCTTCCAAGGCTGGCAGCCGGTCGGCCGAGGGTTCCGCAGCGACCTGCACGGCACCGGCCAGCACGACAGCACCGCATCCGGCTGACCGGCGGTCGGCCCCGCCCGTAGTCTGCGGCCATGGCGACCGACTCACCGATGCCGTCCCCGCTGTACCCGGCACCCGACAGCGCCGTGCTCCGGCTGATTGTCGGCAACGCCATCGCATCGGTCCGCAACGGCGAAGCCTCGGTGGAGGAGGCGATCCACCACGCGCACGTCCACGGCTGGTACGCCCACGTCCAGGGCGAGGACGACTGCCCCGGCTGCGACTTACGCGGCCAGCTTCCCAAGCACAGCAACCGCGGCTGAGCGCGGCTAGATTCCGGAGCCCGCAGCTCGGCCAAGCGTTCGCGCGACTCGCCGCACCAGGGTGGTCGGCTTCAGGTTCCGTTCCACCCTGAGCAAGTAGCTGACCGGAGAGCCACCGAGCTGAGCATCGCGTGCCTCCGCCGTGGCTTGGCGCAGGGTCGCGGCGGCGACCGCGAGACTTCCAGCGGCGATCGGCACGTTGCCTGCCCAGCCGCTCGCCGCAGCGGCAAGGGCGGGCAGTTCGAACTTGTAGTTCAGCGCGCTGTAGAAGGTTTTGAGGTTGAGGCCGCTCATTGCCTTGCGCAGCTCCTCAAGCGGCAGCGCGATGCTCTCGTCGAACTTCAGTCGAAGGTAATGCTCGAACGCCGCGCGGTCTTCGATGCCGGCCACATGCTCTCGCAGGTCCGTCGCAGCTTTGTCGACCGCTTGGGTGAAGGCATTGAATTCCGCTCGGTGGTCCTTCCGCAGTTGGATGATCTTCGCCACCGGCACCGAGCGCAGGCCGTCCGGGAGGACGCACTCCACGGCCATCAGCCCGAGTCGTGTTGACTGGTCAGAGCTTGCCGGTCGGGGCGGCTCGCCCAGCATGGCGGCAGCGATCCGGTCGCTGTCCCAGCCGTCCGTGGCGCTGTGGGCCGCGACCTGGTCCGTGATCGGCGCGTACCGCGTACGGCGGGCCAACTCCTGGGTGAGCACACACTTATAGATCCAGGCCAGGACCGGGTCCATAGCCAGCCACGTCACGTCCGTGAATCTGGCAACGCGCGACCGCATGGCTGGCACAGCGAGACCTGCACCGCGAAGGACGTCCGCAAGCTGTGGGTCTACCTCATGCGGGTACAGGCCGGCGAGGGGGCGTTCGTCACGCGGAAGCGTTCGCACGTCGTCAGATGAGGTCGGCTCCGCGTTGACGATGCGCTGTCCCATCATCAACGGCTCAGGCCGGTTCCCCCGATGCGCGTGGAAAGTTCGGGTGTCGGCAGTTGCCAGAAACCGTTGCCTCAGTTCGGCGCCGTGGTCCTCGACAGCCTTCAGGAAGGCTGGAGCGACAGCGGCTGCGGCTTCCCTGGGGTCCACGTCGGTGACGAAGTCCAGCTCGTCGCGCAGGGCCTTGACCAGGTCCGGGTCGGTTACAGGAAACCCGCGCGGGACGACCCGGGCAAGGCCCGGCCAGTAGAGGGCGGCGGCCTTGATCCACTGCTCATTACGGAAGTGCACGTACGGGTAGTAGAGGCCGATTCGCTGCACTGCTGCCCTTTCGCCGCGTCCTGTCGGCCTCGCCGGATGCGTCCGGGGGCCGACAGCATGCTACGCAAGCAGTGTGCGCCCTGGCGCATGGAACTGAGCGTGCTTTCTATACGGACGAATCTCGCCAATTCCGGGCCGGCCTTATTCCTCTGCGGGAACGCAGACCCCGCGCCACGTGTGTGGCTCACCCTCCCATCCACTGCGGATCATTCCGCACATCGTCGAGGAAGCGGGGAAGCGTGACTTTGATATTGAGGAAGAACTCGGGACGGTTCGCCGGATTCTCGCCTGCGGCAGCTGAGAGTGTTGCGGCGCTGGTACTTCCCAGCCACATGCCTGCCGCCAGATCGGTCAGGTAGTGCTCCAGACTCACGGCGGCATGGCGTACGTCGCTGTGCCCGACGGTAAACAAGGAATCGCGACCGGAGCGGGCAGCACCAACAGCAGCCAGGAACTTAGCCGGTACGACGTAGACATCACCGCTGCCGGGAATGAGCCAGTACGTCGCCGTCGAACTGAGCTCTAGCAGGGTGTCGAGCTGCAGGCGGTTGATCTTCCAGGAATCACTACGTGAGGCGCTGGGAATAAGGGCGTTGGCCTTCTTGACCTGCACCAGGTCACCGATCCTCGTGGTCAGCCGACCGGGGACCGTGACCTCGAGGACGATACCGATGTCCGCTCCGGTCGCCTTCTCCGCGTTCTTGGTCTCCTGGCGACTCGCCAGCGCTACCTCTGGAGAGTCGGGATCCGTCCACTGCCCTGCCTTCGATCCGGCGGCGAACCGTTGCCCGAGCTTCTCCAGCAGGCGGGCAGTGAGCGCTTCCTCGTCCTGCGCGCCGGATCGGGACACAAAGTCCATGAAGTCCTTGACCGCGCCCGCCACCGCTCCGCGTGTCAGATCCTCCAGACCGGTGCTGGCGAGCCACGTCGACGACGGAGCGTCGAGAGGCCTCGGGAAGACATGGCGCCGAGCGTCCATGGAGCCGCCCAGCGCGTCGATCAGCTTCTGCTCGATGGGGCCGCTGCCGTCGGCGATGGCCTGGATTCCTTCGGCCCGCCGCCGGACTTCTGGTACCGCGCTTCGTGTATTCGCCTTGACAGCCGCTCGCACTGACCGGTGCTGCTCGGCCAGGGCCAGTGTGAGGAAGACATCGAGACCGTCCAGGTGACGGGCAAGGGCGAGGAGCCAGGGGAGCGACCTGGACCACAGCGTGGGGCGGCGACTCACGGACTTTTCCACTCTGGCTCGGAGCCCCGCAGCCTCCACGGGGTAGCGCTCCACGCTGAACAGCGTCAGATCGCGCCACAGATCCACCAGCGCACGTTCAGTGTGCGGCGCCAGCCACCTCATCACCTTGCCGGCCTGGCCGCCTTCGAGATCCTGGTTGAGTTCGATCAGGCTCGCAGCAATGCCGCCGGCTATCGCGGCCGGCACCGGCAAGGCCTCGGCGACTCGGGCGGGGCTCTTGAGACGAGCCATCCACTCCACCAGGCCCGGGGTCGACGGGTACATGCGGCCGCCTGTGACCCAGCTACCGATCGTCAACCGCAGCAGGTGCTGCTCGACCAAGGAGCCATGCTCGTCTACCAGCCCTTCAAGGCCGCATGCCGTCGCAAATTCATCGGCCGCAGGAGGACGAGTACGCAGTACGTCCAAACAGCATCGGGGGCAGTTGGGGTCCTGGCGGCGGTAGCGGTAGTCGTCACGATGGGGGATGTGGTCCACCGGGCGACAGTACGCGGCGCGGTCAACATCCCACCGTGAAGTGGCCGGATCAACACGGGACCTGGCTTCATACGTAACGGACGGCGGGCAGTCCGGCAGTCGGCACCGCCATGGGAGCACGCCCGACACGTTGATGCCGTTTGGTCGGCTTGTCCGCCGATTCCCGCCAGCTCGGTTCGTATTCGGTGGGTGGACCGCTCGACTCGATCCACTCGGATGCGCCCCAGACCGGCTCAGCGTGCGGAGCTGGCCGCTGTCGTACCGGAGATAATTCCGCTCACTACTCCAGGTACGAGCCGGCGAAGGCGCCGTCGAAGCCGAGTGCGATCAGGCCCTGCTCGACGCTGGGGTAGGTCGTCCCGTCCGGGATGGCGATCATGGCGTCGAAGTCGGCACGGCTGATCTCGGGCTCGAGCCACTGGTTGCTGCAGCGGCAGCGGACCCAGACATTGCGGCCGTGGTTGATGAGCAGCCAGTCGCGCCGGGCCCGGCAGGCCGAGCACATCACGGGGATCCCGCGCAGGGACAGCTCCGGCGGGTGGCTGAGGCAGCGCGTTGCGCCGGTTCCGCTGGGCGGCTGTGTCTCGTACTGGAGTTGCGGCAGCGGATCGCTTCCGGCCGGGGCGGCGGGCAGGACGAGGGTCGGCTCTACGCGGTGGTCGGTGGTTCTGAGCACGAGCGTCATCTCCCGGTCGAGGCCTTCTCTTCATCCGTAACAGCCGGTGGAGCCGGTTGTCCATGGGTTTCGCGCAGTCCGGCAGGCCGGTGGCAGGCCTGCCGGACTTCTGGTCAGCGGCGCGGCGGGCGGCTACGCGGGTCCGGTGCGGCGGGCCTCGGCGAGGCCGGGGGGGCGGCCCGGACGCCGGTCCGGTTGGCCGGAGGCTGGGCGCGACCGGTGCTGGCCTGCGGGCTTCGAGTGGCTCCGCCAGGGTGGGCGGGGAGCTGGGCAAGACGGCGCAGTCGCCAGACCAGGACGTCATTCACGTCCTCGGCTGTGTCGAGTTCGCGCATGGCGATGGCCTTCTGCAGGAGGGCCTTGGGGTCGTGGCCTGCCTGCTCGGCCTGGGCCAGGGTGGCGGCCAAGGCGTCGCTCTTCGTGCTCGTGCCGGGTCGGGTGCGGTTCTCGGGCAGGGCGGCGCGGATGGTGGTCTCGTAGGCGCGGCGCTGAGCTTCGGGCAAGGCTCGGCCCTGGTCGCGCAGGGCCTGCATGGGTGCGGCAGCGGCCTGGCGGTAGGCGGCGCGAAGGTGCTCGGCGGCCTGCCGGGAGGCTTCGGCCTGCTGGGCGTGACCGCGTGCGGAGTGCCAACGGGCGGCGGCCAACGCCACCAGGACCAGAGTGGAGACGAGCATGGCGGTGGTGCCGCCATCTTCTCCTCGGCCGAGCGCGCCGCCGGCCTGGATGATGCCCCGGGCCGCCGAGCGGATCGCCCGGGTGTCGGCGCGTTCGGCTCGGACGTGGCTGCGGGTGGCTCGTTCGAAGGAGCGAGCAGCGGCGCCAAGTTCGGCGCGGGTGGCGGCCGGAGAGGTCTGGGCGACCGCGTCCAGGAGTTCGCCCACTCCTACGAGTTGGGCTGCGGCATCGTCGTCGTCGCTGTCCAGGAGGATCGCGGCGCGCTCGGCGACCCCTGTGGCGGTGCGTCGCCCCCGTGCTGGTGGCGACCAGTCCGATGGGCCGCTGTCGGCCTCCCGCATCATGACCGCGTCGGGAGTTCCGTCGGCAAGGCGGCGCTGGATCTTCGGATAGGAAAGGTCGGGGGCCAGGGTCGAGCCCGCGAACCAGACCGGCTCGCGGTCACGGTTGCGGTCCCCGGGCAGCGCGACCGTGTAGCCGAGGACGTCACCGGAGGGGGCGTGCCGGAGCTTGACGCGCAGGCCCGCCTCACGAAGGCGGGTGAAAAACTCGGCTTCGCTGGCGGCCCCGGCAACGGCCTGGCGGACGGCCTCGCGCAGCATTTCGCGCGGTGTCTCGGGTCGGCCGACCCGCTCCGCCTTGAAGCGCTCGGCGCTGGTGGGCGTCTTGGCTCCGGTGCCGTCGCCGGGCTTGAGCCGGCGCAGGCCCATCTCCTGTTCGATGCGGCGGCATTCGGCCTGGGCCTTCTTGAAGTCGTAGTTCATCCTCGGGCGGCGCAGATCGCCTCGGACCATGGTGGCCACGATGTGGATGTGGTCGTCCGCGTGGCGCACCGCGACCCAGCGACAGCCGTCGGGATCGCCTTCGGGGGCGAGGTTGACGGCGTGGACCAGGCGGCGAGCGACGGTGTTCCACTCGGCGTCGGTCAGGGTCCGGTCGCCGGGGTCGGTACGGACCGAGCAGTGCCAGACGTGCTCAGCCGGGGCCTTGGGGCCTGCCTGCTTGACCCGCATGTCCAGGGCGGCGGCGAGCCGGGCGAGGGTGACCTTGGGGTCGGGGTCGGGGCTGGTGTCGCGGCCGGGGAGTCCAGCGCCCATGGCCCCATTCTGCCTACGGCCAGGCCGAGTTGAGGCGCAGCCAGAGGCGAGACCAGGTGGAACTGACCGAACCAGCCCATGTGCGACAGTTGGGCTGGATTCAGCCGGGATGAACTGGCCTCACGTCAAGGGGTGGAGCGCAGAAACCCACGGACAGATTGTCCGGTCGCGCTCACTACTCAGCGGCATCAAGGCGTCGCGCTCAGTTGCCGATCGGGGTCGAGGGCCACTCCTTCTCCACCGCGCACGAGCACATCCAGTTGCCCGGCGAGCTGAATACCGCACCACTCAACGCTGGCCAGAAACGCCTACTTGGCAATGCCATCACGCGCTTCCACACTGCCCACCAGATTCACCACAGGGGAAGGGGATCCAATGCCCAAGCGGAAGGTGCGCCGCACGAAGGCGCGACGGCAGCGAGAACTACGCCAACGGGCAGGTATAGCGGCGGCCGGTATCGCGGCCGTGCTCTTCGTCCTGTGGCAGTCGCCGTGGCTCCTGCTGGGCATCGCCGGAGCAGGGACTGTGGGCATCGCCGCCTGGCTTCTATGGAAGGCCCACAAACGAGAGCGCGCCGGCGACCGCACGTGGCGTGAACAGGACCGGCGCATGGAACTGGAACGCTCCATGACCACCATCGACGCCATGACCTGGCAGGACTTCGAACACTACGTGGCCGAGTTGTGCCGCCGAGACGGCTGCACCAACGTCGCTGTGGTCGGCGGCTCGGGGGACCTTGCCGCAGACATCCTCGGTAACATGCCCGACGGGCGGCGCTTGGTCGTACAGGCCAAGCACTACGCGCCCCACCGCACGGTGCCCAGCGGCGACATGCAGAAGTTTGTCGGCATGGCCTTCAACGAACACCACGCGGACGTCGCCCTGTTCGTTGCCATCTGCGAGTACGGAAAAGCCGCACGAGACCTCGCGATCAAACACCAAATCGTGGCTCTGAACCGCAACTTGTTCGGCTCCTGGAATAGCGGAGCACCACTGGAATCGCTCCTGTCCTTGAGTGGGACCGGCGGCGGAGTGCCCCGCCGACGCTCGGCAAGAAGGCGCCCGGAAAAGGCTTCCTGATCTCTCCACGGGTGTCTGCAGCCTCCGCTGTCTGTTGTGTGGAGATCGCCCGCGAGGTGGTGGCGCCCGCCGGGTGGATCGGCAGGGACGGAGACCAGAACTGGTGGCGCCGGGGACCGCAATTCCCTAACGCTGACGCAATGCCCAACACGATCACCCCGCGCCTTCAGTACAGCTCCACAGCCGTACGCCCGCGCTGAGCCGACCTGCCACGGGACGTCCGTCGGCTTGTCTCCCGACGCCTGGGCGGCGCGGTGGGCGCCGGGCCGAGGGCCGGAAGCGGGTTCACCAGCGGCTTCGCCGCCGTGCTCCATGGCGCCAACGGGCCCGAGTTCGTCAAGGCAGTCAACGCCAAGGGCAACGCTGTGATCGCCGACTGCTACCAGCAAGAGGCATTGATCAACCACGCATTGCCGACCGTGATGAGGATCCCGCGCCTGTGGCGGGCCGCCATGTACCAGGCACTGGCTGGCAGCTCCTGGTACATCGACGGTGGCTACGCCTTGGAGTAATCGTCGGCATGCATCGTGGGTCAGGGGACAGGTAGCCAGGCGATGCTGAAGGGGAGTTCCGTGACGCCTGAGCCATCTGCGACTGTTACAGATCTTCGCGTCCAACCGGTCCATTACCTGCTGGACCGTGTGGGGGCGACGACTTGAGGTACTCCTGGACCGCGAGACGACAGTCTGCAAGCGCCGCTCCTGCGGAGCATGGACTAATCGCGATACGTGGGTGCGGATTGAACGGCGCGAACTCAACAGGATCGACAGTCAGAGCTGGAACGGCACCGAGTGCGACCGCCCTGAGCGGGATGGCAAAGCTCGCCTGGCACTCGGGCACGGTGCGGCGGGGGACAGACGGCACGCAGCGTGGAGAGTCGACTCTCTCTGTCATACCTTGAAGGAGGTAAAGCTTGTCAACGTCATACGACGTTCACTGGGCAATGATCACAAGGGGCTGCCCTTCGGAAATCGGCGGGTGAGGCAACGACCTCAGCGTGCCCCGGCTGCTGCGGCTTGGTCTACGTCACTCAGGCCGCTTGATGCTCAATTCGTGGATGTACGTCGGCTATCAGCACAGGTTCCGCGACACCCGGCTGGGCGACGCCGGCACAGGTGACGATCGCCCTCTCAGCAGACACGTCACCCTGCAAGGACACCAGAGTTGCGGTGTGCTTCGCTGAGATGGGGATTGCCAGTTCGAACCAAGTGTTCTTCCCCGCTGCGCAGGGATGCGATCCCCACTCTGTTGCCAATGCGGCGACAAGGAAGAGGCCGCGCCCATGCTCGTCCGTGGACAACGCCTCGGACGAAGCCACCAAGGCGGGGTCAACATCAGTGACTTCCACGCGGAGCCGCTCTCCAGTCCACCGTACGCACACCACGCACGCGGCCTTCGTGTGCGTGACCGAGTTCGCGACCAGTTCCCCGGTGAGCAACTTCAAGTCGTGGATCAGTTCCTCGCCCAGATCCAGCCCAAGACGCCGAGCACGGTCCGCGACGCGGTCCCGTGCTGCCGACACCGCCTCGACCAGAGGCGGGACGGTGAACGCGTAGGGCGATTCTTCGAGCGGGCGCGACATGGATGGAACCTCTCGACGGGCAGGAGCCAGGGCAGCAGCGCGATCTCCCATAAATGAACGGATCGCTCGCCGACCTCGCCGGGCAGCCCCACAGGGCAACCGGGAGATCCGGTAAATGCCCGGCAAGTGGCGGATGACCACCATGGACCACAGGCCGCCGACGCCCTATCCCTCTGGTGATATCACCGTCGCGATGTCAATGAGACTGCGCCAGCCACTCGCCCAGGGCCGCGACGGGTGCAGTTCCTTTCCGGGGAAGCTCGTGATCAGGCCAGGGCTCCGTCGTTCTCGCGATCGGTGAGGAATGATCACGTGAGTCCGAGGGCGGCCGGTGGCCGGGTCATGTCCCGCCCGTGATGACGCAGGCCCGCGGCGATGTTGTTCCACCCGGTCAGGCGGAGCGCGCCGATGGCCAGGTTCCGCAGTGAGGCCATCGCCCGCGGCGCACCGGCCGTGCGTACTTGCGAGGCGTCCTCTCCGAACGTCACGTCCCTGACGTGGTGCTCACGATTCTCGATAGCCCAGTGCCCGCGAACGCGTTCCGCAAGGTCACCGGACTCGACGAGACCGACGCCGACTCTTGAAGACTGGGGGGCTGACCTGGGATTTCATCGGTCTGCCGGGCACGGGAGGTGTGTCGCTTCCAGGACGGTCGTTCCGGCACAGTCACCCTGAGTTCGTGAGCAACCACCCTCTCATCGTCGTGGAGGCCCCGGACGCACGGGGGTTGCGGGCCGTGCGCGTGCGAGGAGAGACCGTCGGTCGGGTCTGGTCGGCGCGCGGGCTGAGACGCCTTCTCCGGCGGGCGGGCCTGCCTCCGGACGACCTTGATGTCGACGCCCCCGGCCGGGTCCACTGGGAGGCGGATAAGTCCTCCTGGCCCGACTGTCCATGGCGAAGACGCGCCGCCGGCGCCTTGATGGCGCTGGGCCTCCTGGTCTCGGCCGCGGTCCTCTTCCATGTGGGCACTACGGACGCGTTCAACGCCCTGGCGTACGGCGGTCGCGTCGTGGGCGTCGCCTTCATCGCCGCGGCGCTGGCCGAAGCGGTCGCAGCGCTGGCCGTGTGCGACTACTGGGGCAAGAGGGCTATCCGATACTCGGGCCCGGTCGTCCTGGCGGGCGTCGGCACCGTGCTGGTCACGGATCTGCTGTTCCTGATCACACAGATCCAGGGCCGGGATTACACCCCGCTCCTCGGGCTGTGGATCGGCCTGGTGCTTTGGGCGGTCTGGGCCCTGTGGACTCTGACACGGCAGAAGGTGTGGCAGGCGATCCAGCATCCCAGGGGCATCGCACTGAGCGTCGTGGTGTCCGGAGTCATCGGGCTGGTGAGCCTGACCTATTCACAGATGTACGTCCCATACTCCACTCCCGTGAAAATCCCGTTCAGCATCTCGTTCGGCGAATCCACCCTCAGTGCGGACGGCACGGCGCTTCACGTTCCGGCACATGTGGAGTTCCGCAACACCGGTTCGGTGAGGGTCTATGTCGTCGGCACCATGTGGACGGTCCTAGGGTGGCCGACTCAATACTCGGAAAAGGGCATCGGGGAGAGCGATTGGAAGTGGGAGACGTTGAATTACGACCGAACATTCAAGCACGTAAAGTATGGGGACTCGCACATGTTGGGCACCGGGAAGTTCGCCGACCCGGGCAGTCGGCTTGACCCGGGGATGGACTTCTCGCACGACTTCGTCATCGATGTGCCGCTGCGATCCGGGCTCGGTCGCGTCGAGATCGACGCGACCGCCTCCTTCGTCCGAGCCGACCGAGGCAAACTGGGAAACAGCTATGCGAGTTCGCGTGAAGTCTCCTGGGACTCGGAAACCTGGAGGCATCTCCGGGATGCCCCAGACTGGCTCACACAGAAAGGAGACGATTTCTATCGCTTCCACTCCAAGATTTACCACAGCAGCGAGATGCTGAACCTGACGCACTCCACGGACTATGCGACGGGCTGGTGGGTGTTTCCGAAAGGGGGATTCGACGTAGCCAAGGGAGATACCAATCCCTGGCTGGACGTTTCCATTTCCCGAGACCCGGAAGGTAAGGAAACACTGAGCGATTCAGAGCAGGAACCCTACGGAATGACCACAGAAAAACAATCGACTGAACGCACAGTCGATCAGCTCCTTCGGGCCGCGAAGAAGTAGCGCTCCGCGGCCCAGGGCTCGTCGTCCTCGCGATCGGTGAGGAATGATCACGTGAGTCCGAGGGCGGCCGGTGGCCGGGTCATGTCCCGCCCGTGATGACGCAGGCCCGCGGCGATGTTGTTCCACCCGGTCAGGCGGAGCGCGCCGATGGCCAGGTTCCGCAGTGAGGCCATCGCCCGCGGCGCACCGGCCGTGCGTACTTGCGAGGCGTCCTCTCCGAACGTCACGTCCCTGACGTGGTGCTCACGATTCTCGATAGCCCAGTGCCCGCGAACGCGTTCCGCAAGGTCAGCAGCGTTCGCCTGGTACACCGTCAGGCTCGTGAGCGCGTAGACGCGTTCAATCGAAACCCTCCCGGTGCGCAGGGAGCGTCGTCGGCGGACAATCTGCAGGGCCTGGTCGGCGTACGGGAACGGCAGTCCCGGCACGGTGGCGGCCTTGAGCCGGCGGATCTCGTCGCGGCCGTGCGCGGTGGCCCGGGTGCGGTCCAGCAGCGGAACCTCCTTCCATGGCAGGTCCTTCACCGGCGTGTGCAGGCTCGGGTGGTTGCCCTTGAGCACGGCGATGTAGTGCGCTCTCTTCTCCTCGACCAGGAACTTTGCGTGGTCGGTCTGGGTCAGCAGCGCGTCGAAGGTCACCACCGCGCCGGTCAGGTCCAGCGGGTCCAGCAGTGGCCGGAATGCGGTGATCTCGTTGCTCTTGGCGTCGACCTCGCGCTGGGCCAGCACGATGCCGTCGTCGCGCAGAGCCGAGATCAGGTGGACGCAGCGGCCGTCGGAGCGGATCGCGCCGCGCAGAGACTTGCCGTCCACTGCAACGGCTGCCCGTACCGGGCGGGTCGGCGGGTGTCCCTCCTGGCCGGCGGCGCGGGAGGCGGCGGCACGAGCGGTGAGCCAGCCGCCGATCGCCGCGTCGAACGCGTCGCCGTCGATGCGCTGCAGTACTCGGCGCACGGTCGCCTCGCTGGGCGCCCGGCAGGGCCGGTCCGGATCACGCAGCGCGGCCCCGCAGCAGAACAACAGCCGGTCAGAAGCATCGGCGGCCCACTCAGCGATTGCAGTGAGGGACTTCGCTCCGGCCAGGACCGCGCAGGCGGCCACAGCCAGAACGTACGGCAGCGGGTGACGGCGGCCCCGGCGGCGGCGCGGGTCGGGCAGGCAGGACAGCCGAGCCAGCAGATCGGGTAGCTCGTCGGGGCAGGCCGGATCACAGCCCGCGAGTTGACCCAGCCCGGCGGGAATGGGTGACGGTGGAGCAGCAGGCACGGTCTTCCGTTGTGGTGATCAGCGAACTCGATAGTCCATGATCACCGGAATCCGTGCCTGCGCGCGTATCCGCCGCCCTTCACGAACCGCCCATCACCGCCGACTTGAGGCACCGGGCACATACCGGCAGCTTCAGGCCAACCGCGAGAACGACGGAGCCCTGTGCTCCGACGGCTGTCGCGAATGCCCAGCCCAGAGGCCTCGCGCGCCCCTCCGTTCCAGGGACTTTTCAGGGACTTTCAGCTCTGTCCGAGGGACTTCCGAGGGACGTTTCGCCGCCTAATGCGGTAAGCCCCCGAAAGACCGGAAAGGGCCTCCGACGCAGGTCAGAGGCCCTTTCCTAGGAAAAGCCGCAGGTGGCGGCAGACGAGTCGGGCTGTACGCCGGGTTCTGTGCCCCGGTCCCTCGCGGGTGCCGGGGTGACGGCCATCCATCTAGGGCCGGTGTTGCCACCGGCCTCGTGCGGTCTACCCGGGGGCTCGGGCGGGCAGCCCTCGAACGTCCCCGCAGAAGCACCGGGGTGCTTCCTTTTGACCTTGCTCCGGGTGGGGTTTACCTAGCTGCCCAGGTCACCCTGGGCACTGGTGGTCTCTTACACCACCGTTTCACCCTTACCCAGCGCCTGAGCGCTGGGCGGTTTGCTTTCTGTGGCACTGTCCCGCGAGTCGCCTCGGGTGGCCGTTAGCCACCACCCTGCCCTGTGGAGCCCGGACGTTCCTCGGGAAGCCCCCTGAGGGGACTCCACGCGGCCGTCCGCCCGGCTCGTCTGCCGTGTCGACCATGTTACCGGGCGCCGGCCTCGTCTCGTTCCGGCCGGGGGTCCGCCCCGCGGCGGAGCCACTGACGGGCGGGGCGCACCGGCACCGGGTCCGGGTCCGCCGACCCCTTCGGTGCCGAGGCCATCGTCGCCAGTACCGACCCCGCCAGGATCAGCGCGAAGGAGACCCCGATCGTCGCGGTGAAGCGCTCGTCCAGGAACAACGCGCCCGCCGCCACCGCCACCGCCGGGTTGACGTACGTGATCACCGTGGAGCGGGTCGGGCCTATCTCCTTGATGAGCTCCAGGAAGGCGACGAAGGCCACCGCGGTGCACAGGACGCCCAGGGCGAGGAGGGAGAGGAGGGCCCCGGAGGAGGGCATCGAGGCGGGCCAGGTCGCGGCCGCCGCGGGGGCGTAGACGATCGTCGCCAGGGTCAGGCAGGGGGCTATGAGCTGCAGTGTCGGGACGTCCTTCAGGCGGCGGGCCGCTATCAGGGGCGCCGTCGCGTAGCCGATGACCGTGAGCAGGACCTCGCCCAGGGAGCGGGCGTCGCCGCCGGTGAGGTGGGGGACGGTCAGGACGCCCACGCCGGCCAGGCCGATCAGGAGGCCCGCGATCCGGCGTGTGCCCAGGTGTTCCGTGTCGCCGAAGTAGCGAGCCGCGACCACGCCCACGATCGGCACGCCCGCGATCAGCAGGCCCGCCGTCGAGCTGGACAGGTGGCGTTCCGCGTCCGTGAGCGTGAACCACGGGCCCATGATCTCTATGCACGCGAAGGCCAGCATCGGGCGCCAGTGGGTGCGGATCGTCAGCCACAGGCCTCCCTGGCGGATCGCCAGGGGGAGAAGGAGCAGGGCGCCCACCGCACAACGCGCGAACACCACCATCGACGGGGACACCTCGTCCACCGCCACCTTGATCATCAGATAGGGGATACCCCAGATCACTCCCATGAGGGAGAAGAGGAGCCAGCCTCGTGCAGTCATGCGCACAGCATCGGTGTCAGGAGCGTCCCGCGTCTTGAACGCTGTTGCGGTAGGCGGCGGGGGTCACGCCCAGCACCCGGCGGAACCAGCGGGTCAGGTGGGCCTGGTCGGCGAAGCCCACCAGGGCGGCGGCCTCGGCCGGGCGTAGGCCCGCCTCCAGCAGACCGCGGGCCCGGGTCACCCGGTACTGGGCCAGCCAGGCGTACGGCGGGACGCCCATCGTCGTACGGAAGGCCCTGAGCAGCTGGTAGCGGGAGAGGCCCAGGTCGGCCGCCAGGTCGGCGAGTGAGGGTGGGGCGGTGAGTTCGTCGGCGAGTCTGTCCCGGACGAGGAGGGATATGTGCTGCGACCCGGGGACGTGGTCCGTTGCCGGGCGGGCCGTGGAGTGGCGGCGGGACAGGGCCGTCAGGAGCCAGGGGAGGCGGGATTCCGCTTCCAGCGGGTCGGGGCAGATGGCCAGGTCGGTGTGGGCCTGGCGGAAGGCCGCGGCCAGTTCCGGGTCGTCCAGCACCGGGTCGCGGAAGTGCGGTGTGCCGTCGGTCAGGGTGCCCTCGGCGAGGAGGGACGGGCCGGCGTACAGGGCGCGGTAGGCGTAGCCGTCGGTGGCCGTGGCCGGACCGCCGGTGTGCATCTCACCGGGCGCCAGGACGACGATCGAACCGGGGCCGGTGCGGATGTGGCCGCCCCGGTAGTCGATGATCTCGGAGCCGCCCACGCACACCCCGATCGTGAACTCGGCGTGTGCGTGCGGGGCGTAGATGTGGCGTTCGAAATGCGCCGTCAGCAGGTCGAGCGGCGGCCCGCAGCGGCCCAGCCGAGCCCTCGTCCACCGTGCTTGTTCTGCCACCTTCGCCACCCCCATGTGCGCCCCCTGCGCGCGTCAATGGTGCAACGCCCTCAGGTACCGGTTCCATCCCCCATCCGTTCCAGCGCGTCGAACGCCGCCCCCATCCGCACCCGGTGGTCCTCGGCGATCTCCGGGAACGGCTCGCCCGCGAGCTGGCGCCGCACGGAGGCGACGCACACCGCGCGGTACGCGGCGACGGTCACGGCCGCCAGCAGCTCCGGGTCGGCCTGCCCGGCCTCGGCGAGCGCTCCGGCCAGGGCCCGTTCCACCTCCTCGGCCCCCTCGCGGGCACGCGCCAGCAGGGCCGGCGAGGCGGCCACGACCGGCCAGAAGCCCTCGAAGCCCTCCCCCAGCCCGCCCAGCGGGTGCCCCGCGTCGATGAACCGGAAGGCCAGGTGGCGCAGCGCCGTGAGCGGGGGCTCGCCGGGGGCGCGGTCCCGTACCGCCCCGGAGAAGGCCCGGACGGCCTCCGGGATGCGGTCGAGGAACAGGTCCTCCTTGCGCGGGAAGTAGTTGAAGACGGTCATCGCCGAGACGCCCGCCGCCCGCGCGACCTCGGCGACGGTCACCCGGTCGAAGCCGTGTTCCCGGAACATCACCGTCGCGACGTTCGAGATCCGCTGCCGCGTCTCCCGCTTCTTGCGCTCCCGCAGGGACTCCCCTGGCCTGTTCTCATCGATCACAAGAAAACTATAGCCGCTCGAAACTTTTAGTGACTACAGTAAAGTCATGACGACGACGACAACAGAACGCAAGAACGGCGACGACTTCGACGTGGTGGTGGCCGGCGGCGGGCCCGTCGGGCTCTTTCTCGCCGGTGAGCTGCGGCTCGGCGGGGCGAGTGTGCTGGTCGTGGAGCGGCTGGCCGAGGTGGACGTGACCATCAAGGCCGGCGGCATCAACACGGCCGGCGCGGTGGCCCTCTACCGGCGGGGCATGCTGCCCGAGCTCGCGGAAGCCTGGGAGCGGAACCGGTGGCGGTTGCAGGCCTTCCTCGGGGAGCGCGGTGCGGACGCGTCCCGCACTCCCCCGAAGTTCGCCGGGCACTTCGCCGGGATCATGATGCGCGGTGACCTGTTCGACGGCTCCGACCCGGCGTTCGCCGACATCGGCCCCGCTGACCGGGTCGGCCTCGGTGTCCCGCAGGCCGACCTGGAGCGGATCCTGGCCGCCCGCGCCGAGCGGCTCGGCGTCGAGGTCCGCCGGGGCGTGGAGCTGACCGGCTTCGACGCCGATGGCGGCGGCGTGGTCGTACACCTCGGCAGCGAGGACGTCCGGGCCGGATGGCTGGTCGGGTGCGACGGCGGGCGCAGCACCGTCCGCAAGCTCGCCGGGTTCGACTTCCCCGGTACCGAACCGGAGATCACCGGCTATCAGGCGGTCGTCGAGATGAGCGGGAGCGAGCGGCTGGGGAAGGGGTGGAACACCACCGACGTCGGGACGTACGTCAACGGTCCCTTCCCCGGCCGGATCCTCACCGTCGAGTTCGAGGGGCCGCCCGCCGACCGCTCCGCGCCGATCACCGCCGAGGAGCTCCAGGCCGCCCTGCGCCGGGTGTCGGGGGTGCCCGAGGTGACCATCCACGAGGTGCACTCGTCGACCCGGTTCACCGACAACGCCCGGCAGGCGAGCACCTACCGAAAGGGCCGGGTGCTGCTCGCCGGGGACGCGGCGCATGTGCACTCGCCGTTCGGCGGGCAGGGGCTCAACCTCGGCCTCGGCGACGCCATGAACCTAGGCTGGAAGCTCGCCGCCGTCGCACGCGGCCGGGCCCCCGAGGCCCTCCTGGACAGCTACACCGGCGAACGGCATCCGGTCGGTGCCTGGGTGCTGGACTGGACCCGCGCCCAGATCGCCGTGATGCGGCCCGACCGGCACGCCCGCGCCCTGCGCCGGGTGGTCACCGATCTCGCGCTGACGCGGGACGGGACGACGTACCTCGTCAAGCAGATCTCCGGTGTCTGGCAGCGGTACGACCTGCCCGGCGAGCACCCGCTGACCGGGCGGAGCGCCCCTGACCTGGAGTTCTCCGACGGCACCCGGCTGGGCGACCGGCTGCATGGCGGCCGGGCGGTGCTGTTCGACCTCGCGGACGACCCGAAGCTGCGCGCCCGGGCGGAGGGGTACGGCGACCGGGTGGACGTCGTCGGTGCGGTCTGCCCGGGGCGGCCGGAGCTGACCGGCCTCCTCGTCCGGCCCGACGGGTTCGTGGCCTGGGCCGCGGACGGGGACGACGACCGGGGCGACGACCTCGACGACGCTCTGATCCGCTGGTTCGTCACCGCCTGAGCCCGCGGCTGCTCGGTTGACCTTGCCGCGACGTCAACGTCTGTACTGGTGTCATGCGGATCGGAGAACTCGCCGCCACCGTCGGCGTCACCACGCGCACGGTGCGGCACTACCACCACCTGGGCCTGCTGCCCGAGCCCGAGCGCCTCTCCAACGGCTATCGGGACTACACCCTCCGGCACGCCGTGGTCCTCGCCCGGATCCGGCGGCTGACCGAGCTGGGCCTCGGGCTCGCCGAAGTGCGGGACGTACTCGCGGACGACGCCGGCAAGGACCTCGTCGAAGTGCTCACCGAACTCGACGAGGACCTCGCCCGGCAGGAGGCGGGGATCCGGGACCGGCGGCAGCGGCTGCGGGCCCTGCTGGACGCGGGTGAACTGCCCGCCGAGGGGCCCGTCTCGCCGGAACTGGCCGCGCTGTTCGCCGAGACGGCTCCGCGGCTGGCCGGATCCCCGATGGCCGCCCGGGACCGTGAGGTGTTCGCCCTGATGGACACGGTGGCCGACCCGGCGGCACGGGACCGGCTGATGTCCCTCGCCGGTGCCATCGCCGGGTCGCCGCAGGCGACGGCCCGGGTCCACGAGGCCTACGCCCTGCTCGACGCGCTCGCCGACGCGGACCTCGGCGACCCACGGGTGGCCGAGGCCGCCCGGGTCCTCGCGGACTGCATCCCGCGCGAGGTCTTCCCCGAAGGCGCCGTGGACCACGAGGACAGCTTCCTGCGCGCCCTCTACGCCGACCTCGCCCCCGCGCAGGCCGCCGCGATCCGCCGGGCGCTGGACATCATCGACGGAGAACGACCGTGAAGGCCGTGTACGCCGTGCTCCGGCACGAGCTGAGGCTGCTGGCGAGTCTGGTGCTGTGGGCCGCCCGGCGCACGAGGGGCTCCGGAGAGCACTTCGGGTACGCCCGGGGCCAGGGCGCCGTGATGTTCGGGCTCGCGTTCGTGTGCGTGATCGAGACGGTCGCCCTGTCGGTGCTGCTGCGCGACTGGCCGGCCGTGCACCGGATCATGCTGGTCCTGGACGTCTACACGGTCCTCTTCGTCGTCGGCCTGCACGCGGCCTCCGTGGTCCACCCGCACCTGCTGACCCCGGACGCCCTGCACGTCCGCAACGGTGTCCGGCTCGACCTGCGCATCCCGCTGGACGCGATCAAGTCCGTACGGCACGAGACGCGTTACCAGCACGACCGGAACGCCGAGGCCCAACTCGACGTGCCCATCGGCTCCCAGACCTCGGTGACCCTCGAACTGGCCGCGCCCCTCGCCCACTTCACCCTGCTGGGCCGCCGCCGCGAGGTGAGCGTCGTGCGGTTCCACGCCGACGACGCCACCGGACTCGTACGACGGCTCACGCGGGCGCGAACCGCACCTTCGCCGTCCCCGGATCGGCCTGGGTCAGCCGCACCGGCAACCGCTCGCCCAGCGGAAGAGGCGCGCCGCCCTCGATTCGGCCTATGACGGCGGGCTGCTGCAACAGCACCTTCCCCACGGTCGGCTGACGCGGCTCGACCTCCACCACGCACCCGTCGAAGACCTCCCCGACCCGGTCCTTGAGCAGGGCCGCCTCGACGATGTCGACGCACTCCCGCTCCACCGTGCCCGCCCGCCGCGAGCCCTCGGCCATCTCCTTGGGGAGCAGGTCCAGCGCCATCAGCACCCAGTCGGGCGGGGCCTCACCGGCGGCCGCTGCCAGGCACAGCTCGGAGGCGTAGCGGTCGGCGAGGCGGCGCAGCGGCGCGGTGCAGTGCGCGTAGGGGGCGGCCACGGCCGCGTGGGTGGTGATCGCGGGCAGCACGCCGTCCCGGAAGACCGTGTAGCCGGCGCCGCGCAGCAGCGTGGTGCACTCCTGGAGGAAGGCCGCGTGGCGGGGGCGGCGCGGGTTCAGGGAGCGGATCAGCGCGGCGTACGAGACATGGTGCGGCCAGTCGATGTGCAGGGCGGTGGCGGTACGGCGCAGCCGTGCGACGGCGCCGTCGGGGGCGGTGGGCAGGGTGCGCAGGACGCCGGTGCCGTGGGCCAGCATCAGATCGGCCGCGGCCATGCCGGTGAGCAGGGAGATCTGGGCGTTCCAGGACTCGGCGGGCAGCGGGGCGCGGTAGCTCAGCCGGTAGGTGTGGTCGTCCTCGACGATCTCCTGCTCGGGCACGTTGAGCGAGATGCCGCCGCGCTCCACCTCCAGGCGTTCGCGTGCCTCGCCGATCTCCTTGAGCAGGGCGAGGGGTTCCTCGGCGGTCCCCTCGTCGATCTGCCCCTGCACGCCCGCGTAGTCCAGCTTGGCCCGGCTGCGGACCAGGGACCGGCGGACGTCGGCGGTCAGCGTCCGTCCCGCCTCGTCGAGGTCGATGGTCCACAGGACGGCCGGGCAGGTCTGGCCGGGGAGCAGGCTGGCCGCGCCCTCGCTGAGCAGGGCGGGGTGCAGCGGAACCCGCTCGTCCGGGAAGTAGAGCGTGTTCACGCGGTGGTGTGCCTCGGAGTCCAGCGCGCCGCCGGGTACGACGAAGGCGGCGACGTCGGCGATGGCGTACCGGACGCGGTAGCCGCCGCGGCGCCGGGAGAGGTGCATCGCCTGGTCGAGGTCCTGGGCGGTGGGCGGGTCGATCGTGAGGAAGGGGAGGTCGGTCGCGTCGTGGGCGGGCACGGCCGGGTACCTGGCGGCGCTCTCGGCCTCCAGGAGCACCTCGGTCAGGAAGCTCTCCTGGATGCCGAGGTCGGCCCGGAGCGCGGCGAGCGCGGCCCGGAGGGGAGCCTCGGGGGCACCCTTGACGCGTATGTGGCGGCTGGGCATACGACGAGCGTAGTCACATCGTGCCGGTCCGGCGCTCTACGCTGGCGCGGAGCGTCGGTGACGCGCTTGATGACGAACTTGATGTCGAGCTTGCTGGTGAGCTCGACGGTGATGAGGAGTACGTGTGCTGGTCCTGCTGCCGCCCTCGGAAGGCAAGGCGTCCTCGGGCCGTGGTGCCCCGCTGAAGCCTCAGGCGCTGTCCCTGCCGGGGCTCGCCGACGCCCGCGAGGCCGTGCTCGCCGAACTGGTCGACCTGTGCGCCGGTGACGAGGAGAAGGCGCGCGAGGTCCTCGGACTGAGCGAGGGGCTGCGCGCCGAGGTCGCCAAGAACACGGAGCTGCGGACGGCGGGCGCGCGGCCGGCCGGGGAGATATACACGGGGGTGCTGTACGACGCCCTCGGCCTGGCCTCCCTGGACACGGCGGCGAAGCGGCGGGCCGCTCGGTCGCTGCTGGTGTTCTCGGGGCTGTGGGGCGCGGTCCGGGTGACGGACCGGATCCCCTCCTACCGCTGCTCGATGGGGGTGAAGCTGCCCGGGCTCGGGGCGCTGGGGGCGCACTGGCGGAAGCCGATGGCCGAGGTGCTGCCGGAGGCGGCCGGGACGGGGCTGGTACTGGACCTGCGGTCGGCGGCGTACGCGGCGGCGTGGAAGCCGAAGGGGGAGGTGGCCTCGCGGACGGCGACCGTGCGGGTGCTGCACGCGCCGACGCGGAAGGTGGTGAGCCACTTCAACAAGGCGACCAAGGGGCGGATCGTACGGAGCCTGCTGACCGCCGGGATCGCGCCGAGCGGTCCGGGCGAGCTGGTGGAGGCGCTCGGGGACCTGGGGTACGAGGTGGAGGTGGCGGCGCCGGGGAAGGCGGGGCAGGCCTGGGCGCTGGATGTGTTGGTGGCGGAGGTGCACTAGGAGCCGGCCCGGGCAGCCCAGCCCATCCCCAGCCCAGCCCAGCCCAGCCCATTGCAGCCCAGCCCAGCCCATTGCAGTATGCGCAACGACCTTTGCGCGGTGCGCATCACCCCGGCAGGATGTCGGCCATGCCCACCTCCATGCTGGACCTCGCCCCCGTCGTCCCCGTCGTCGTGATCGAGGATGCCGGCGATGCCGTACCGCTCGCGCGGGCGCTGGTCGCCGGGGGGCTGCCCGCGATCGAGGTGACCCTGCGGACCCCGGCCGCGCTGGACGCGATCCGGGCGATCGCCGGTGCGGTGCCGGACGCGGTGGTCGGGGCGGGGACCGTGCTGACGCCGGGACAGGTCACGGAGTGCGTGGCGGCCGGGGCCCGGTTTCTCGTGAGCCCGGGGTGGACGGACGGGCTGCTGGGGGCGATGGCCGCGTCCGGGGTGCCGTACCTGCCGGGCGTGTCGACCGCCTCGGAGGTGGTGGCGCTGCTGGAACGCGGGGTGCGGGAGATGAAGTTCTTCCCGGCGCAGGCCGCCGGCGGCACGGCCTATCTGAAGTCCCTCGCGGGTCCCCTCCCGCAGGCCCGCTTCTGCCCGACCGGAGGGATCGGCGCGGACAACGCCCCGGAGTACCTCGCCCTGTCCAACGTCGGCTGCGTGGGCGGCACTTGGATGCTCCCGGCGGACGCCGTGGCCGCCCGGGACTGGGCCCGCGTCGAGTCGCTGGCGCGGGCCGCGGCGGGCCTCAGGGACGCAGGTGGGACGTGTCGTTGAAGAGCCGTACGCTCGCGTTGCCGTCCGCGTAGTAGGCCACCGCCGACAGCGAGGCCGCCGACAGTTCCATGCGGAACAGGGACTCCGCCGGGGCGCCGAGGGCGAGCCGCACGAACGTCTTGATCGGCGTGACGTGGGTGACCAGCAGGACCGTGCGGCCCGCGTAGGCCGCGACCAGCTTGTCCCGGGTGGCCGCGATGCGGGTCGCCGTCTCGGCGAAGCTCTCGCCGCCGCCGGTGGGGTGGGCCTCCGGGTCGGCGAGCCAGGCGTTCAGGTCGTCCGGGTAGCGCTCACGGACCTCGCCGAAGGTGAGGCCCTCCCAGGTGCCGAAGTCCGTCTCCTTGAGCCCCTCCTCGACGGTGACGTCCAGGCCGAGGCGCTCGGCGACCGCTCCGGCGGTCTGGCGGGTGCGGGTGAGCGGGGAGGCGAGGATCACCTCGATCGTGCCGCGCCGGGCGAGGGCGTCGGCGGCGCGCTGCGCCTGCTCCTGGCCGACGTCGGAGAGGGCGGGGTCGGTGCCGCCGCTGCCGGAGAAGCGTTTCTGGGGGGTGAGGGGGGTCTCGCCGTGGCGGAGGAGGACGAAGGTGGCGGGGGCACCGAGGTCGGGGGCCGAGCTCCAGCCGGGGCTCGCCACGGAGCGGGCGGCACGGGTGTCGGCGGTGGGCTTCTCGGTGGTCGTCACAGTGCCGGCCGGTGGGGGCTGGTCGCGCCCACGCGGCGGAGCCGCAAATGTCTCAGCCCCGCGCCCCTGACGGGGCGCTGACGATGCCGTCGGCGAATTCGCACCCGCCGAGCGCACGGCCCGCGCGTCGAGTTCGGCCGTCGACCGCGACGCCGACCACTGCTCGCCCCGCTTGCCCGCGTCCATCGCCTCGTTCGCCAGGCGGTCGGCGTGCTTGTTCTCGGCTCTCGGGATCCACTCGTAGGTCACCCGGTCCGCCGGGAACACCCGGGCCGCCTCTGTCGCCAGGGGCTTCATGTCGGGGTGTTTGATCTTCCAGCGGCCCGTCATCTGCTCGACGACCAGCTTGGAGTCCATGCGGACGTGGACGACGGCGGCCGGATCGAGGTCGTGCGCCGCGCGCAGGCCCGCGAGGAGGCCGCGGTACTCGGCGACGTTGTTGGTGACGACGCCGAGGTACTCGGCCACCTCCGCCAGCGTCTCGCCGGTCGCCGCGTCGATGACCACCGCGCCGTAGCCGGCCGGTCCCGGGTTGCCCCGGGAGCCGCCGTCCGCCTCGACGATGAACTCCCTTGCCACGTACGCCCCTTAAGTGTTCCTACAGACCCGACTCGGACGTGCGCACCAGGATGCGGCGGCAGTTCTCGCAGCGCACCACCGTGTCGGGCGCGGCCGAGCGGATCTCGTTCAGCTCGGTGATGGCGAGCTCCTGACGGCAGCCCTGGCAGCTGCGCGCGTACAGCTTGGCCGCGCCGATGCCGCCCTGCTGCTCGCGCAGCTTGTCGTAGAGCTTCAGCAGGTCCGCCGGGACCGTGCCCGCGATGACCTCGCGCTCCTTGGTGACCGTGGCCGCCTCGGCCTCGAGCTCTCCGGACGCGGCGTTGCGGCGGGCGGTGGCCTCGTCGATCCGGCCCTGGACGGCGCCGGTCCGCTCGGTCAGTTCGGCGACCCGCTCCTGGGCGGACTCGCGGCGCTCCATGACCTCCAGGACGACGTCCTCCAGGTCGCCCTGGCGCTTGGCGAGGGAGACGATCTCCTTCTGGAGGTTCTCCAGGTCCTTGGGGGAGGTGACCGCGCCGGAGTCCAGGCGCTGCTGGTCGCGGGCGGCGCGCTGGCGGACCTGGTCCACGTCCTGCTCGGCCTTGGTCTGCTCGCGGGCGGTGTCGCTCTCCTCGGTCTGCGCGGCCACGAGCAGGTCGCGCAGCTGGGTGAGGTCCTTCGTCAGCGAGTCGATCTCGGCGTGTTCGGGCAGCGACTTCCGCTTGTGCGCCAGCTGCTGGAGGCGGACGTCCAGGGCCTGGACGTCGAGGAGTCGGATCTGGTCGGCGGGCGCGGCGTTCAGTTGGGGGCTCCAAGGGAGGGGGAGTGGCTGGTCCAGGGGTCGGTGACCGTCTTGGAGACGTGCACGCGGAGGTCCCAGCCGTGGCGGTCGGAGATTTCGTCGAGCTGGGTTGCGGCCAGCTCGCACCAGGGCCATTCGGTGGCCCAGTGCGCCGCGTCGAGCAGCGCGAGGGGACTGTGGGCTACGGCCTCGGAGGCCGGGTGGTGCCGCAGGTCCGCCGTGAGGAAGGCGTCCACCCCGGCGGCGCGTACGACGTCGAAGAGGCTGTCGCCGCTGCCGCCGCTGACGGCGATCGTACGGACGAGGGCTTCGGGGTCGCCGGCGACGCGGATGCCCTGCGCGGTGGCGGGCAGCCGGGCGGCGGCCCGTTCGGCGAGGTCGCGGACGGTCACCGGGTGGTCCAGCTCGCAGACCCGGCCCAGGCCCCGGCGGCCCTCCGGGTCCGTCGGGTCCGGGACGAGGGGTCGTACGACGCGCAGGTCGAGGGCTCCCGCGAGCGCGTCGGAGACGCCGGGGTCGGCGGTGTCGGCGTTGGTGTGGGCGACGTGCAGCGCGATGTCGTTCTTGATGAGGGTGTGGACCACCCGGCCCTTGAAGTGGCTCGCCGCGACCGTCGTCGTACCGCGCAGGTAGAGGGGGTGGTGGGTGACCAGCAGGTCGGCGCCCAGCTTCACCGCCTCGTCGACGATGTCCCGCACCGGGTCGACGGCGAAGAGGACCCGGGTGACCTCCTGCTCGGGGTCGCCCACGACGGTGCCGACCGCGTCCCAGGACTCGGCCCGCTCGGCGGGCCACAGGTTCTCCAGCGCGGTGATGACTTCTGACAGACGGGGCACGGGGAAAGGCTACCTGCCTGTTCCCCGGGGCCGTACCTGCTCGTCCACGGGAGGCAACGCCCAGCACACCCGTCCCCGTTTCCTCAGGCGAATCGTCGAGTGTGCACCCGTATGTGTGAAGCCGTCGGCCGCCTCTCCCACGTCTGTGCGTGCGAAAACTAGCTTCGTTGCCGGAGGTGACCGAGCGATGACGGCCTGTGCGATCGAACCCTCGGCTGCGGACGAGGACGACAGCGCGCCGAGAGCGGGCTGCACCATCACGGCGGACGGGGCGTACGCGGCCCGGCTGACCCAGCAGGAAGGTTCCTGGTACCCGGAACGGTGGACGCTGGACGGCCCCGAGCCGTACGCCGTGCCACTGCCCGGCAACCAGCCCGAGGAGCCGGGCACCGAGGTGCAGCCGATGGGCGACGGGCGGGTGCTCATCCACCGGCTGGTGGAGGGTCGGCACCACTTCGCCCTGCTCTATCCGACCGGGCCCGGCACCGGTGAGCTGCCGCTGGGCGCGGTGGAGTGCCCGGACGCGGGCACCTCGCTGCGGCTGCTGCCGCCCGCGCCGGGCGGCGGTGACGCCTGCGCGCTCGCCGTCGGGCCGCGCTCCTCGGTGGTGTGGCTGGTGGCGGGCGGGGCCTTCGGGCCGGAGATGCTCGCGGTGGTTCCGGGGCGCTGTTCGGGCGGGGTCTGGCTGGACCGGGGCGGGCGGATGCTGGCCCTGGACCGGGAGCTGGGCGGGCGGACCAAGGCGGTGGTGGTCGACCTGGAGCGGGGCGGCGAGGTGTCGCCGCTGTTGCAGATCGCGGCGGACAGCGACGACCGGCTGCTGGTCGCCGACCCGGACAGCGGGCTGATCCTGGTCGCCTCGGACGCGCCCTCCCCCGGGCGGGAACGACTGGGCTGGGGCGTCCTCGGCAGCACGCTGCCGGTGCGCTTCCCGGAGAGCCTGCGGCTGGCGGAGTGCACGGTGACGCCGTTCGCGATCCAGCCGGGGCTGGTCCTGACGCCGGAGAGCTGCGGGGTGGCGCTGCGCATCGACGGGCCGGTCGGCAGCTGGGTCGGTGCCTGGCGGCCGAGGGCCCGCGGGGTGTGCCATCTCCCGGCGCCGGACGGGTGGTTGGCCGGCACCGGGTTGTGGACGCAGGGCGGGGTGCTGCGGCTGCCGTACGCCACGGGGGAGGTCCCGTGCGGCGTGGCGGAGGTCGCGGTGCCCTGGGGGGAGACGGGGGAGCACGGGGGGCCGGGGGACGCGGGCCCGGGGGATCCGGTTCTGGACGGCACGGCTGCCGGGGCGTCGGGTATGCCCTGGGAGCCGGCGGAACCGGATCCTCCGGAGCCTGTCGTGGCCCGGCCGGTGCCCCTGCAACAGGCTCCGCTGGGACGGCTCGTAACGAAGTAGAGAAGGCTTGTAACGAAGTAGCACCGGTCGGCGTGCCTGCCTGGATTCGCCCTGCGGTGGGTTGGTTAAACTCGCCGCGCTGTAAGAAAGATCATGTTGACGGGGTGAATTCTTCCGATGAGCGACACCAGCACGTCTCAGCACCTGTCCGCCGACCTGCACGAGTCCGACAGCCACGGCAAGCACCGTGGTCCGGTCTCGGCCCAGGACGGCGAATCGGCCCCGAGCGGCCGGCACCGCAAGCCGGAGCCGGCCGAGACCGCGGCCTGACGGTACGTACGACAGCGGCTCCGCCCTTGTGGGGTGGGGCCGCTGTCGTCTGTGGTCCTACTGCCGCTTCAGCCCCAGCACCTCCGCCGCCGCGAAGGTCTCCCCCGGCGGCCGGTCGGCGTAGTGCGGGGTGAGCAGGGCGTCGAGTTCGTCGTAGCTGAAGGTGTCCTGCTTGCTGTCGAACCTGGCCTGGACCCGCGGCCGTTCGACGATCGCGACCATGCCGCCGTGAACGACCAGCAGCTGGCCGTTGATCCGTTCGGCGGCCGGGGATGCCAGATAGCCGACGAGCGGGGCGACGTGTTCGGGGGCGAGCGGGTCGAGGCCCTCGGCGGGCCGCTCGAACCCGGCGAAGACGTCCTCGGTCATCCGGGTGCGGGCGCGCGGGCAGATCACGTTGGCGGTCACCCCGTACTTGGCGAGGGCGAGGGCGGTGGAGGTGGTCAGGCCGACGATGCCGCCTTTCGCGGCCGCGTAGTTGGGCTGGCCCGCGGAACCGGCGAGGAAGGCCTCGGAGGAGGTGTTGACGATCCGGCCGTACACCTTGGCGCCGCCGGCCGCCTTGGACCGCTCCCGCCAGTGCGCGGCCGCGAAGCGGGTGGTGTTGAAGTGGCCCTTGAGGTGGACCCGGATCACCGAGTCCCACTCGTCCTCGGTCATGGAGAAGACCATGCGGTCGCGCAGGATGCCGGCGTTGTTGACGAGGATGTCCAGCTTGCCGTGATGGGTTGTCGCCAGGGTGAGAAGGTCTCGCGCCTGTGCGAAGTCGGCGATGTCTCCGGTGTGGGCGACGGCCCGGCCGCCCGCGGCGCGGATCTCCTCGGCGACCTGCTCGGCGGGACCCGCGGAGGCCGTCCCCGAGCCGTCCCGGCCCGGCCGGCCGAAGTCGTTGACGACGACGGCCGCGCCCAGCCGGGCCAGTTCGAGCGCCTCGGCCCGGCCGAGCCCCCGGCCCGCGCCGGTGACGATCGCGCTGAGCCCTTCGAGTGGCCTTTCCGGCATACGGCGGCCCCTCAGATCTCAATGCAGGTGCGCAGGGCGGTGCCGGTGCGCATCTGGTCCAGGGCCTCGTTGATCTCCGCCAGCGGCACCCGGTGGGTGATCAGGCCCGCCAGGTCGACGCGGCCGGCCCGCCACAGGGCGATGGTGCGCTCGTAGGAGCCGACCACGTCCCCGCCGCCGTACATCGACGGCAGGATCCGCTTCTCGTCGAAGAACAGCTCGAACATGTTGAGCTGGAGGAAGTCGTCCATGGCGCCGGCGCCGACGACCACGAGGGTGCCGCCGCGCCGGGTGTTCTCATACGCCGTGCGGGCGGTGGCGGACCTGCCGACGACCTCGAAGACGTAGTCGAAGCCCTCGCCGCCGGTGACCTCCTGCTTGGCGCCGGGCAGTTCGTCGGGCGAGACCGCCTTCGTCGCCCCGAACCCGATCGCGGCCTCACGCCGGGACGCGACCGGGTCGACGGCGACGATCTCGGCCGCCCCCTTGAGCCGCGCCCCCTGGATCGCCGAGATCCCGACCCCTCCGCACCCGATCACGGCGACCGACGAACCGGCCTGCACATCGGCCGTGTTGAGGGCCGCGCCGAGCCCGGTGGTCACCCCGCAGCCGATCAGCGCGGCGATGTCGAAGGGCACGTCGTCCGGGATCGGCACCGCGCACCCGGCGTCGACCACGACCTCCTCGGCGAAGGTGCCGGTGCCCGCGAAGCCGAAGACGTCACCGCCGGGGCGCCTGAAGTTGGGGGTGCCGGCGTTCACGAACCCGGCCAGGCACAGCTCGGTCTGCCCGCGCTTGCAGGCCGGACACGCCCCGCAGGCCGGCAGCCAGCAGACGACCACCCGGTCGCCCGGCTTCACCCGGGTGACGCCCTCCCCCACCTCCAGCACCTCGCCCGCGCCCTCGTGGCCCGGCACGAACGGGGCCGGCTGCGGCAGCACCCCGTTCATCGCCGACAGGTCCGAGTGGCACAGCCCGGTGGCGCGCACCCGTATCCGCACCCGGCCCGGGCCGAATCCGACCGCCTCGACGTCGTCGAGGACCTCAAGCTTCTCCTGGCCTATCTCCTGCAGTACGGCTGCGCGCATGGTGCGGCTCTCCCCTCGACTGCCTTCTGGACCAAGCTGGATCAAGCTGGATCAGGAGTGTTCGACGATCGTGTCGGCGAGGACGGGCGCGTCGCCTCGCTCGACGGCACTGACGGCGACGCGGACCCGCGAGTCGCCCTGCCACATGCGGATGCGCAGGGTCTCCCCCGGGTAGACCACCCCGGCGAACCGCGTCGTGTACGACCGCACCCGGCTCACGTCCCCGCCGAGCAGCGTGTCCACGACCGCCTTGAGCGTCATGCCGTAGGTGCACAGCCCGTGCAGGATGGGCCGGTCGAAGCCGGCGAGCTTGGCGAACTCCGGGTCGGCGTGCAGCGGGTTGTAGTCGCCGGAGAGGCGGTAGAGCAGGGCCTGGTCCTCGCGGATCGGGCGCTCGACGGTCCGGTCGGGTTCGCCGGCGGGCGGGGCCGGCCGGGTGGAGGGGCCGCGGTCGCCGCCCCAGCCGCCCTCCCCCCGTACGAAGATCTGCGCGTCGTTGGTCCACAGCGGCCCGTCGGCGTCCGCGACCTCGGTGCGCATCACCAGGACGGCCGCCTTGCCCTTGTCGTACACGGCGGCGATCCGGCCGGTGGCGGTCGCCGTGCCCGCGACCGGGATGGGCCGGTGCAGGGTGAGGGACTGGCCGCCGTGCAGCACCTTGGCGAGGTCGACGTCGACACCGGGCATGGACAGTCCGCTGATCACCCCGGGCGAGCCGGCGCCCGCGACGGTGGCGAAGCTGGGCAGCACGTGCAGCCGGGTCTCCAGGGTGTAGCGCAGTTCGTCGGGGTCGGTCGCCGGGCGGCCCGCGCCGATGCCGAGGTGGTAGAGCTGGACGTCCCGGCGCTCCCAGCCGATCTCCCCGGACCGGGGTTCGGCGGCAAGGGCCTTGGCTGCGTCGATGGGCATACGGCTCCTGATGGCTCAAGACCCCGGTACGGCCGTCCGCACCGTCGGCCGCACCGAGGTCGTCACGGGCCGACCTAGAACGCGTTCCAGTCCGGCGCCCCTTGTATAGCCCAGCACTCGGCAGTTGTGAAGGCTCCTGACACTGTGTCAGGTCGGGCGGCGGTTCGCCGGCCGGTGACATTTGTCCTGCCCTAGTCCGTACAAGCGCATCTGCCGTGCGGCGGGCCCGGGTTCGTAGCGTTGTAGTCATGACACGGACAAGGACAGGTGGGACGGCAGGCCGGACAGAGCGTGCCGTGTCCTTCGCGGGGGCGGTCAAGACCTTCGGCGCGGTGCGCGCGGTGGACGGGGTGGACCTGGAGATCGGGCCCTGGCCCGGTTGCCCGGCGTACGGTCCCTCGAGGCGCGCGGCGACCGCGCGCTGCTGCGCAACGCCGACTGGACGCGACCGTGATCGCACTCGCCGCCCGGAACGCGATCCGCGGCCTGGAGGTCACGCCCACCTCCCTCGACGACGCGTTCCTGGCCCTGACGTCCGGCCCACGAACCGTTTCCCCGGCTGGCTGCGCGACGTCTCGCAGTACACCCCGACCCACCGCTTCGCCGAACTCGGCACCTCCGTCGCCGACGGGCGCAGCCCGGCACCCGGGGCGATCGCGGTCCTGACGGTGTGGCTGCTCGCGTTCGGTTCGTACGCTGTGGTGGCGTACCGCCGGACCGGGCGGACCGTGTGACCGGGGGAGCGAGAGAGATGTCCTGGATGCGAGGGATCACCTGCCAGATGCGCCGGTGGCGGGTGGCACGGACTCAGTGGAAGGCCGACATGGCGGAGTTCAAGGCCGCGCAGAAGGAGTCGCGGCGCACGGGCGAGTGGCCCGAGAACCCGGGTCCGCCGCCGACCGGCTTCTCCCTGCTGCCGTGGCTGCTGCTGGGACTGGGCTCCTTCTCCCACCTCCTCCAGGGCAAGACCCCCAACCCCTGGATCGGCGGCCTGGGCCTGTTCGCCTTCAACTCCCTCTACATCTACGTCGTGTTCCGCTCCTTCGTGAAGGAGAAGCGCGAGGCGGTCTCAACGCGGGTGGTGCTCGGCCTGATGGGCCTGCTCACCTGCGGCCTCGCCCTCGGCTACGGCGGCAGCTGGCTGTACTTCTTCCCGCTGCTCGGCCTCGCCACCGGTGCCTGCCTGCGCGGCCCGCGGCTGGGTCAGATCGGCCTCTCGCTGACCGCCCTCGCGGCGGCGGTCTCCGTGTTCCGGGTGGGCTGGGACGCGATCAACGTCGCCTACGGAACCTTCCTGTCCACCATGGTGACCGCCGCGATCCTCTCCCTGTCCGAGGCGGTACGGGAGCTGCGCGCGGCCCGCGAGGAGCTGGCCCGGCGCGCGGTGGAGAAGGAGCGACTGCGCTTCTCCCGGGATCTGCACGACCTGCTCGGCCACACCCTCTCGGTGATCGTCGTCAAGTCGGAGGCCGCCCGGCGCCTCGCCCCCCGTGACATGGACGCGACCCTCTCCCAGATCTCCGACATCGAGTCGGTCGGCAGGCAGGCGCTCACCGAGATCCGTGAGGCGGTCACCGGCTACCGCGAGGGCAGCCTGGCCACGGAACTCGACCGGGCCCGCTCGGTCCTCTCGGCGGCGAGCGTCGAGCCGGTCGTCAGGCAGACCGGGACGCCGCTCGCCCCGCAGACCGAGACACTGCTGGGCTGGGTGGTGCGCGAGGCGGTCACCAACGTGGTCCGGCACAGCGACGCCACCCGCTGCGAGATCACCGTCGACAGCGGCGCCGAGCAGGTCCGGTTGACGGTCACCGACGACGGCACCGGCGCGAACGCCGCCGAGCCCCGCCGTGAGGGCGTCGGCGGCACCGGCCTGAAGGGGCTGACCGAGCGCCTCGCGGCGGCGGGCGGCTCTCTCGAAGCCGGCCCGTCGCCACGCGGCGGCTTCACGGTCACCGCGGAACTCCCCACCGAGTCGCTGGAGTTGCTGACCGCTATGACGGTGGCGACTACGGCGCCCAGGGCGAACTGACGACCCAGCTCACGTCGTCGGTCCACGAGGTCGCGCTGTCCCAGGCGTTGGAACCGCCGTCGCTCGCTATGTAGACGTTGTAGTTGTAGTGGCGCAGATATCTCGTCGGGTAGTTGTACGAGGCGAACGAGGTGCCGGTGCCGCTCTTGCCGGTCTCCGGGCAGAACGTGGCGTCGGCCCTGAACGTGGCGGTGCCGTCCATGGGCTGCCTCAGGAGCTTGAAGTTGTAGTGCCGCAGGAAGTCGCCCGGGTAGTTCCGCGACTCGAAGGAGACGCAGGAGCTGCCGGCCAGTCCGCGGCGGACGATCCAGGTGGCGTCGTTCTTGTCCAGGGCGGAGCTGCCGGCGGTGATGGCGGAGAGGACGGCGGCGTTGGCCTGGTGGCGGACGTAGTCGGTGGTGCAGCAGGACGTCGTGGCCTTCAGGGAGATCTCCGAGGCGGGGTTGAGCGTGCCGGTGGAGCCGGTCGCGCCGCCGTAGCCGACGGAGACGATGTCGGACTGGACGGCGTTGTCGGCGGCGTCGGTCGGGATGCCGGAGGTCATGACGCCCTCGAAGAACGAGCCGATGGAGCCGTTGCTGTTGTCCCCGCCGGTGCCGAGGACGATCGCGCCCTCCTGGTGCATCGGTGAGTAGCCGCTGGTGGTGGGCTCACCGCCGGAATACGTGGTGGTGAGACCGCCGGATTGCGCGTTTCCCCATTTCAGTGCGAAATGGTCCTGGCCGTTGTTCTTCAGCAACGCGGTGACGAAAGGGATCGCCCCCGTCCCCGTGTTGGAGGAGTTGGTGCTGTAGCCGAGGTTGGACTGGAACAGCCCGTTCTCCAGGTCCGCCTGCACCCAGGGGCCCGAGCCGTAGCAGGGCGCGAACCAGCACTCGGTGCCGAAGTTGATGGCGTCCATGTGGCCGTTGCCGGTGTCCTTGTTGTTGGTCTCGGCGTTGCCGTAGTCGAAGCAGCAGCTGCCGTTGACATGGGTGCCGGAGGTGACCATGTACATCCCCTCGGCGGCGCCGTTGGTGGCGACACCGGAGGTGGAGTTGTCCCGGTAGCCCATGCCGGCCGAGATCTCCAGGCCGTAGACCTGGTGCCCGCCGACGGTCACCGGCAGCGCGTCCGCCGGGGCCCCGACATCGGCCGCGCCGGCCCCGCCCGCACCCTCGACGGTGAGGTCGTTGTGCTTGCTGGACTGGTCGTAGATCTTGGTGATGATGCAGGTCGTACCGGAGCAGAAGGAGTCCTGCGCGGGCGCGTTGGCGTATCCGCCGGCGGCCAGCAGACCGATGTCGGCCGTGGCGCCGTCCGAGGCGCGCTGCACCTGGTACAGGGATCCGCTGTACGACGAGTACAGCGCCCGGACCATGCTGTGCGCGGCCACGCACGGCGTGCCGGCGGTGGCGTAGACGTCACAGGGCAGCGAACTCGCGGCGGCGGCCTGCGGGGCGCCGGCCCCGACGACGAGCGCGGCGACGGTCGCGAAGGCCGCGAGCGCGGACAGCAGGGCTCTCCTGACGCGGGGCGGACAGGAGCGCAGGGCTCGTAGGGACACTGAGAACACGATGCACCTCTTCTTCGGTTCCTCGTAGGGCGGCGCGGGTTCCTGGTCGGTATACCGAACGTCGTTCGACCGAAATACCGAACCTATTCGGCGATCGAAATACCGACCATTGGCCGGGAATTCAGAGAATTGCAGAGGCGATTGTTTGAGCACGGTCAACCGCCGTCAAGCCCTGCGGCACGGAACAAGGACCACTCTTTGATTGCCGGGCCCGAGGCTAGGCTTGGGCTGTGTACGAGCCTGCGAACGAGATGCCCCGGGACCACCGGCCCGCCAAGTCGATCAGGGTGCTGCTCGCCGAGGACCAGGGCATGATGCGCGGGGCCCTCGCCTTACTGCTCGGCATGGAGCCGGACATCGAGGTCGTCGCCCAGGTCGCCACGGGTGACGCGATCGTGGACGCCACGCTCGTCCACCGGCCCGACGTGGCCCTCCTCGACATCGAACTGCCGGGGATCAGCGGCCTGGACGCCGCGGCGGAGCTGCGCGCGCAGGCGCCCGACTGCCGGGTGCTGATCCTGACCACCTTCGGCCGGCCCGGCTATCTGCGCCGGGCCATGGAGGCCGGGGCGGCCGGCTTCCTCGTCAAGGACGGGCCGGTGGAGGACCTGGCCCGGGCGATCCGGCAGGTGCTCACCGGGGAGACCGTGGTCGACCCGGCGCTCGCCGCGGCCGCGCTCAGCGCCGGGCCGAACCCGCTCACCGCCCGCGAGTGCGATGTGCTGAAGGCGTCGGTGGACGGCGCGACCGTCGCCGACGTCGCGGCGAAGCTGCACCTGTCGGAGTCGACGGTCCGCAACTACCTGTCCGCCGCGATCGGCAAGACCGGCACCCGCAACCGCACGGAGGCGGTACGGGAGGCCCGGCAGCAGGGGTGGCTGTGACCGGGCCTCCGCAAGAAACAGGTGACCTCCCGCGCCGTCTCGTCGACATGACCGATGACGAGACGCCCGGGCCCGTCCGCGCCCGGCACCAGCCTGACCGGCTTCGCGATCCCCTTGGCCGTTGCTCTTGACCGTGCCCACCGAGCAGCCCATCGCCTCCGCCGCCTGGGTCTCCGTCAGGTCCTCCCAGTAGCGCAGCACCACCGCCTCCCGCTGCCGCGCGGGCAGTTGGGCGAGCGCCTTGAGCAGGGCGCCGCGGTCGTCGGCCTGGACGATCCGGTCTCCCGTGTCGGCGATCTCGCGCACCAGGGGCGAGTCGTCCTTCGGCGCGAGGAACTCCTTGAGTTTCCTTCGGTGCCTGCGTGCGTGAAGAGGAGTCCGCGGGTCGCCCGGACCGTTGCCTCATCCAGCGGGCGTCGGCGAAATTCTTCCCGGCAGCCACAGCAGCATCAGCACCGCCCCCGCCAGCAGCAGCCCGGTGCTGGTGCGGAAGGCCAGCGCGTACCCCTCGGTCAGGGCCGCGCCCCCGCCGCCCGTACCGGTCCGGGCCGCCGCGACCGTCGACATCACCGCGAGCCCCAGCGAACCGCCCATCGTGCGCGAGGTGTTGACGAGCCCGGAGAGCAGCCCGGCCTCCCCCGGCGCCGCCCCGGAGGTGGCCAGCGCGGCCAGCGGGGTCGCGGCCAGGCCCGCGCCGAGCATCATCAGGATCCCGGGGAACATGATCGCCGTCGTATAGGCGCCGTGCGGGCCCATGGTCGACTGCCAGCCGAACCCGGCCGCCGCGACCAGCGTGCCCGTCACCGCCACCGGCCGCGCGCCCGCCCGCCGCATCAGCCGGGGCGCCAGCTTGGAGCCGACGAGCACCGCGACCGAGCTGGGCACCAGGGCGAAGCCCGCCTCCAGCGGGGAGTAGCCGAGGACGTTCTGGGCGTAGAGCGTCATGAAGTACCACATGCAGAACATCGCCGACCCGGACACCAGCATGGCCGCGTTGGCCGACGCCACCGTCCGCCGCCCCAGCAGGCCGAGCGGCATCAGCGGGGCCGCCGTACGCGCCTCGACGGCCAGGAACAGCCCGAGCAGGGCGAGCCCGGCGACCAGCGGGACCAGGGTGGCCGCCGCCGTCCACCCCTTGGCCTCGGTCTGCGAGACGCCGTACGCCAGCGTCGCCAGGCCCGCGGTCACCAGCAGCGCGCCGGGCAGGTCGAGCCGCCGTCCGTCGCCGGCCCGGCTCTCCGTCAGCCACACCACGGATCCGGCGAGGACCAGCGCGCCCACCGGCACGTTGATCAGCAGCACCCAGCGCCAGGACAGCACGTCCACCAGCACCCCGCCGACCAGCCCGCCGGCCGCGCCGCCGCCGGCACCGACCGCCGTCCAGGTGGCGATCGCCCGCGCCCGGGCCGGGCCCTCCGGCACGGCGGCCGTGAGCAGGGTCAGCGTCGAGGGCGCAAGCACCGCCGCACCCAGCCCCTGCACCGCGCGGGCGAGCAGCAACTGCCAGCCGTCCTGGGCGAGGCCGCCGCCGAATGAGGCCAGCGTGAACAGAGCGAGCCCGACCAGGAACATCCGCTTACGGCCGTACAGGTCACCGGCCCGGCCGCCGAGCAGCATGAAGCCGGCGAAGGCGATGGCATACGCGTTCACCACCCACTGCAGGCCCGACGCGCTCAGCCCCAGGTCCGCGCGCATCGACGGCAGCGCCACGTTCACCACGGACACGTCGAGCACGACCAGGAACTGCCCGGCACACGCCAGCGCCACCACCAGCCAGGTGGGGGGCTCGGTACGGCGGGATATTCGTGAGGTGTCCGCGGCTTCGAGCATGACCGTCATGCTCTCAAGCCGGTTACGGTCCTTGCATCGGCTTTTCGGCCCACCTGGTCCTCGGTCGCACGGCCTACACCGCCCCGCCCTTCGCGGCCGTACGGCCTACACCACCCCGCGCCCCGCCCTTCGCGGCCGTACGGCCTACGCCGCCTTCCGGAACATGGTCACCACCGCCGCCCCGCCCAGCCCGATGTTGTGCGCGAGCCCCACCCGCGCGCCCGGCACCTGCCGCTCCCCCGCCGTGCCCCGCAGTTGCCAGACCAGTTCGGCGGTCTGCGCGAGGCCGGTCGCGCCGAGCGGGTGCCCTTTGGAGATGAGCCCTCCGGAGGGGTTCACCACCCAGCGGCCGCCGTACGTCGTCGCCCCGGACTCGACGAGCTTGCCCGACTCGCCCACCGGGCACATGCCGAGCGCCTCGTACGTCAGCAGCTCGTTGACGGAGAAGCAGTCGTGCAGTTCCACGACGTCGACGTCCTCGATGCCGAGTCCTGAGCGGTCGTACACCTGCCGGGCCGCCGCCCGTGACATCGGCTGCCCGACGACGTCGATGCACGAGCCCGACGCGAAGGACTCCTCGGTGTCCGTCGTCATCGCCTGCGCGGCGATCTCGACGAGGCCGGTGAGCCCGCGCCGCTCGGCGAACCGTTCCGAGACGACCACGGCCGCCGCCGCGCCGTCGGAGGTGGGCGAGCACTGGAGTTTGGTGAGCGGGCGGTGGACGGTGCGGGCGGCGAGGATGCCGGCGACGTCGTACACGTCCTGGAACTGGGCGTACGGGTTGTACGCGGAGTGCCGGTGGTTCTTGGCGGCCACGGCGGCGAGCTGCGCCTCGGTGGTGCCGTACCGCTCCATGTGCTCGCGGGCCGCGTCGCCGAAGATCTGCGCGGTGGGCGGGGTCATCTCGAAGCCGTGCCGGGCGGCCATGACGCCGTAGTGCCGGGCGACGGGAGAGGCCGAGAAGTCTCCTCCGTCGGCGCCGCCGCCGAGCGCGCCCCTCTTCATCTTCTCGAAGCCGAGGGCGAGGACGCAGTCGGCCGCCCCGCCCTCGACGAGCTGCCGGGCCAGCATCAGGGCGGTGGCGCCGGTGGCGCAGTTGTTGTTGACGTTGTAGACGGGGACGCCGGTGAGGCCCAGTTCATAGGCGGCGCGCTGGCCGGCGGTGGAGGGCTGGAAACAGTAGCCGACAGGAACCTGTTCCACGTCGCCGTACGAGATCCCCGCGTCCGCGAGCGCGGACCCGCCCGCCTCCCGGACCATGTCCCAGTACTGCCAGTCACGGGTCTCGGGCTTCTCGAACTTGGTCATTCCGACCCCGGCGACGTACGCCTTCACGGCACTCACGGCGGCACTCATGGCGCGTGAGAGTAGAACACGTTCCACACATTGACCAGAGCCTGACGGTGAATCAGAAACCCATGGGACGGTCAAGAATTCGTTAGCAGCTCGAAGCAACGGAATAGTTGCCTGTGCATACGAGGTTTACCCACCACTTATCCGATGCCGGATCCGTCTCTTCTCGCACTTCCCGTCACTCTCTTGGCCCGGAGGCCTCACTCAATGACGCACACGACGACCGACCAGCCCGCCCGGGGCGCGAGCGGGGCCGTGGTCCCGGTACTCGCCTTCGCGGGCATCGTGGTCGCGGTGATGCAGACCCTGCTCGTTCCGGTGATCAAGGACCTGCCGCAACTACTGGGCACCGAGCCCAGCAACGCCACCTGGGTCCTGACCTCGACGCTGCTGTCCGGCGCCGTGGCCACTCCGATCATGGGCCGCCTCGGCGACCTGTACGGCAAGCGGCGGATGCTGATATTCAGCCTCTCCGTGATGGTGGTGGGCGCGCTGGTCAGCGCACTCACCAGCGAACTGCTCACGATGATCGTCGGCCGCACCCTGCAGGGCTTCGCCATGGGCGCGATCCCGCTGGGCATCGGCCTGATGCGCGACATGCTGCCGCGCGAGAAGCTCGCCTCGGCGATGGCCCTGATGAGCTCCTCGATCGGCGTCGGCGGCGGCCTCGCGCTGCCCGCCGCGGCCCTGGTCGCGCAGCACGCCGACTGGCACGCCCTGTTCTACGGCGCCGCAGGCCTCGGCGTCATGGCCATCCTGCTCACCCTCTTCGCCGTACCGGAGTCCCCGGCGCGCGCCGAGGGCACGTTCGACGTCCTGGGCGCGATCGGTCTCTCCGTCGGCCTGGTCCTCTTCCTCCTCCCGATCACCAAGGGCAGCGACTGGGGCTGGACCTCCGGCACCACGCTCGGTCTCTTCGCCGCCGCCGCCGTCGTCCTCCTCCTGTGGGGCGTGATGGAGCTGCGGGTCAAGGCTCCGCTGGTCGACCTGCGCACCACGGCCCGCCCGGCGGTGCTCTTCACCAACCTCGCCTCGATCATGGTCGGCGTCAGCTTCTACGTCGTCTCGCTGGTCCTGCCGCAGCTGCTCCAGCTCCCGAAGGCCACCGGCTACGGCCTCGGCCAGTCGATGGTCACCGCCGGTCTGCTGGTCGCCCCGCTGGGCCTGACGATGATGTTCACGGCCCCCGTCTACGCCCGGCTGTCCGCCAAGTACGGCCCCAAGACCACCCTGATCCTCGGCATGATGATCATCGGCATCGGCTACGGCGCGGGCCTCGGCCTGATGAGCGCGGCCTGGCAGAGCCTGGTCATCGCGGTGGTGCTGGGCGCCGGCATCGGCCTCGCGTACTCGTCCCTCCCGGCCCTGATCGTCGGCGCGGTGCCGGCGTCGGAGACGGGCGCGGCGAACGGTCTCAACACCCTGATGCGGTCCATCGGTACGTCCGTGTCCAGCGCCGTCATCGGCATGGTGCTGGCCAACACGGCGAACAACGTGGGCGGCGTCGCCATCCCGACCATGCACGGCTTCCGGGTCTCCTTCCTGATCGCGACGGGTGCGGTGGCCGTGGGCCTGGTCCTCGCCCTGCTGCTGCCGAAGCGCAGCGCGCCGGCGGTGGAGGCCGCGCAGCACACGCAGTTGCGGGCGAGCAGCGACGAGGACGCCGTGCTGGCCGACGCCGAGGAAGTGCTGCGGGGCTTCCGTGGGCGCGTGCTGGACGCCGCGGGCGTTCCGGTGGCCCGCGCCAAGGTCACGCTGATCGACCGGCGGGGGCGGCAGGCGGGGGCCACCCTGTCCGGCGACGACGGTACGTATGCGCTGGCGGTGCCGACCGAGGGCCCGTACGTGCTGGCCGCGAAGGCGGTCGGGCATGGGCCGTTGGCTTCTTCGGCGTCGCACGCGGGGGACGACCGGGCGGTCGACCTGGATCTCTCCTTGCCCGGGGAGACGGTGAGCGCCTAGCGGGCGCCGCGGTCTGCCGTGGGGCGGCTGCGCCGCGTGGGGGCTCGTCGCCCCCACGCGGCGCAGCCGTACATGGGTACAGCCCCGCGCCCCTCATGGGCGAGGGCCTCGCATTCGCACCCCCTGCCGCACCCCCTGCCGCACCCCCTGTCGGGGCTCCGGCAGGGGGTGCGGCAGCATGGGTGGCCGGAACGTCGTACGACCGAAGGGACCCCCATGGCCGTGGCCGCACCCGAGCCCGAGACTCTGGCCGCGTTCGAGAAGGCCAAGGGGTTCATGCCCCTGCACGAAGGGCTGGCGCTGTACTCGGCCGCCGTCGAAGCCGGAGCCCTCGGTCTCCCCCTCCTTGAGGTCGGGACGTACTGCGGGCGCTCCACGCTTCTCCTCGCCGACGCGGCGCGCGCCACCGGGGTCACCGCTGTCACCGTCGACCACCACCGGGGCAGCGAGGAGCAGCAGCCGGGCTGGGACTACCACGACCCGGAGACGGTCGACCCGGAGCTCGGGCTGATGGACACGCTGCCGACGTTCCGGCGCACCCTGCACCGGGCCGGGCTCGAAGACCATGTGGTCGCCGTCGTCGGCCGTTCCCCGCAGATCGCCGCGTTCTGGAACTCGCCCCTCGGGTTCGTCTTCATCGACGGCGGCCACACCGACGAGCACGCCACCGCCGACTACGAGGGCTGGGCCCCCCATGTGGCCCAAGGCGGGCTTCTGCTGATCCACGACGTCTTCCCGGACCCGAAGGACGAGTTCACCGGCCAGGCCCCTTACCGTGTCTACCTCCGCGCTCTGGAGTCGGGCGCGTTCACGGAGGTCTCGGCGCACGACTCGCTGCGCGTCCTGCGGCGAACGAGGGCGGGGATCTGAGGGCGCGGTTAGAGTCGCAGACGTGTCGTACACAGGCCCGGAATTCGATCCCTCGCGGCAGCGGCGCTCCCGGCGGGCGCCCATGACCGTCGCTCTCGCCGCGCTCGTACCCGGTGCGCTGCTCGGATGGGTGGTGTTCGAGGGGGTGGGGAAGCCCGCCGGGAGTGGCGGCGGGGAGACGGACGCGGCGACGCCCAGGTCGGCGCCCGTGTCGCCCGGCGACGACGCCAAGGTGCCCAGCCCCAGCGCGGCTCCCGCGCTCGAGGGCAAGGTCGTCGTCATCGACCCGGGGCACAACCCGGGCAACTTCCAGCACGCGTCCGAGATCAACCAAAAGGTGGATATCGGGACGAACTGGAAGGAGTGCGACACGACGGGGACCGCCACCAACGCCGGTTACTCCGAGGCGCGGTTCACGCTCGACGTCGCGCACCGGCTGCGGGCGCTGCTGGAGAAGCAGGGCGCCACGGTGAAACTGACCCATGACGGGGACCGGCCCGTCTGGGGACCGTGCGTGGACCAGCGGGCGAAGATCGGGAACGACGCGCACGCCGACGCGGCCATCTCCATCCACGCCGACGGGGCGCCCGAGGGCGACCGCGGCTTCCATGTCATCCTGCCCGCGTCCGTACACTCCGGCACCGCCGACACCCGCCCGATCATCGGCCCCTCGCGCACCCTCGGCGAGCACGTCGAGAGCGACTTCGCGAAGGTCACGGGGAGCGCTCCGTCCAACTACGTCGGCAACGGCACCGGCCTCGACGTACGTAAGGATCTCGGCGGTCTCAATCTGTCAACGGTTCCCAAGGTGTTCATCGAGTGCGGCAACATGCGCGATAGCAAGGACGCGGCACTGCTGACGAGCGGGGCCTGGCGGCAGAAGGCCGCGCAGGGAATCTCTGAGGGAATCGTGAGTTTCCTGCGCGGGTAGGCATCGGCAGGCGGATCCGGGCGGACACCCTGATCGTTCGGACGATAGTGTCCTTCCTACGATTCCTACGACGAGGGGCACACCCCCGCGACGCCTCCTCCGCCGACGAGACGACCTACGAAGGACCTGAAGTGAATATCCGCTCCCTCACTAGAGGCGACGGTGTGGTGATCGGAGCAGCGGTGTTGCTCTTCATCGCGTCGTTCCTCAACACGTTCGACAAGTCCGGCCCGAACGCCTGGGACAACCTCGGCCTGGTGATGAGCATGTACGTCGGCGGGATCGCCGGCGCGGTCCTGATCGTCCTCGCCCGCGCGCTGCCGCAGCCGCTGAAGTTCGTCGGTCTCGACCTGGGCCAGATCGGCGTCGGTCTCACCGTGTTCGCCCTGTGGACCGCGTTCTGGTCGACCATCGACCCGCTGGGCGCGTTCGACGACCTCAACACCGCCGACATCGGCGCCGGTTCCGGTCTGATCCTCGGCCTGATCGCGGCGCTGGTCCTGGCCGCGGCCGCGATCGCCACCCCGCTGGTGCCGGCCCTCCAGGCGGCCCTGATCCCGGCCCCCAAGCCGCAGGCCCCGCAGCCCTACGGCGCCCAGCCCTCCGGCGGCTACGGCTACCCCGGTGCCGCCGCCCCGCAGCAGCCGTACGGTGCCCAGCCGCAGCCCGGTCAGCCGTTCGGCCAGCAGCAGCCCCCGGCCGCCGCGCAGCAGCAGCCGGCCACCCCGGCACCCGACTTCTCGCCGTTCTGGTTCGCCGTCCCGGTGGCCCGGCCGCTGTTCGCGGAGGACGGCTCGGCCGCACCGATCGCCGAACTGGCCCCTGGCACCTGGTACTTGGCCGTCGAGCAGCGCGGTGTCGCCCTGGTGGCGCAGACGCAGGACGGCCGCCGTGGCGTGCTGCAGGACACCTCCGGGATCCAGCGCGGCTGATCCACCGAAGGACCACCTCGGCCCCTCGCCCTTCCGGGCGAGGGGCCGTTGTCGTACAGTCGTCCGTCGATTGTCTGACGTGTCGTCAGGAGGCTTGTATGCGGCTCGGGTTGGCGCTCGGATACTGGGGGCGGGGGCCCTCCCCGGACCATGTGCCGCTGGCGCGGGAGGCGGAGCGGCTCGGGTACCACTCGGTGTGGACGGCGGAGTCCTGGGGCTCGGACGCGTTCACCCCGCTCACCTGGATCGCCGCACAGACGACAACCATCAGACTGGGTACGGCCGTTGCCCAGATGGCGGCCCGCTCGCCGACCACCACCGCGATGCACGCGCTGACCCTGGACCACCTGTCCGGGGGACGGGTGATGCTGGGGCTCGGCCTGTCCGGGCCGCAGGTCGTGGAGGGCTGGTACGGCCGCCCGTTCCCGAAGTCGCCGCTGACCGCGACCAGGGAGTACGTGGACGTCGTACGGCAGGTGCTGCGGCGGGAGGGGCCGGTCGAGTCGGCAGGGCGCTTCCACTCCCATCCGTACCGGGGTCCTGACGCCACCGGTCTCGGCAAGCCGCTGAAGCCGATCACCCACCCGCTCCGGCCCGATCTGCCGATCCTGCTGGGCGCCGAGGGACCGAAGAACGTCGCCCAGACGGCCCGGATCGCCGACGGGTGGCTGCCGCTGTACTGGGCGCCGAGCCGGCCCGAGGTGTACGGGCCCGCGGTGGCCGACCTGCCGGAGGGCTTCCTGGTCGCCCCCATGGCCCAGGTGAAGGTCTGCGACGACGTGGCCGCCGGGCTGCTGCCCGTGAAGGCCATGCTCGGCTTCTACATCGGCGGGATGGGCCACGCGGCCCGCAACTTCCACGCCGACCTCATGGCACGCATGGGATACGAGGAGGAGGCGCGGCGCATCCAGGAACTGTTCCTGTCCGGGCGGCGCGAGGAGGCCGTGCTGGCGGTGCCGGACGCGTTCGCCGACGAGATCTCGCTGATCGGCCCGCGCGAACGCATCGCCGAGCGGCTGGAGTTGTGGCGCAAGGGCCCGGTGACCGATCTGCTGGCGCTGGCACCCGACCCGCACACCCTGAGGGTGCTCGCGGAGCTCAACTCCTAGCCCGTCAGCGAAAGATCAGCGGAAGATCAGCGAAGACGCCGGCCTCGACGGTGGCGATGCCCTGGTGGGGCCGGGGCCCGTCCACGGGCAGCAGCAGAGAGAGCGGGCCGGCGAGGGCCGGCGGAAGGGCGAGCAGGACCCGGCGCGGGAAAGGGCGCCGGGGTCTTCGGCCGAGGCCGAGCCGGGGCTCGTCGGCGGTGACGGGTCCGGAGTCGGACACCTGCGCTCCTGCCTCTCCGGGGGCAGGATCATCGGGGACCGCCTCGAACAGTCTCCGCCAGAAGCGTCGACTCCGGCCGAACACCGGGCGGACGAGCCGCCCACCGGGCGTACGACACTCGGACACTCCGGCGCCGTTCCCGAACCGCGTTTCTCAGTGGGTGAGTTGAGACGCCGAAGGCACCTGGTTGGTGACCGGGGCGCCGGCGCTCTTGCCCGCACCCTTCACGTTGTTGATGACGTCGTTGAACGAGCTGGCCGCGTTCCCGTCGCCCTTGCGGAGCTTGGACGGCAGGTCCTTCAGCGCGTCGATGCCCGACGAGAGCGGCGCGACGGCCTTGGACAGCAGCGGGTCACCCTGGGCGTTCCGCTTGGCGGCCTGGAGCCGGTTGTAGGCGAAGGTGCCCGCGAGACCGGCCTTGATCAGGGCGAAGGTGCGGCCGTGGGCGCCCTTCTTGAACTTGCCGGCCTTCCAGGGCTTCACGATCCACTGGTAGGTCGCGCCGGCCGCGAGTGACGCGTTGGCGACGAACCGGGTCTTCGCGAACTTCTGTTTCTCGGCGGACGTACTCGGACTGGGCGTGTCGGCCACGGGTGCCGCGGCCATGCCGGTGTCGGTGGACTTGCTCTGAGTGCTGCTGCATGCGGTCACGCCGGCGACGAGTGCGCAGCAGAGGGTCAGCGCGACGACCAGGCGCCGTATCGGTACGGGCACGGGGTCCTCCCGTGTGTCTCGATGTCCTCCCCGAGCGATTGCTTCCTCCGGCAGCGTCACCCAGACGGCCGCACCTCGCCACTCGGGGAGAAGCCTGTACAGGTTTCAAGGACCGTTCTGCGGCAACCCGGACCGTATGTCCCCTGCTTATCGGAACGGCCCCAACCAGGCCGGCACGGTCGTGGCGATCGTTGCCGATGTGATGGCCCTCATCCTGGGCCTGTGGATCCTGATGTACCTGCTGGACGCGAACCGGGCGAACAGCCTGGTCCAGTTCATCCATGACGCGGCCAGCTGGCTGGCCGGCTGGTCACGCGACCTGTTCACGTTCGACGAGGCGTGGGCGAGGGTGGTGGCAGGATACGGCCTCGCGGCGGTCGTCTACCTGTTCGTCGGCCACGCGATCGCCAACCGGATGCACCGCCACTGAACAGCGCCCGCCGGGGGCGCGCCCCGGCAGGGGCGCGGGGCTGTATCGGTATACGGCTCCGCCGCGTGGGCGCGACCAGCCCCCACGGCGCCGCACCCGCCGTACGCCGCGCCCCCGGCCCTCAGGCGCAGCAGTCCACCTCGAGCCCGCTGGGAAGCTGCGCTCCCCCGAACACCGCACACGTGGCGTCATGCCCCCCGAGCGCGGCCACGGCCAGCAACAGCGACCCCGCCGTCCACGTGGTCAGCTCCCGCGGCCAGATCGCGTCGTCCTCGAAGACGTATCCGGTCCAGTACAGCCCCGACGCCGCGTCCCGCAGATGCTGGATGGACTGCAGGATCTCCAACGCCCGGTCGGACTCGCCCACCGCCCACAGCGCGAGGGCGAGTTCGGCCGACTCCCCGCCCGTCACCCACGGATTGGGGACGACGCACCGCACCCCGAACCCGGGTACGACGAACCGCTCCCAGTCCTTCTCGATCCGCGCACCCGCCTCCGCACCCGTCAACGCCCCGCCCAGCACCGGGTAGTACCAGTCCATCGAGTACCGGTCCTTGTCCAGGAACCGCTCCGGGTGGCGCCGTATCGCGTGCCGCAGCGCGCCCACCGCCAACTCCCAGTCCGGCTGCGGCTCTTCCCGCTGCTCGGCGATGGCGAGCGCGCAGCGCAGCGCGTGGTGGACCGACGAACTCCCGGTCAGCAGCGCGTCGTCGGTGGCCGTCCCGTCGTCCTCCCGGCGCCAGCCGATCTCGCCGCCGGGCTGCTGCAACCGCAGCACCCACTCGACGGCCGCGTAGACGGCGGGCCACATCCGGTCGAGGAAGGTGTCGTCGCCGGTGGAGAGGTAGTGGTGCCAGACTCCCACGGCGATGTAGGCGACGAAGTTGGACTCGCGGGCGCGGTCGGTGACGTCGTCGTACGCGCCGTCGGCGTAGGCCGCGTACCAGGAACCGTCCTCGTTCTGGTGCTCGGCGAGCCAGGTGTAGGCCCGCTCGGCGGCGGTGTGCTCCCCGGCCGCGTCCAGCGCCATCGCGGCCTCGGTGTGGTCCCAGGGGTCCAGGTGGTGCCCCCGGAACCACGGGATCGCGCCGTCCTCCCGCTGTACGGCGAGGATGCCGCGGACGGTCGCGGCAGCCTGCTCGGCGGTGAGGACCCCGGGCAGGACGAGGTGTTCTGTCCGGGGGGTGGTCACTTGGCGGCCACCTCGGTGTCCGCGGGGGCGTCGGTCCCGGCCTCGGCCCGGGGCAGGTGCGGCTTGGTGGCGTAGACGACGAAGCTCTTGCCCATGACCGGGTTCAGCGCCTGCTCGGCCACGCGCGTGGCCAGCGGCTTCTTCATGATGTCCCAGACGAGCAGCTTGTGGTACGCCCGTACCGGCAGCGCCTTGTCGTTGTCGACGCCGAACGCGCACTTCAGCCACCAGTACGGCGAATGCAGCGCGTGCGCGTGATGCGTGCCGTACGGCCGCAGACCGGCTTCCTTGATCTTCCCGACCAGCTCGTCGGCCTTGTAGATGCGGATGTGTCCGCCCTCGACCTCGTGGTAGGCGTCGGAGAGGGTCCAGCAGACCTTCTCGGGGCCGTAGCGCGGCACGGTGACGGCTATCCGCCCGCCGGGCCTGAGCACGCGCACCATCTCGGCGAGCACGCCCTTGTCGTCGGGGATGTGCTCCATGACCTCGGAGATGATGACGACGTCGAAGGACTCGTCGGGGAAGGGGAGCGCCAGCGCGTCGCCCTCCATGGCGGTGGCGGTCGCGCCGGCCGGGGCCTCGCCGGCCTCCTCCATCGCCGCGAACCACTTGGCGACCTCGCGGATCTCCTCGGCGTTCTGGTCGAGGGCCACGACCTGGGCGCCGCGCCGGTAGCACTCGAAGGCGTGGCGTCCGGCCCCGCAGCCGAGGTCCAGGACGCGGTCACCCGGGGCGAGCGGGAACCTGGAGAAGTCGACGGTCAGCACGTAGCCCTGCCTTCGGAATTGACAACCTCTGAAGAGACAAAGTCCGGGGAGACGGCCGCTGGGGCCTCCGACACCACGGGGCGTTCGACGGCCCTGGTCGCCGGGCGGCCAGCCGCCGGGGTGGCGGGGCCATCGGCCGCCGTGGCCGCAGGGCGGTCGGCAGCCGCGGTGGCGGGGCGGTCGGCAGCCGCGGTGGCGGGGCGGTCAGCAGCCTCGGCCCCAGGACGAACGACCGCCGTGGTCCCAGGACGAACGACCGCCGTGGTCCCAGGACGAACGACCGCCGTGGTCGCCGGGCGGGCGACAGCCGTGGTCGCCGCCGGGCGGGCAGCCGTCGCAGTCGCCGGGCGGGTCTCGGTTCGTTTCGGTGACGCGGCGATCGCCTCGCGGTACCGGGCCACCGTGCCCTCCGCGGCGCGGGCCCAGGTGAAGTGCCGCAGCACCCGCTCACGGCCGGCCCGGCCCAGCCGTACCCGCAGCTGAGGGTCGCCGAGGAGGCGGCTCAGGCCGACGGCCAGTGCGTCGGCGTCGCCCGGCGGCACGGCCAGGCAGGTCTCCCCGTCCCGTCCGGCGACCTCGGGAATCGCGCCGCCCGTCGTGGCGAGCAGCGGGGTGCCGGTCGCCATGGCCTCGGCGGCGGGCAGCGAGAAACCCTCGTAGAGCGACGGCACGCACGCGACCTCGGCCGAACGGACCAGGTCGACGAGTTCGGCGTCGGAGATGCCCTTCACGAACTCGACGGCGCCGTCGAGGCCGTACCGCTCCATGGCCTGTGCGACGGGCCCCTCGGCGGGCCGCTTGCCGACGACGACGAGGTGGGCGGCGGGGTGCTCGGTCCGTACCTTGGCGAGGGCCTCGACCAGGAAGACCAACCCCTTCAGGGGCACGTCCGCGCTGGAGGTGGTGACGATCCGCCCGGGCACCTGCGGAACCGCGGGATTCGGCGCGAAGAGGTCGGTGTCGGCGCCGATGTGGACGACGTGGACGCGGTCCTCGCGTACGCCGAGATGGTCGACGATCTCCTGGCGGGAGGTGCCGGAGACGGTGAGCACGGAGGGCAGCCGGCGGGCGACCCGCTTCTGCATCCGGGTGAAGGCGTACCAGCGCCGTACCGACAACCGCCGCTTCCGCCCCTCGGCCGCGTCCAGCTCCAACTGCCGGTCGACGGTGATGGGGTGGTGGATGGTGGTGACGAGGGGCGCGCCGACGTCCCCCAGCAGGCCGTATCCCAGCGTCTGGTTGTCGTGGACGATGTCGAACTCCCCGGCGCGGGCGCGCAGATGGCGGCGGGCGCGGAGCGAGAAGGTCAGCGGTTCGGGGAAGCCGCCGGTCCACATGGTGGCCACTTCGAGCGCGTCGACCCAGTCCCGGTACTCGTCCCGCCCGGGCGTCCGGAAGGGGTCCGGGGAGCGGTACAGATCGAGGCTGGGCAGCTCGGTGAGGCTGAGCCGGGGGTAGCCCTCGTCGAGGACGGGGTACGGCTGCGAGCCGATCACCTCGACACGGTGACCGAGGCGGGCCAGCTCGCGGGAGAGGTGCCGTACGTAGACGCCCTGGCCGCCGCAGAACGGGTTCCCTTTATAGGTGAGGAGCGCGATGTCGAGCGGTCGCTCGCCGTCGGCGGCGGGTTCCTCGTCGGCACCCGCCCGCCTGGCCTCAGCGGTCACTCTGGGCCCCCTTCTCCCTGCATTTTCCCGCGAGGTTACGCCGGGACGCTAATCTAGAACAAGTTTCAGACTTGATCGTTCAAGAGGCTCTGAATCTACCGGCAGGTAGGGGCGGAGTGAGCAGTGGATCAGGTGATTCGCGCCACGACGCGACCCCTGCCATGCTGTCTGATCACTCGCCCTGAGCACTGCCCTCACCGACTGTCACGGACGGGACCCATGCCTGCGGAAGCCAAGGTGGACATCGGCGCCAGATCGGCCACCCCGCCGCTCACCGAGCGGCAGGAGGCCCGGCGCCGCCGGATCCTGCACGCGAGCGCCCAGCTGGCCAGCCGGGGCGGTTTCGACGCGGTGCAGATGCGTGAGGTGGCCGAGTCCTCGCAGGTGGCGCTGGGCACGCTCTACCGGTACTTCCCGTCCAAGGTCCATCTGCTGGTCGCGACGATGCAGGACCAGCTGGAGCACATGCACGGCACGCTGCGCAAGAAGCCTCCGGCGGGCGAGACGGCGTCCGAGCGGGTCGCCGAGACCCTGATGCGGGCCTTCCGGGCACTTCAGCGCGAGCCGCACCTGGCCGACGCGATGGTCCGGGCCCTGACCTTCGCCGACCGCAGCGTCTCCCCCGAGGTGGACCAGGTCTCCCGGCAGACGACGGCGATCATCCTGGACGCGATGGGCCTGACCGACCCGACCCCCGCCCAGCTCTCCGCCGTCCGCGTCATCGAGCACACCTGGCACTCGGCCCTGATCACCTGGCTCTCGGGCCGCGCCTCCATCGCCCAGGTGAAGATCGACATCGAGACGGTGTGCCGGCTGATCGACCTGACGGAGCCGGGCGGGAAGCCGTAGGGCACACGGCACCGGGACGGGAGGGCATGCGAAGACCTACGAGACGGGTTCCCTTCGCCGGCATGGTCCGGATCAGGTGTTGGGGGTCGCCGTCCGGCCCAACCGCTGCCTTTCGACCTCTCAGCCCGACCGTCGACGTCGGCACCGGCGGATGCGTATGCATCTGCGTCACGCCTGAGTCGGCTACTCCGGTCGGACTCCCTCACTCGCCTCGTAGGCTGATACCAGCATAGAACGCGCAGAGAGGAATGGAACACCCCAATGGTGGATTTTTTCTACTTTTCCTGATATCGCGCGTACGCGAACGCTTCCGGGACGTCGGCCCACGCCTCTGGCGCCGACCCGTGCCTCTGGCGCCGGCCCACCGTCTCCAGCCCGCTCCGGCTCCGCCCGATCGCGGTCTCCCCCGCCCAGCGCTCCAGCAGCAGCCGGACCGCTGCCTCCGGGGCCGCCAGGGACACCCGCTGGGCCCCCGCGTGGATCGTCGGCAGGCCGGCCCCGGGCCACCGGCGGGCCGGCCCCGGGCCATCGGCGGGCCGGCGCCGGGCCACCGGATCGGCCGCCGGGGGTGAAAAGACTCTGGCGGGACCCCCGCGCCTGATCGGAGAATCTCCTCCATGGCACTCATCCACCACACCCCCCTCAAGCCGACCAAGGTCGAACTCCTCGCCGGCTGGCTCCCCAGCCGCCCCTGGTACCACGGCCCCGCCGCACCGGAGTTGGTGAAGGCCGGCGGGTTCCGGCTCGACGACCCGGAGGGCGAGGTGGGGATCGAATTCATGGTCGTCGCCGAGGGCACGGACGTGTATCTCGTACCGCTCACCTATCGCGCCGCCCCGCTCGACGGCGCCGAGCACGCGCTCGTCGGCACCATGGAGCACGGTGTGCTCGGTACGCGCTGGACCTACGACGGCTGCCACGACCCCGTGCTGACGGCCGAGTTGGGCGCCCTGATCGAGGGGCGTGCCGCGGCGCAGGCACAGAGCATCACCGACACCCCGGACCGGGAGGTCGCCCGCGGATACACCGGCGCGGGCCCGCTCCCCGGCATCGGCGCCCCCGTCGACACCGACGAGAGCACCGAGTTCGCCGTTGCGGACGACGGCCTGGTCCTGCGGCTGCGGCGCGTACTGACCCCCGGCTCGCTGCCGCCCGCCGACGCGGCCGGGCATGTCACCGGAGCCTGGCAGCAGCCGGACGGCACGCGCGGCAGGGCGCTGTTCGCCGCCCTTCAGCCCCGCTAGTCCTCGGGCGGAAGCCAGTTCCTCGGGCCGGAACCAGCCCTCAGGCGGAAGCTACCGGGATTCATTCGCAGTGCTCCGGCCTTCAGGCCGGGGGTGAAGCGAATCTGATGGTCGCGGCGCGGAGCGTCGCGGCATCTTCCGGCGGAGCCGGACGTGGTGGTGGCGGGAGATGGGGGAATCAGGGTGATGATTCGTTCGTGTGTTCTCTCTGGTGGCACAGGTGCGACGTTCGTCCGCATGCTGGAATACAAAGCGGCCCGGTACGGCCGCACCCTGGTCAGGATCGGCCGGTTCGAGCCGACCTCCCAGACCTGCTCGACCTGCGGCGTCAAGGACGGGCCCAAACCCCTGAACATCCGGGAATGGACCTGCACCGCCTGCGGCACCGTCCACGACCGGGACCACGACGCCGCAATCAACGTCAAACAGGCCGCCGGACTGGTGGTATCGGCCTGCGGAGCGCCGGTAAGACCAGGAGCAATCCCGGCACAGCGCGAAGAAACAGGAAGCCACGGATTCCCGGCCCAAGCCCGTGCCGCGTAGCGGCACAGCAACGATCGAGAAGACCAGAATCCTCGCCCTTCAGGGCGAGGAGCATGTCAATCCTCGGGCGGGAAGACGGGTTCCCCGCTGCCCAGCAGGGTGATCGTGATCGCCTCCACCGGGCAGTTCTCGGCCGCGTCGAGGATCCTGCCGTTGGCGTCCGTCTCCGGGTCCACCGGGTGGGACTGCATGGCGGAGTCGAGGCGGAAGGCCCCGGTGGCGCGGTTGACGCACTGGGCCGAGCCGATACAGATCGAACGGTCGACCTCGACGTGCCAGCGGTCACCCATGGCGGCCTCTCACCCCTCCCAGCCGGCCGGGAGGTGGATCATCTTGTGTTCCAGGAACTCGCTGTAGCCCTCGGGCCCGAACTCCCGCCCCAGACCGGAGTTCTTGTAGCCGCCGAACGGCCCGAGCATGTCCAGGCTGAAGGTGTTGACGGAGTAGGTGCCGGTACGGACCTGACGCGCGACCTCGATGCCGTGCTCCACGTCCGCCGTCCACACGCTGCCGCTCAGCCCGTACTCCGAGTCGTTCGCGATCTTCAGGGCCTCGGACTCGTCGCCGTAGGGGAGGAGGCAGATCACCGGACCGAAGATCTCCTCGCGGGCGATCCGCATGGAGTTGTCGACGTCGCCGAAGAGGGTGGGCTCGACGTACCAGCCCTTCTCCAGGCCCGCCGGACGGCCGCCGCCCGTGAGGATCTTCGCGCCTTCCTCCTGGCCGATCCGGATGTAGTCCAGATTCCGTCGCTGCTGGCGGCGGGCGACGAGGGGGCCCACCTGGGTGGCCGGGTCCAGCGGGTCGCCGACCTTCAGGGCGCTCGCCGCGGCCGCGAGGGCGTCGGCGAACTCGTCGTAGCGGGAGCGCGGGACGAGGATGCGGGTCTGCGCGACGCACGCCTGGCCGTTGTTCATCCAGGCCGCGGGGACGATCCCGGCGACGGAGGCCGCCACGTCGGCGTCCGGCAGCACGACCGCGGCCGACTTGCCGCCCAGCTCCAGCGTCACGCGGGTGAGGTTCCGTGCGGCGACCTCCATCACCCGCTTGCCGGCCGCGACCGAGCCAGTGAAGGAGACCTTGTCGACGCCCGGGTGCGCGACCAGGTACTCACTCACCTCGCGGTCCGCCGGGAGGATGGACAGGACGCCGTCCGGCAGCCCGGCCTCCTTGGTGATCTCACCGAGTATGTAGGCGTCCAGCGGCGACTCCGGGGACGGCTTGAGCACCACCGTGCAGCCGGTGAGCAGCGCGGGGGCGAGCTTGGCGGCGGCCACGAACTGCGGCACGTTCCAGGGCACGACGGCCGCCACGACCCCGACCGGCTCCCGCCGCACCAGGATCCTCCCCAGGACCCCGTCGCGCGTCTCCTCGTACGTGAAGTCGCGTGCCACCTTGATCGCCGAGTCCCACACCATCATCGCGCCGAGCGCCTGCGCGAGCACGCTCCACGAGTACGGCGAACCGTTCTCGGAGGAGATCACCCGCGCGATCTCCTCGTGCCGTACGGCGATCGCGTCCTTGATCCGGGTGACGACCTCGACCCGCTCCGCAAGGCTCATCCGCGGCCAGGGCCCCTCGTCGAAGGCCCGCCGCGCGACCCCGACCGCCCGGTCCACATCCTCCCGCGAGGCATGCGGCACCCGCCCGAAGACCTCCTCGGTGTGCGGCGAGACCACCTCGATGACGTCCTTGCCCAGAGGGTCGGTCAACTCCCCGCCGATGAACAGCTGTCCGTGTTCCAGGAACTCGGTCATGACGCCCCGCCACCCTTCCTGACGATGTTTCAGAACTGATACCAGTTCTAGTTGAACTAAGCCAGGGCAGGGACCAACTAGGTTCCCACCAGCGGTTTTCCCGCTGGCGGGGAGTGCCGTCACGCCGCGTGGGCAGTCCGTGGGCCGCCATCGCCCCCCATTACCGTTTTGGTGGCCCCGCAATGGGGCGCCCGGCCGTCCTGATACTCCTGGAACGGTTCGGGTCCCCAGCCCAGATCCGCAAGGCCGGACGCCGACGGCTGATCACGGTGATACGACCGAAGGCACCGCGGATGGCCGAGCGGCTGGTCGAGGACATCTTCGCCGCACTGGACGAACAGACCGTCGTCGTCCCGGGCACAGACGCGGCCGCACTGATCGTCCCCAGCCTGGCTACCTCGCTGACCGCTGTCCTCGACCAGCGCAAACTCCTCGCCACCAGGATCGAGGAACAGCTGGAAAGCCACCCTCTTTCCAAGGTCCTAACGTCATGCCGGGGATCGGCGTCAGGACCGGAGCCAGGATCCTCATCGACGTCGGCGACGGCAGTTTGTTCCCGTCCGCCGCCCACCTCGCCGCCTATGCCGGGCTCGCCCCGGCGACCCGCAGTTCGGGCTCCTCGATCCGCGGTGAGCAACCATCCCGACGGGGAAACAAGCAGCTCAAACGGGCCTTCTTCCTGTCCGCGTTCGCGACCCTCGCCGACCCGGTCTCCCGGGGCTACTACGACAAGAAGATCAGCCAGGGCAAGCACCACACTCAAGCCCTCCTCTGTCTCGCCCGACGACGAGCCGACGTCCTCTTCGCCATGCTCCGCGACGGCACCTTCTACGAACCACGTCCAGCAGCCGCATGAGAGGCAGGAGATCTGACCAGCGCCTACCGGTTCTGCCCGGCGCCGGGCACGTGAACGGCCACGTCGTAATTGCCGATCAGATCGGCAAGACCGCGCGGGCTCACGCCCTTCGCGTTCTGCTGCTCGGGATCGGCTCCGGCTTCCAGCAGTACCTGGAGCGTTGCCGGTCACCTCGGTAGTTGAACACCGCGTAGAACAAAGCGGTGTTGCCGTTGCTGTCGCCGACGTCCACGGGCGCAACCGCCGCCAGGAGGATCTCTGCGGCCGGCGCAGCCTGGGACTGCGCGGCAAAATGCAGCGGCGTCATCCCCGTCTTGTCCGCAAGGCCTGGATCCGCCCCATCCGCCAGGGCCGCCCTCAAGCCAGCGACGTCTCCATGCAAGGCGCCGTAGTGCACCAAAGTGCGAAGCACGATCGCCGCGTCCAGCGCCAGCACCGAGGCCGGCGGAACGTACGGCAAGGCTCCCCACGCCTTCCCCACCGCACGGGCTTACGGTGCGTGGGCGGCGGACCTGCTGCTCCCCAACGTCATCACGTTCACACCCGGCACCGTCGCCCACTGGGACCCCTGGTGCGACATGCGCAACGGCAAGGGCGTGAGCGAGGACATCGCGTCCGACATCATCAAGATGATCGTGAACCAGGACTTCTCCTCGGGCCTCGAACCTGGGCCGCTCCTGGACTACTTCCCCTACCTCTCTCCTCCTCCGAACAGCTGACCCGGTGGGGCTCGCGAGCCGGATCGCGGAACAGCGGCAAGTGAGCTCCGTCATGGACTATCTGACGCCCGATCAGTTCTACTTGCGGTGAGCGATGGCCGTGGGCGGTGCGGGGGCGGAGGGCGACGGGATGACAGGCAGTCAGGACGAACAGGGCCGGCCGGACGAGACGGCGGCGGCGCGGTCGGCGGCGGGCGTGCGGGACCACGGTGGCGGTGTGCGGTCCGTCGCCGTACCCATTCCGGACAATCCCCTGGGCCACACGCTGGTGTACGTCGTGGAAACCGACCGCGGGCCGGTCCTCGTCGACACCGGGTGGGACGATCCCGGATCGTGGGACGTGCTGGTGGCGGGCCTGGAGGTGTGCGGTACAGGGGTCGGTGAGGTGCACGGGGTCGTCATCACGCACCATCACCCCGACCATCACGGGCTGTCGGGGCGGGTGCGGGAGGCCTCGGGTGCCTGGATCGCCATGCACGCCGCCGACGCGGCCATCGTGCGGCGGGCCCGGGAGACCCGGCCCGAGCGGTGGTTCACCTACATGGCGGCGAAGCTGACGGCCGCCGGTGCGCCCGAGGAACACGTGGCGCCGCTGCGGGGCGGCCCCCGTAGGCGCAACTCTCCGCCGGGCCTGTCCCCTGCCCTTCCCGATCGCGAGATCCTTCCCGGCGAACTCCTCGACCTGCCTGGACGCCGGCTGCGGGGCGTCTGGACGCCGGGGCACACGCCGGGCCATGTCTGTCTGCATCTGGAGGAGGAGCATCCAGCCCAACTGCCGGGACATGGCCGCCTGTTCTCCGGTGACCATCTGCTCCCGGAGATCACGCCGCACATCGGCCTGTACGAGGACCCCGACGACACCACGGTCACCGACCCCCTCGGCGACTACCTCGACTCCCTGGAACGCATCGCCCGCCTCGCCCCCGCCGAGGTCCTCCCGGCCCACCAGTACACCTTCCCCGACGCGCCGGCACGGGTACGGGAACTCCTGAACCACCACGAGGAACGCCTCACGGCCCTCCGTATACTTCTCCAACAACCTCTGACCCTATGGGAGTTGGCCGTACGCATGGAGTGGAACCGACCCTGGGACCAGATCCCCTACGGATCGCGGAACATCGCCGTCTCGGAGGCGGAGGCCCATCTGCGGCGCCTGGTGAAACTGGGGCTCGTGGAGCCGGTGGCGGGGAGCGAGCCGGTCACGTACGTGGCGGTGCGGTGACAACTCCCGTGGACTCCTTGGAGCGGCTCCTCGCCGAACGTGCCTGTGAGCGTCTCGTCATCGACTTCGTCCGTCGGCTCGATCTCGGCGAGCCGTCCTCAGTCGCCGAGTTGTTCACGGAGGACGGGCGGTGGGAATGGCCGCCGCCGGGAGACGGACGGCGGGTGGAAGGTCGGGATGCGCTGGCCGCCTACTTCGGGTCCCGGCCGGCGGATCGGCTCTCCCGCCGGGTCATGTCCAACATCCTGGTCACGGTGAGCGGTCCAAAGACGGCAACCGCGACGTCGTACTTCCAGACGTATCGCGTCGACGGCTACGAGGGGGGCATGGTTCCGGCCGGGCCGCCTGCCCAGGTCGGACACTACGAGGACACGTTCCGCCGCGTCAGCGGGCGATGGCTGCTGGCCGCCCGCTCCCTTGTCCTGCCCTTCGGGGGCTGAACGACGCCCCTCGGCGATCGCGGCGGTCTCGACACCACGCGCTCACCGGCGCCCAAAGGAGGCATGCCGACTCGGCCTGGCAGCGATGTACAGCTGCCCCGGCACCAGTTGACGGATATCTGGTCCGCGCAGCGGGCCGGACGCCATACTCAGGGCACCGCTTTCGGGGAGGGCGCTGTGGCACGTGTGCTGAGCGGGTACTGGTTTCCGGGATTGTGGGTACGGCTGCTGGCACTGCAGCGACTGCTCCTCGTGCAATCGGAGTCAGTCTTTGGCTCGGCAGGCCAACTGCAGAACGGAGCGTGGGTCTTCGTGTGCTCCGACCCCCTGTGTGACGCGGGCACGGACCGCGTCCGCACGGTCTCGTCGAACGCGACACAGATGTGCTGCGCCCGGCCGATGGACTCCGCGGTGTACCGACAAGCAGAGGAGGTCGGACAACTCGGGACGCTCATGGGTGAGACGAACCTCGATGTCTTCATCTGTATCGGTTGCGTCGCATCCCTCCACTTCCCCAACTTCGCCATCGCGGCGGCAGCTGTGAATCCCGGGCAGCCGTGTCCACAGTGCGAGCTGCAACTCCTGGTGAAGTTCGGCACCTCGAGGAAGTCCTGAACATGCTCAAGGGACTGGTCTCCGCAAGTACCAAAGCCCTCGGCGGCTCACGCTTCAGCCTGCTCAATGTCCTTCCGGCCACCGTGAGCCGAACCGCCATCGAGCAACCACGCAGTGCCCGTGATCACGACGACAAGCCCGAACGCAATGCGCAAACGGTCCACCAGCGTCCCCTCCCGCGATGCGCTGAAGAGTACTGAAGCCCTGTCAGCGGCGATGGCCCGGCCCGCCAGGCCATATGCGGGTACTCGTGCTTGAGCCCTTCGGCAGCACGTCGATTCCGGTGTTCCGCGCGACGGCGGCTTCGCGCCCGCGTTCACCACCGCCGTCACCTCGATACCGGAGCGCAGCTCCTCGCGCTACCGACGTCGCAATCGGCCGTGCCTTTTCGCAGGTCCCCAGGGAGACGGCACTGGTCGTGACACGGCCCCGCTCAAGGCCTAGTTGGCGGCGGCGCTCTCGGACGTGATGAGCATCTCCGCCAGGTCGGCGAGGGTGGCGAGTTGGCGCGCGTTCATCTGCGGTGCGCGGGCGGCCAGCCGGACCAGGCCGCTCTCGCGCAGCCGGGACAGCGGGTCGGCCTGTGCCTCCAGCCCCTGCAGTACCGGCTGGAGCGCCTCGTAGAGCGCCTCGGGTTCGTCGGCGGTGAAGAAACCGGGCGGCAGTCCGAAGAACCGCCGCAGCCGGTCGGTGTGTTCGAGGCCCGGCATGCCGCTCTTGCGCCACTCGCTCAGCCACTGCCTGCTGGTGCCGGCGATCGCCGCGAGCTCGCCCAGCGAGTACCGCTTGCCGTCGGGCCGGCGCCGGTTCTCGCGGATGAAGTCCAGCCGCTGCCGCACCCGTTCGGCGAGCCCCGCCTCGGGCGCGGCCCCGTCGGCGAGCAGTTCGGCGACGGTCCCGACGGGGATCCCGGTGCGGTACGACAGGTCGGCCACGTCCAGTACCTCGGACAGCCGCCCCGGCCGTCCGGTCAGTTCCCCGAGCCGTGCCAGTACGCCGGTCAGCGGGGCATGGGCGTCACTCACCAAGGTCCCCCTGGAAAAACGTCGTTGACCGTTCGGCCCCCCGAGTGATCGATCGGCCGAACAGACGCGAGGTTATCGAATTCCCCCTCCCGCTCACCAGACATGACAAGGGCCACTGCGGAATTTGGCAGCAATCGTTGACATATGACGGTTCGCCAGGCAAGGATCGGGAAAGGATCACGTCACTTGGCCAGGGTCGAACCGACCCGTCCCGGGTGCCGCCTATGGGGGAGCGGCATCCGGGGCGACCAGCCGCCCGCCTCCTCCCGGAAGGTGAGGCGCACCGATGTCGCAGCCCGTCCTGCTCCTCGGCGCCGGCCGTCGGCGCGCGTACGACGAGTTCGTGCTGACGCGCGTCGCCGCGGCCCGCCCCGTGGTGCTGGTGGACGCCGCGCCGCCCGCCTGGGCCCGCCCCTGCCTGGCCGGTCAGCTGGCGGCGGACCCCGGCAAGGACGGGGCGACGGCGTCGGCGGTGGTGCGGTTCGCGGCCCGGCACCGGGTCCGCGGGGTGCTGGCCCACTCGGCCGAGTACACGGTCGCCGCCGCCAGGATCGCCGGGCAGCTGGGGCTCCCCGGCCCCTCCCTCGCCGCGGTCGCCGCCTGCGCCGACCCGGCCGCGCTGCGGGCCTCGCTCGTCGCCGGCACGGCCCCCGTCGACGACCCGGGCACGCCCAGGGTCAGTGCCGAGACCGTCGTCCTGGACGGAGAGATCCGCATCGTCGCCATCACCCGTACGACCCTGGGCCCGGCGCCCGCCCGGCAGCCGCTCCGGCACACCGTGCACGCCCACGACGGCCTGCTGCACAACCGTTTCCTGCGCCTGGCCGTCGACCGCGCCGTACACGCCCTCGGCCTCACCCGGGGTGTGCTGCACATCGGGATGCGGCTCACCGACCGTGGCCCCCGGGTCACCGACGTCACCCCGTGCCTGCCGGGCGACCTGATCCCGCTCCTCGTCAGACGGGCCACCGGCGTGGACCTCGCGCAGGCCGCCGCCGCGCTGGCCACCGGCGAGGTGCCGGACACCACGCCCACCCGGCAGCGGGCGGCCGCGATCCGGTTCGCGTACCCGGCCGCCACCGGCCGCCTCGACCACCTGGTCCTCTCCCCCGACGCGGCCCAGGAGCCCGGCGCCGACCGCATGATCCTCACCCAGGACGCCGGCCGGCAGGTCACCGCCGGGCCGCACGCGACCGCCGACGACCGGCTGGCGCTCTGGGTGGCCGTCGGCGAGGATCCCGCCGGCTGCGACGACGCCCTGCGCCGGATGGGCCGCCACCTGTCCGCGGGCATCGCCCCGATCGTGACAGCGGCCTGAACGCTTCACCGCACGCGCCGCGCCGTGCGGCCGCCAGCCGGCCGCGGCGCCGTCGTGGCGGGTCGGCGGTCGCCCTGTCCGGTCGACGGCCTTCGAGCGGCCTTCGCGGCCGGTCGGCGGTCGCCGTGTCCGGTCGGCAGCCTTCGGGCGGCCTTCGCGGCCGGTCGGCGGTCGCCGTGTCCGGTCGGCAGCCTTCGGGCGGCCTTCGCGGCCGGTCAACGGCCTTCGCAGCCGGTCGGCGGCCTTCGCGCCCGGTCGGCGGTCCGCCCGGACGGCCGCTCCATCACCAGGTCGGCCGCGACCCACAGCCGCCCCTCAGCTTCGCTTCGGCGGCCGGTAAAGTAGCCGGGTCGTCATCACCCGTACGGGGGAAAGCCGGTGCAAACCCGGCGCTGTCCCTTCCCTGGTTCTCGGCTTCGCCCGAACCGGGGACACCCCTGTCCGTGAGCCGTCGCACCGACGGTGAACCGGACCGCCCCGCGCGGGACGTTGATCGGCTCATGTGCGTCGGCACCCGCCGGCGCACGGCACCGTCGAGTTTCACGGAGCCGAGCCGCCGGGGGTGCCCCGTGCCGCCCGGCTCCCCCGCAGGGAGAGGCACCCGCCGATCATGACCGTCCTCCGCCGCAGCGCCGCGGTGCTGGCCGCCACCGCCGTCATCGGCGCCGCCACGCCCGCCATGACCGCGACGGCCGCCGACGACCCGTCCCCGTCCGCTTCGACGGTGCTCCCGTCGGGGCTGTTCGGCAGCACGGACCCCAAGTACGACGGCGTCTGGCGCCAGTCGCTCGCCCTGCTCGCCCAGCACACGGTGGGCGTGACCCCGGCCGTGAAGGCGGTGGACTGGCTGGCCGGGCAGCAGTGCGCGAACGGCTCGTACGCGATGTTCCGTGCCGAGCCGACCGCGGCCTGCGACGCCAAGGTGACGGTCGACACGAACAGCACGGCCGCCGCCGTACAGGCGCTGACGGCGGTCGGCGGGCACGACGACGCCGTCGGCAAGGCGGTGACCTGGCTGAAGGCGCAGCGGAACAAGGACGGCGGCTGGGGTTACACCCCCGGCTCGCCCAGCGACACCAACTCCACCGGCGTGGTGATCGGCGCGCTCGCCGCGGCCGGCGAGAGCCCGGCCGTGGCGGCGGACGGCCTCCTCGCCAAGTGGTCCATCCCCTGCGACGAGGCGGGCGGCGGCGGCCTCGCCTACCAGCCGGACAAGAAGGGGAAGCTGGCGGCCAACGCGGACGCGACGGCCGCCGGGGTGCTCGGTGTCCTCGGCAAGGGGTTCGCGGCGCCGGCCGGGAAGGCCCCGGCGGAGGGGTATGTCTGCGCCAACTCCGACAAGGCGCTGACACCGGCGGACGTGGCCCGCAACGGCGCCGCGTATCTGGCGGACGCCACGCACGATCAGGGGCACCTGGTCTCCACGCTCGCCGGCGCCAAGCCCCAGCCGGACTACGGCAACACCGCCGACGCGGTCGTGGCCATGGCCGCGCAGGGCTGGACCAAGCCGGCGCGCAAGCCGTACGCCTGGCTGGAGGCCCACGCCGTGCCGTGGGCGAAGCAGAGCGGACCCGCGGCCTACGCCGAGCTGATCTTCGCGGCGCACGCGATGGGCGCCGATCCGCGTGACTTCGGCGGTACGAACCTGGTGACGGCGCTCAACGCAACGGGCCCGGCCCCCGAGGCCGCGGCCGAGCACACCGAGGAGAAGCAGGAGAAGAAGTCGTCGGGCACCAGCGTCTGGTGGATCGTCGGTACCGGGCTCGTCGCCGGCATCGGCATCGGCTTCCTGTTCAGCGGGCGCCGGAAGCAGCGACAGCCGTGACCGGCGTCCGCCGTGCGGTGCTGCTGTTCGTGGCCGCGCTGGCCTTGCTGGCGACGGCCGCGCCGGCGGAGGCGGCCGGTTACCGCTACTGGTCCTTCTGGGAGCGGGACGGCTCGCGGTGGACGTACGCCACGCAGGGCCCCGCCACGGCGCAGCCGGACGACGGCGCGGTCGAGGGGTTCCGGTTCGCGGTGAGCGAGGACTCGGGGGACGCGTCGCAGCCACGCGGGACGGCGGACTTCGGGACGATCTGCGCCGACACGGCCGCCGTCCGGGGAAAGAAGCGGGTGGGGCTGGTCATCGACTTCGGTACGACGGCGGACGCGCCGTCCGCGCAGCGGCCGCCGGTGCGGCGGACCGCGTGCGCGGTGGTGCCGGACGACGCGACGGCGGCGGAGGCACTGGCCGCGGTGGCGAAGCCGTTGCGGTACGACGCGAACGCGTTGTTGTGTGCGATCGGGGGCTATCCGGAGAAGGGGTGCGGGGAGAAGGTGGCGGCGGGGGGTACGTCGGGCGGTGGGCCGTCGGTGGGGTTGCCGGCCGGGGTGGGGGTGGTCGTGGTGGTGGCCGCGGGAGCGTTCTGGCAGGCGCGGCGGCGGAAGAATGGGTGATCCTCACAGTGCGGGCGTGTGGGGGCTGGTCCCGCCCCGTGGCGGAGCCGCAGATCGATACAGCCCCGCGCCCCTGAAGGGGCGCTGCCCAGCCGTGACTCGCACAGCCGCGGGCGGTCGTGCCGCCGGGACGGCGGGTGGCACCCCGCTCGAACGGAGCCGAGAGCGGGGGAGGGTGGGCGACGGGGATCCTCCCGCTCGATCGAAGCCGGGAGTGGGGGAGGCACCCCGCACGCGCGGGCCGGCGGAACTCCCCGGCCCCCGGCGCCGGCGCCGCTCCCCCGTACACCCCGGTGCCTGGTGGCTCTGGGCGCTCTGCCTCGGGGTCGCCGCCTCGCGGACCGCCAACCCCCTCCTCCTCGCCCTTCTCGTCGCGGTCACCGGCTACGTCGTGGCCGCCTGCCGGAGCCGGACGCAGGGGTCCCGTTCCTACTCCGCCTTCGCCAGGCTCGCCCTGGCCGTCCTGCTCGTCCGCCTCGCCTTCACCGTCCTCCTCGGCTCCCCCATCCCCGGCTCGCACACCCTCGTCACCCTCCCCGAGGTGCCGCTCCCCCACTGGGCGCAGGGCATCCGGCTCGGTGGCCGGGTCACCGCCGAGGCACTGGCCTTCGCCCTCTACGACGGCCTCCGGATCGCCACCCTGCTGATCTGCGTCGGCGCCGCGAACGCGCTCGCCGATCCGGCCCGTCTCCTGAAGTCGCTGCCCGGCGCCCTGTACGAGCTGGGCGTGGCCGTGGTCGTCGCCCTGACCTTCGCGCCGAACCTGATCGCCGACGTGCAGCGGCTGCGTGCCGCCCGCCGGCTGCGCGGCCGCCCCGACTCCGGCGTCCGGGGTCTGCTCCAGGTCGGGCTGCCGGTCCTGGAGGGCGCGTTGGAGCGCTCGGTCGCCCTCGCCGCCGCGATGGACGCGCGCGGTTACGGCCGCAGCGCCGACGTACCGGACCGGGTCCGTCGTACGACGGGCGCGCTGACCCTCGGCGGGCTGCTCGGGGTGTGCGCGGGAACGTACGGGCTGCTCACCGCCGAGGGCGGCGGTTACGCGCTGCCCCTGCTGCCGGCCGGGGTGGTCGCCGCGCTGGCGGGGCTGCGGCTCGGTGGCCGCCGTTCGCTGCGCACCCGCTACCGGCCGGACGCGTGGGACGCGCGGGCCTGGCTGGTGTCCGGGTCGGGCGCCGCCGTCGCCGGGCTGCTGGCGCTCGCCGCGGTGCGGGATCCGGACGCCCTGCATCCCGGGGTGGTACCGCTGGTCGCCCCCACGCTTCCGCTGTGGCCCGCGGCTGCCGTGCTGCTCGGGCTGCTGCCCGCCCTCGTCGTGCCGAAGGAGCCGTCGTGATCCGTTTCGAGGACGTCTCCGTGACGTACGAGGGTGCGGCCCGGCCGGCCGTCCGGGGCGTCGACTTCGAGGTGCCGGAAGGTGAACTCGTCCTGCTGGTGGGCCCGTCCGGTACCGGCAAGTCGACGATCCTGAACTCCGTCAGCGGGCTGGTGCCGCACTTCACCGGCGGTACGTTGCGCGGCCGGGTCACCGTCGCGGGGCGGGACACCCGGACGCACAAGCCGCGTGAACTCGCCGATGTCGTCGGCACGGTGGGCCAGGATCCGCTCGCACACTTCGTGACCGGCACGGTGGAGGACGAACTCGCCTACGGGATGGAGTGTTTGGGGATCGCCCCGGCCGTGATGCGGCGGCGGGTGGAGGAGACCCTCGATCTGCTGGGGCTCGACGGGCTGCGGGACCGGGCGATCGGCACGCTCTCGGGCGGGCAGCGGCAGCGGGTCGCGATCGGGTCGGTGCTCACCCCGCATCCGGAGGTCCTGGTCCTCGACGAGCCGACCTCCGCGCTCGACCCGGCCGCCGCCGAGGAGGTGCTGGCCGTGCTCCAGCGGCTGGTGCACGACCTGGGGACCACGGTGTTCCTGGCCGAGCACCGGCTGGAGCGGGTGGTGCAGTACGCCGACCGGGTCGTGCTGCTCCCGGAGCCGGGGGCCGCGCCGGTGTGCGGCACTCCCGCCGAGGTGATGGCCGTGTCGCCGGTGTGTCCGCCGGTGGTGGAGCTGGGGCGGCTGGCCGGGTGGTCGCCGCTGCCGATGACCGTGCGGGACGCCCGGCGCCGGGCGGGCGGGCTGCGGGAGCTGCTCTCCGGGCGGACGCCGGCCCATCGGATGCCCGCCGCCCCCGCGGCTCCCGCTCCCACCGCCACCGCTCCCCGCTCGGGGCGGGCCGAAGCCCAGGAGCCCGGCGCCGCACCCGCCACGGCTCCCCGCACCGGGTGGGCACCGCGTCGACGGTGGCCCGCCGCCCCCGGCGGTCCCCGCGCCTGGCGGCCCGGAACCCAGCGGTCCGCCGCCCCGGCCGGCCCAGCGGCCCCCGCCCCTCCCCTCGCCGAGGTCCGCTCCCTCGCCGTCCGCCGGGACCGGGTGGACGCGCTGTGCGGTGTCGATCTCACCGTCGCGTCCGGCGAGACCGTCGCCCTCATGGGCCGTAACGGCGCCGGGAAGTCCACGCTGCTGGGCATCCTGGTCGGGCTGGTGGAACCGGGCTCCGGGACGGTCCGGGTCGGCGGCGCGGTGCCGCATCGCACCCGCCCGCGTGACCTCCTGCGCCTGGTCGGTCTGGTCCCCCAGGAACCTCGTGACCTGCTGTACGCCGACACGGTCGGCGCCGAGTGCGCGGCCGCCGACCGGGATGCCGGAGCGGCGCCGGGGACCTGCCGTGAGCTGGTGTCCGGGCTGCTCCCCGGGGTCGCCGACGGCACCCATCCCCGCGATCTCTCCGAGGGGCAGCGGCTGGCGCTGGCGCTGGCCGTGGTGCTGACCGCCCGGCCGCCGCTGCTCCTGCTGGACGAGCCGACCCGGGGCCTGGACTACGCGGCGAAGGCCCGGCTGGTCGGCGTGCTGCGCGGGCTCGCCGCCGACGGGCACGCGATCGTGCTGGCCACGCACGACGTGGAGCTGGCCGCCGAGGTCGCGCACCGGGTCGTGCTGCTCGCGGAGGGCGAGGTGATCGCGGACGGGCCGACGGACGACATCGTCGTGTCCTCGCCGTCCTTCGCCCCGCAGGTCACGAAGGTCCTCGCGCCGCAGCGGTGGCTGACCGTGGCCCAGGTGCGGGAGGCACTGGCATGACCGGCCCGGTGCGGCTCGGCCCCCGCTCGCTGGCCGCCCTCCTCCTCGTCAGTGCCGTCGGCGTGGTCGCGGTCGGCTGGCCCTTCCTCGCCCCGCCGTCCTCCCGGCTCACCTCGCACGCCCAGGACGCGCCCTGGCTCTTCGCGGGCCTGCTGCTCCTGCTGGTCGCCGTGCTCGGGGCGACGATCTCCGAGTCGGGGCTCGGTCCGAAGGCGGTCGCCATGCTCGGGGTGCTGGCCGCCACCGGTGCGGCGCTGCGGCCGATCGGTGCGGGCACCGCCGGGATCGAGCCGATGTTCTTCCTGATGGTGCTGAGCGGGCGGGTGCTGGGGCCGGGCTTCGGGTTCACCCTCGGCTCGCTCACCATGTTCGCGTCGGCGCTGCTCACCGGCGGGGTGGGGCCCTGGCTGCCGTTCCAGATGCTGGCGATGGGCTGGTTCACGATGGGCGCCGGGCTGCTGCCGGGAGCCGGGCGGCTGCGCGGGCGCGGTGAGCTGGCACTGCTGGCGGGCTACGGCTTCCTGGCCGCGTTCGGCTACGGCATGGTCGTGGACCTGGCCGGCTGGCCGCTGCTGGCCGGCACCGCCTCGAACATCGCCTTCGACCCGCACGCCGGACCCGCCGCCAATCTGGCCCGGTTCCTCGCCTACAGCCTGGCCACCGCCATGGGCTGGAACCTGGGCCGGGCCCTGTGCACGGTCGTCCTCACCCTCGTTCTCGGGCCGGCTCTGCTGCGGGCGCTGCGCCGGGCGACCAGGAGGGCCGCTTTCGAGACCGCGGTCACATTCGACGGCCCCGGGGCGTGAGGCGTCGTACGCATCCGGTGACGCGACCGGTGAAGCACCCCACATGACGCACGTCACCTACGGCACCGGGTAGTAGTCAGACTTTTCCCAAATGTCCGATTCGACAGGGCCCCTGACCTGCACATTGAGAGCCACGCCACACAACGGGCCATCACCGCCTATGCGACCACAACTAGTAAAAGGGGTGATTGCGGACGTCTTTCCGGCCTGCTTGTCTGGACGACGTCGCCAGGCACCACCGGCCCCCAGCGGGCCACGGAGCCGACGCACACGGCCACCGCCTACGGGGGGTTCCGGAGCACGGCGACCCCCTGTCCCCGACGAACGAGGTTCTCCGTGTCCGTGTCCATCATCCGCCGCATCGCCTCCCCGAAGAAGGTCCTCACCGCCGCCGCCGTGGCCGCCGCCACCGCCGGTATGGCGCTGAGCGCGGCGCCCGCCCAGGCCGCCACCGGCTCGGCCTCCTCCGCTCAGGCGATCGCGCACAAGATGATCCCGGACGCCGCGCAGTTCAACGCGTTCAGCAAGATCGTCTCGCATGAGAGCGGCTGGAACCCCAGCGCCACCAACAGCTCCTCCGGCGCCTACGGCCTGGTCCAGGCCCTGCCGGGCTCGAAGATGGCGTCCGCCGGGTCCGACTGGAAGTCCAACCCGGCCACCCAGATCAAGTGGGGTCTGGACTACATGAACTCCCGCTACGGCAGCCCGACGGCCGCGTGGAGCTTCTGGCAGGCCAACGGCTGGTACTGAGCCGGCCGACCCGCTCCCCCCTGCACCTCGGCACCCTCGCCCCCCTCCTCCCGGGCGAGGGTGCCGACGCTTGTCCGGACGTGGTGGACTGATGTCCCAGAGCCGCCGATCCCCGGGGCCACCGAACTCCGGAGCCGGCGAACCCCGGGGCCACCGAACCCCGGAGCCGGCGAGCCGCCCGGTCCGGCGCGTCCCCACCGGAGGAGCGATGCCCACGGCGACACCGACCCCCGATCCCGAGACCCGCGGCGTGCGGCTGGTGTTCGTACTGCTGGCCCTGACCTTGCTGAGCGGCATGATCGACGCCGTCAGCTATCTCGGCCTGGGGCATGTCTTCACCGCGAACATGACCGGCAACGTGGTGGTCCTGGGCTTCGCGGCCGCCGGGGCCCCCGGCTTCTCCGTCCCCCACTCGGCGGCCTCGCTGGCCGCCTTCCTGCTGGGCGCGGCGGTGGGCGGCCGGGTCGCGGCCCGGTTCGGCGGCGGCTCCCGCCGGCGGTGGATGCGGGTGACCCTGGCCACGGAGGCGGTCCTGGTGGCCGCGTCCGCCGTGGTGGCCTTCGCCCGGCCCGGCGGGACGGCGACGACGTACACCCTGATCGCGCTGACCGCCTTCGCGATGGGTGTGCGCAACGCGAACGTCCGCAAGCTGGGGATCCCCGACCTGACCGCGACCACGGTCCTGACGACGACCCTGACCGGCCTGGTCTCCGAGTCCCACCTCGGCGATGCCACCAGGCCGCGCTCCCCGCGCCGGGTGGCCGCCGTTCTCGCACTGATCGCCGGCGCGGTCCTGGGCGCCTGGCTGGTCCTCCACGAGAACCTGGGGATCCCGCTGCTCGTCGCGGCGGTGGTCGCCGGGGTGCTGGCGGTGGTGGCGTCCGGGCGGGAGTGACGGGAGCGTGCGGCACCGGCGTCTCGGGGGAGGCAGGAACGGGGCGTAGGGAGGGGGTGCTCCTGCCTCCCTCGGGGCGGGCCGGCGGCGCCGGGAGCCGTCGGCCCGGGTCGAGGGGTCAGGCCGTGGTGACCTGGAGGTGCTTGACCCCGTTGATCCACGCCGAGCGCAGCCGGTCCGGGTCGCTGACCAGGCGCAGGGTCGGCATCGCGTCGGCTATCGCGTTGAAGATCAGGTCGATTTCGAGGACGGCGAGGGACTTGCCCAGGCAGTAGTGCGGGCCGCCGCCGCCGAAGCCGAGGTGGGGGTTGGGGTCGCGGGTGATGTCGAAGGTGTCGGGGTCGGCGAAGACCTCGGGGTCGTGGTTGGCCGAGGCGTAGAAGACACCGACCCGGTCGCCCTTGCGGATCAGCTTGCCGCCCAGCTCGGTGTCCTGGGTGGCGGTGCGCTGGAAGGAGTTGACCGGGGTGGCCCAGCGGACGATCTCCTCGGCGGCGGTCGAGGGGCGCTCGCGCTTGTAGAGGTCCCAGGCCTCGGGGTGGGTGAGGAAGGCGTGCATGCCGTGGGTGATGGCGTTGCGGGTGGTCTCGTTGCCGGCCACCGCGAGCATCAGCACGAAGAAACCGAACTCGTCGGAGTTCAGGTTGCCCTCGTTTTCGGCCGCCACCAGCGTGGAGACGATGTCCTTGGCCGGGCACTGCTTGCGGTCGGCGGCCATGTTCATCGCGTAGGCGATCAGCTCGGTGGCCGACTCGGCGCCCACCTCCTCGGTGATCGCGTACTCCGGGTCGTCGTACGAGATCATCTTGTTGGACCAGTCGAAGATCTTGGCCCGGTCGTCCTGGGGGATGCCGATCAGTTCGGCGATCGCCTGGAGGGGGAGCTCGCAGGCGACCTCGGTGACGAAGTCGAAGGGGCCCAAGTGGGCGCGGGCCGCGTCGGTGATCGCCAGCGCGCGGGCGCGCAGCCGGTCCTCCAGGGCGCGGATGGAGCGGGGCGTGAAGCCGCGCTGGATGATCTGGCGGACGCGGGTGTGCTCGGGCGGGTCCATGTTCAGCAGGATCAGCCGCTGGGCGTCGATCGCGTCCCGCGGGATGTGCTCGGTGAAGCGGATGATCGCCGTGTTGAGCCAGGACGAGAAGAGCTCGGGGTGCGTGGAGACGAACTTGACGTCCGCGTGCCGGGTGACGGCCCAGTAGCCGTCGTCCGCGAAGCCGGCTATGCCGTGCGGCTGTTCGATCCAGCGGACCGGTTCCGCCCGGCGCAGCTCGGCGAACTCCGGGAGCGGCACCCGGTGATGGAGCAGATCGGGGTCGGTGAGGTCGAACCCGTCGGGCAGTGCGGGACAGGGCATGGCGGCTCACTCCCACCGTGTACGAACCTGGATACGTATGTCTTGCGGCGCCTATCTGACGGCCCATCAGAAAAAGCCGGCTGCCGTGAAGGTAGTAACGGGTTCTACAAGTCGCAAGGGGCACGGTCACCCCAATTGCATGCACCCCCCTTGCGGTTGCGGACAGGCTGTCAGCAGACTGCACACAGAACTGGTACGCGTTCTAGTTCTGCGTGGCGGGCCGGGCCGGGACGCCCCTGCGCCGCGCGGGTGACCGAGGAGAGGACCGAGCCCCCATGGCCGCGGAACCCGTGATCGTCGAAGCCGTACGTACCCCCATCGGCAAGCGCGGTGGCGCGCTGGCCAATCTCCATCCCGCCTATCTCCTGGGCGAGACCTACCGTGAACTCCTCGGCCGCACCGGCATCCCCGCCGACTGCGTCGAGCAGATCGTCGGCGGCACGGTGACCCACGCCGGCGAGCAGTCCATGAACCCCGCGCGTACGGCCTGGCTGACCGTCGGGCTGCCCTACGAGACCGCGGCGACGACCGTCGACTGCCAGTGCGGCTCCTCGCAGCAGGCCTCGCACATGACCGCCAACATGATCGCCGCCGGGGTCATCGACGTCGGGATCAGCTGCGGGATCGAGGCGATGTCGCGGGTGCCGCTGGGCTCCGGTTCCAAGCACGGGCCGGGCAAGCCCTTCCCCGACGAGTGGAACGTCGATCTGCCGAACCAGTTCGAGGCCGCCGAGCGCATCGCCCGCCACCGGGGCCTGACCAGGGAGAACGTCGACTCGCTCGGGCTGCTCTCACAGGAGCGGGCGGCGTACGCCTGGGCCGAGGAGCGCTTCAAGCGGGAGACCTTCGCCGTGCAGGTGCCGACTACGGAGGAGGAGCAGCACGCCGGGCAGGGCATGTGGCGCCTGGTCGACAAGGACGAGGGCCTGCGCGACACGTCCATGGAGGCGCTGTCCGGCCTGAAGCCGGTGATGCCGACGGCGGTCCACACCGCGGGCAACTCGTCCCAGATCTCGGACGGGGCGGCCGCCATCATGTGGGCGTCGAAGCGGATGGCCCGCGCCCTGAAGCTGCGCCCGCGGGCCCGGATCGTCGCCCAGGCCCTGGTCGGTGCCGACCCGCACTTCCACCTCGACGGCCCGATCGACGCGACCCGGGCCGTGCTCGGCAAGGCCGGCATGACCCTCAGGGACATCGACCTGGTCGAGATCAACGAGGCGTTCGCGTCGGTGGTGCTGAGCTGGGCCCAGGTCTTCGAGCAGAGCCTGGACAAGGTCAACGTCAACGGCGGCGCGATCGCCCTGGGCCATCCCGTGGGGGCCACGGGCGCCCGCCTGATCACCACGGCCCTGCACGAACTGGAGCGCACGGACAAGGAGTTCGCCCTGGTGACCATGTGCGCGGGCGGCGGCCTGGCCACCGGCACGATCATCCAGCGGCTCTAGCGGACCGGGCCCGCCGGACGCGGTCCGCCCCCGCGCCGCGGCGACGGGCGAACCGCCGGCCGCCGCCTCGACACCACGCGGCGGGGCCGGCGCCGGCACGGGCGCGCCGCGGTGCTCCGGGTCCCTCTAGTGCGTCAGAAGCCCGTCGAGCAGCCAGGGAACCTCCTTCTTCGCCCTGACCGGGGAAGGAACAGGGACCGCCCTGGAGGGTCCGTGCCGCCCGCGACTGGCGACGAGGCGGTCGGCCTCCGACGTCCTGCGGTAGTACACCCGGCTGCCCTCCCGTGTCCGGTTCAGCAGCCCCACCCGGTGCAGCCTGACCAAGTGGTACGACACGGTGGACGCGCTCATGTGCAGGCGCCCGGCGAGTTCCGTCGTCGTGCGCGGGCGTCCCAGGTCCGCCAGCAGGGCCAGCCGGGCCTGTCCGATGACCCTGCCGAGCGGGTTCGCCCTCGCCTGCCCGGCCGCCGCGGCGTCATCCGTGGGGCCGGGCCGCACCGGGTAGGCGAGGTGGATGCCGTTGTCGCCCCACGGGTCGTCACGGAGCATCCACGTCTTCGCCAGCGGTGAGGGATGCAGCACGACCTCCTTGGCGTCGGACACCGTCCAGGTGCGTTCGTCCTGGATCCGCAGGGCACCCGACCGGTACGAGAGTGCCGGGTGCAGGGAGCCGAGGGCCGCCCCCAGGCCGCGCCGCGCCATGGCGGCGGCACGGTAGTGGATGTCGCCCTCGATCAGGGACTGCACGGCGCACCAGCGCAGGGCGAGATACTCCCGCCAGAAATGGCCCAGCTCCAGCGCGATCCGCTGGGCGAACGAACGCTCACCGCGCTCCAGCTCGGTCAGGACCTTCCGCAGGCCGGGCGACTCCGAACGCCCGTCGGCCCGGGCGGACTTGAGGAACCTTCCCATCTGACGCGCAACCACGCTGCTGGGCGTCGCGGCCACCAACTGGAGTTCGGCCTCCGCGGAGGCCGTGCCGTCCCCGCCCGGGAACATGAAACCCGGCACATGGGACCCCGCTTCACACTGGAGCGCACTGACTAATTGCATTTCACGGCGGGCCGGGATATCCCTGGCTTTCCAATCGGATCGGCGCACACCGTCGACAGACGTCATTCCAAAATTGAGCATGAAACCCATCTGGGCGAGCGGGGAAATCGCAAATCGCACTCCCATCAGAGCGTCCCGGTCCAGACGAATCAGAATCACATTGCCCCCGTTCTCCGACTCCATGAAAACCGCTGATGTGGTCAACAATGAGCGGCGTGATACAGGCGCAGGAGACGGCGACACCCACCCCCTGACGATCCGGTGAGATCCTCGCACGGCCCCCAACGGTCCGCCAGGCCCTTTCCTCCTCCCACGCCCTGCGAGGGGTGAATAATCCAGACACAAGGGAGGTTCACCATTAAATGGAATCGCCAGATAAAGGACATTCGAACTCACTCGAAACCTCGCCGAATCCGGATCAGCGCGGGCAATGCCCGGGACGGGCGTAAACGACGATCCGGGCGCCGCGCACCTCAATTCGGGAACAGACCCGGAAGTCGGTCCTGAGCGTCCGCCGCTTGACCTCCTCCTGGGGGAAGGGGTCGAGGGGCTGCCCGGCGGGGTCGGTCAGCGCGATGACGCGCCGCGCTGCCAGGATGTGCCGCCTGATGTCGGCCGCGGGCAGTTCGACGCCTTGCAGGGTGCCGGAGGCGCGCGGCGACACGGCGAGCGCCAGGTCGTCGAGCCGGCCGTAGACGGACGGGTACGACAACAGCCACTCGCGGCGCCTGGCGGGCATGAACAGCACCCCGTCCCCGGTGTGCGCGGTCCTCTCGACGGCGTGCACGACGGCGACCACGTCGTCCTTGCGGCTCTCCGGAGAGCGCACCGCCAGCGACCACGGAAGCAGCACCGCGACCGCGACGACGGTGAGCAGCAGGGCGGTCAGGGCACGGGCCGCGGGTGCGAGCCGGTACCGCTCCGCGAACGCCCGGTCCAGTACGGCCCCGGCGGACAGCGCCGACCCCACCATGCCGTACAGGACGTAACGGTCGACGTACCACGGCTTCACCAGGGAGACGGTCATCAGCAGGCCGGTCGGGGCGATCAGCAGCGGCAGGGCGAGGGCGGTCAGGGTGACCGGCGCGGAGCCCGCCCGTCCCCCGGCGAGCAACCGGCAGAGCAGCACACCCACCCCGGCGATCACCAGGAAGTCGAACCAGGCGGCCGCGCCGGGGCGCCCGAGCCAGCCGAGCTGCTGTCCGGACTGCCCGGCACTCACCAGGGCCAGCGGCAGAACGCTCACCAGCACCGCGGTCGAGGCGGCCGACAAGCGTCGCCACACCGGACGAGGCACCCGCGACCACCACAACGTCAGCCCATGGGCCACCACCGCCAGCGCGGCGAACTCGTGCAGCCAGCAGGCCAGCGCGAGAACGAGGGCGTAGGCCGTCCACCAGCGGCGGCCGGGCCCGGTCGCCTCGACGGCCCGCAGCAGGAAGTACGTGGCCCAGGTGACGCCCGCGGTGACCAGCGCGTACGAGCGGCCCTCCTGTGCGTACTGCTGGATCACCGGCAGCACCGCGAACACCAGCCCGGCGAGAGTTCCGGCCCGGGTACCGGCCAGCCTGGCCCCGATCATCCCCACTCCGGCCGCCGCCAGGGCCGTCGCCACCGTCGAGGGCAGCCGCAGGGCGAGCAGGCCCCCGTCCCACCCGGCGAAGACGGCATGCATGAGGAGGTAGTACAACCCGTGCACGGCGTCGATGTGATGGAGCAGGCGCCACAGGTCGCCCAGCGACCGGTGGGCGACCTGGTAGGTGACCGACTCGTCGCGCCACATGCTGTTCTGCCGGCCGATCCCCCACAGGCCCAGGGCCAGTGCGGCCCCGGCCGGGACGACCGAGGCCACCGGCGCCGCACGCGCGCGCGGAGCCGCCGGCGGGGTCGTACCGCCGGGGAGGGTTCGTACGGGGTCCATGTGCCGGCTGATGGTTTTCTCCTCGGTCAGCAGTGTCCGTCACGTGCGTACACCTCGATCCTGGCCGGGCCCGCGGTCGCGGTGCGGCAGCGGGTGAAGTACCCGCGCAGGACGGCCTCCTTGGTCCTCTCCCGGTCGTTGGTCTCGGCGCGCTCCCGGGCGGGCTCACGGATCACGACGATCCGTGAGACGCGCAGCATGCGCCGCCGGATGCTCCCGGGCGTCGACTCCGTGCCGTACAGCGTGTGTGAGACGCGTGGCGAGGCGGCCAGCGACAGGTCCGCCCGGCCGTACGCGATCCGCTGCGGTCCGAAGGTCCAGACCCGGCGGCTGCCCGGCAGGAAGAGCACCCCGTCACCGGGTTCCACCGTCGCGCGTACGACGCGGCCGACGGCCAGGACATCGTCGGTCCGGCTGTCGGGGACGCGCAGCCGCGTACCCACCGGTCCCACCGCGGCCAACACCCCGGCGACGGCCCCGAGCACCAGGAACGCGCGCGCCCGCCGCGACTGCCACCACGCCTCGAACGCGGCCCCGGCGAGGAGTGCGAGCCCGGCCTGGGCGTACAGGACGTACCGGTCGACGTAGAGGGGTCGCACCGTGGAGGCCAGCAGGAGCAGGGCCGACGGCACCACGAGCAACGGCACGGCCAGGGCGCCGAGCTCCCCCGCGCGCCGCCCGGCAGAACGTCCGCGAAGCGCGGCGCAGCCGACGCCCGCGCCCGTGACCAGCACGAACCCCAGGACGTCTCCCCCCGGGGACACCTCGATCCAGGCGACCTGCCCGGTCTGCCGAAGACTGAGCACGATGACGGGTGCCGTCACCGTCACCGCACAGCAGAACGCCGCTCCCCAGGCCGCGACGACCACCCGTGGCGGCCGGAGGGCGAGCAGGGTCACGCCGTGTGCGACGAGTGCGAGCAGCGCGAACTCGTGGACCAGTCCGGCCAGTCCGCCCAGTGCCGCGTACCCGGCCCACCCGCCACGGCGGCGTTCGGCGCACGCCCCGAGCAGCACCCGGGTCGCGGTGACGACAAGCAGGGTGACCAGCGCGTAGGACCGTCCCTCCTGCGCATAGCGCTGGACCGCGGGAAGCAGGGCGAACACCATGCCCGCGGCGAGTCCGGCCCGCGGGCCGACCAGCCGCCGGCCCAGCGCGGCGACGCCCGCCGTGGCGCACGCCATGGCCAGCACCGAGGGCAGCCGCAGGGCGACGAGCCCGCCGTCCCAGAGCCGGAACACGGCGGACATCAGCAGGTAGTAGAGGCCGTGCACGGCATCGGCGTGCCCGAGCGTCGCCCACAGCACCGCGAGCGGGCGGTGGGCCATGTCGTAGGTGACGGCCTCGTCCTGCCACAGCGATCCCGCCCGGCGGATGCCCCACAGACCGAGCAGCAAGGTCGACGTCGCGGGGAGCAGGACGGTGGCGCACGCCGGCATCCGGATCCGCGGGGCGGGGGGCCGGGGCGGCGCGCCGGGACGGACGAAGGCGGTGCGCTGTGCCGTGGCGATGGCCGGCTCCTCTCGCACAGGTGCTGGTGTCCGCCCTCGTGCGGGTCGGATGTCCGGAGTCAACCGGCCGGAGGATTGATAGTCAGCGGTCGCCCGGGCCGCCTATCAATCCCTGATCCCGTACCGTGAAGCGCTGTTCGTTCGGTGCCGGCGAAGGGGGAGCAGTGGGACGGGCCGAGAAGCCGCTGGATCCGGACGCGGGACCGGCGGAGCGTTTCGCCCACGGACTGCGCGAACTGCGCCGGCGGGCCGGCAGCCCCACCTACCGGGAGATGTCCCGCCGGGCGGGCTACTCCGCGCCGACCCTGTCCGGTGCCGCCGCCGGCGACCGGCTGCCGTCGCTGCCGGTGGCCCTGGCCTATGCCACGGTCTGCGGCGGGGACGAGCAGGAGTGGCGGTCGCGTTGGCAGGACGCCGGCACCGCACTGGCGGCCCTGCCCACGCCGGACGCGGCGGACGAGACCGCCCCCTATCGGGGGCTGGCCCGGTTCGGCACGGAGGACAGCAGTCTGTTCTTCGGCCGGGACCAACTCGTCGACGAGGTGGTCGGCCTGACCCTCAAGCACCGGTTCGTCGCCCTCGTCGGGGCCTCGGGCAGTGGCAAGTCCTCCCTGCTGCGCGCGGGACTCGTACCCGCCCTGCGCAACCTGGACGAGCGGGACGGCCGGCCGTCCGTCATCCGCCTGTGCACGCCCGGCGAGACACCCCTGCGCACCCACGGCGACCTGCTCCGGACGGCGGCGGGCGACGGGGACACGGTGGTCGTGGTCGACCAGTTCGAGGAGGTCTTCACGCTCTGTCACGACCCCGAGGAGCGCGCCGACTTCATCCGCGCCCTCCTCGGCCACCCGCCGGGGACAGCCGTGGCGGACGGCCCCGCACCGGCGGCACCCGGGTCCCGGCTGCGCGTGATCATCGGGATCCGCGCCGATTTCTACGGGCGGTGCGCCGGGCACGCCGAACTCGTCGACGCACTCAACACGGCGACCCTGCTGATCGGCCCCATGGCTCCGGAGCACGTCCGGGAGGCGGTCGTGAAACCGGCGGCGGTCGGTCGGCTGACGGTGGAGCGGGCCCTGACCGACCGGATCGTCGCCGACGTGGCGCAGGAGCCCGGCGCCCTGCCGCTGATGTCCCACGCCCTGCTGGAGCTCTGGCGTCGCCGCCGGTCCCGGACTCTCACCCTGGACGCCTACCGGAGGATCGGCGGGATCCAGGGTGCCGTGGCGCACACCGCGGAGGAGGTCTTCGCGCGCTTCGACCGGGAACGCGCCGAACTCGCCCGGTCGATGCTGCTGCGCCTGATCACCCCGGGCGAGGACGCGCCGGACACCCGGCGCCCGGCGGACCGCGCCGAACTGGTCCGGTCCGAGGAGGCGGAGGCCGTGCTCGAGGCACTCGTCCGGGCCCGGCTGGTGACCGTCGACGGCACCGGTGCCGATCTCACGCACGAGGCGCTCATCACCGCCTGGCCACGACTGCGCGGCTGGGTGGAGTCGGACCGCGAACGGCTGCGGCTGCACCGGCGGTTGACGGAGGCCGCACGGGACTGGGAGGCCCTGGGCCGGGACCCGGGAGCCCTGTACCGCGGCGAGCGGCTGGTCGCCGCGCGGGGCGCCTTCCTGGCGGCGGACGGCCCGGAGGCCGATCTGACGCCGGCCGAGCGGGAGTTCCTCACCGCGAGCATCCGCAGCGGACGCTATGTGCAGCCCGTCCTGGTCCTGGCCCGGCGGTTCGTGCGCAGCCAGTGGTGGCTGGTGTTCCGGCTGGCCCTGGTGTGCTCCGTGGTGATCTGGACGGTCTGGTTCCTCAATCGCCCGCACTCCTGAGCACCGCTCGGGACGCCGCGAGGTGACGCTCCTTCGCCGCTGCCAGTCGCGCGAAGTAGGCCTTGTTCTGGCGGATGTCCCGCTCCTCGATGCCTCGCTCGGTCTCGCTCAGCAGGGTGACGAGTCCGGTCTGTCCCTTGCAGGTCACGTCGGCCACCGCGGTCTCCCGCTCGGCGCGCGAGAGCTGGTCGGTCCTCGCCCAGCGCGGGTCCTCGGAGGCGGCGTAGAAGTCCTTGTACGGGTGCCCCCGCTGCTTCATGCAGCGGACCCAGGCACGCATCGCGGGCGTCACCCGCGGGCTCTTCAGCGCTTCGTCGAGGCTGTCGACGTTCAGTCTGTTCACGAGGTCCTCGTTCTCCTCGTTCCCCCGCGCCAGGCGGTCCCCCGCGAGCTTGTAGCAGCCGTCGGTGGGGTCGGTCGCCGCCTTCCGCGCTGCCGGGCTCATGCGGGCGTCGCGGTCCATCTTCTGGGCCGTGACGTCGGTGGACCCCAGCAGCCGGGCGTTCGTCCGGTAGCCCATCGCCGTGGCGACCGGCATCTCGATGACGCCGTAGCGCCGGCGGTTGCGCAGGTCCTGGTACTGCTTGCGGTGGGTGATGGCCTCGTAGCCGTAGCCGCGCTCCTTCATACAGGCGCGGGTGAGGACGTCCTTGGCACTCTCGATGAGGTAGATGTCGTTGACCGACAGCTGGTAGCGGTCGAAGGGCAGCACGAGTCGGGCGACCGCCTTCGTCGGCTCCGGTGCCGCCGCCAGCACGGTCCTGGGGGCCGCCGCCTCGGGGGAGGCCGTGCACGCCGTGACGAGCAGCCCTAGGGCAGCCGCCACCGCCGGCCAGTACCTGGTCATGGTCCCTCCACGGGGAAAGAAACCGGGCGGCGCCGGGGGCCGGCGCCGCCCCGGGGCCTCAGAGGAACTTCACGCAGCTCGCCTTGTTGTCGAAGTTGTTGTTGCTGAAATCGGAGTCCTTGCTGTTCGGCTTCGCCGTGTAGGAGGCGCCCGAGCAGGAGGTACCGACATCCCACAGGCCCACGTAGGAGCCGGTGTTGTTTTCCATCGAGCTGCCGCCGTTCTGGGCGAAGGCGCTGGTGCTGCCGGACCAGTACTTGTTGTTCAGCTCGACGTCGGAACTGCTGAAGTTCGCGTGGCGGCCGCCGTAGTTGTCGTCCTCGTAGAGGACGAAGTAGGTGGCCTGGACACCCGACTCGGCCGCCGAGGCGTTCGCGGCCATTCCGAGAGCGCCACCTGCCGCCAGGGCCAGTATTCCGACGGCTACACCCAGCTTGCGCGTCATTCGCTGTCTCCCGTGTGTATCGGTGATGTTCCGAGGCGGCGTTCCATCCGCCATGAACATTTCATCCCGACACTGCCGCGAGGCACAGAAGTTTCGACAAGACTCGAATGTGGCACCGGAAGGATTGCCGCGCTGTAATCGCGCGGTCGATCACAGCGCCCCTCTCACCGGACGCGGTACCTCTTCACCGCCTTCCCCCTCGGCCGGCGCACGGGTCGCCGCGCCATGGCGCGGCCCCGACAGCAGGTAGGTCAGAGCGAATCCCGCGGCCACCACGGTGGCGCCGCCGACCGCGTCGAGAACCCAGTGGTTGGCCGTCGCGACGATCGCGGACACGGTGACCAGCGGATGCAGCAGCCCGAGCGCCTTCATCCACCACCTGGGAGCCAGTACGGCGATGACGACGCCGCACCACAGCGACCAGCCGAAGTGCAGGGAGGGCATGGCCGCGTACTGGTTGGTGACCGCGGTCATCGCACCGTAGTCGGGCTGGCTGAAGTCCTGGACGCCGTGCACGGTGTCGACGAAACCGAGCCCGGGCATCAGGCGCGGCGGAGCCAGCGGGTAGAGCCAGAAGCCGAGCAGACCCAGCAGCGTGGCGATGCCGAGCGAACTGCGCGCCCACCGGTAGTCCACCGGGCGCCGGACGTAGAGCACACCGAGGATCACCAGTGGCACCACGAAGTGGAACGAATCGTAGTAGAAGCTGAGGAAGTGCTCCAGCCGCGGCAGCCGGACCACCGTGTGGTTGGCCCACTGCTCGATGTCGATGTGCAGGGCCTTCTCGATCGAGTGGATCTGGTGCCCGTGTTCCTCCGCGACGGCACGGCCTCCGCCCGCAGCGGTCCGTACGGAGGAGTAGGCCGCGTAGCAGACCCGGATCAGCAGCAGTTCGAGCAGCAGGCTGGGCCGGGTGAGCGCCCTGCGCCAGAACGGCAGCAGCGGCACCCGCGGCCAGCGCGCCGGAACCGGCGCCGCGTACACGGTCGGCACGGGTGACCGGTAGTGCGGCGAGGCGGTCGACAGGAACGGCACGGCTGTGGCCGCGGCCAGGGCCGCGAGCAGCACCAGGTTGTCGCGCAGGGAGTACACGGCGGACACGTTCGGCAGCAGCATCTCCGTCGGCAGCGTCACCACCAGGACCACCACGACCGGCCACAGGTACCGGTCCGAGGCCTGTGCGCCGACCCGCCCGACCATCGCCGGCAGCACCCACAGCAGCTGGTACTGCCAGGCGGTCGGCGACATCACCACCACCGCGCAGCCGGTGATCGCGACCGCCAGCAGCAGCTGCCCGTCCTGGGCGTAGCGGACCGCGCGGCGCAGCGCGAGGACGGCCACGGCCGCGGCGAGCGCCAGGAACAGGACGATCTCCAGCGGGCCGCTCAGCCCGAGCCGCAGCAGGGCGCCGTGCAGCGACTGGTTGGCGAGCGCGTCCGCCTCGCCGCCGAGGCCGACGCCGGCCGTGTGGTGGACCCAGTAGGTGTACGAGTCGTGCGGCATCGCCGCCCAGGCCAGCACCGTGCACGCGGCGAAGGTGACGGCGGTGGCGAGGGCGGCCCGGCGGCGGCCGGTGAACCAGAGCAGCGGGGCGAACAGCAGCAGGGCCGGCTGAAGGGCGGCGGCCAGGCCGATGCAGAGTCCGCCGTCGCGCTGCCCGCGGGCGGCGAAGCAGCCGAGCAGCACCAGCAGGACCGGGATGATGCTGGTCTGGCCGAGCCAGAGGGTGCTGCGGACCGGCACCGAGAGCATCAGCAGGCTGATGGCGACCGGCGCGGCCAGCAGCTCGGTACGACGGCTCACCGGCTGGGGCAGCGCGCGGGCGGCGACCAGGCCGAGGGCGACCACCAGCAGCAGCGTGCCGAAGGTCCAGCCCCAGCCGAGGGCCTGCTCGGCGGCCCTGGTGAGCGGCTTGAGCACCAGCCCGCCGAACGGGGACCCGGTGAACTGGGTCGAGTCGTACAGCGAGCCGTTGACGTGCAGCACGCCCTCCGGGCCGACCCAGGTCTCCAGAGTCGTCAGCCGCTCACCGCTCGGGGTGCCGAGGACGACGGCCATCTGCCGTACGGCGAGGATCGCGGCCACCGCCCACAGCCCGAGCCGGGCCATTCTGAACCGCGTCCCTGGTTCCGCTCCCCCGAACGCGTCTCCCGGTCTCCCGCTGTGTTCCACGTCCGCCACGCCGCGCCGGCCTCCCGCCCCGCTCGTCCGCCCTGAGAACCCTGAGAACCCCTATGAGGCTCCCATTCCTTTCTGTGAGAGACGCGGGCAACCCCCTCTTCACCTGATGTCCGTCCGCGTTCCGCCCGGAAGGCGACGGCGCGGAGGGGTGCGCCTGCCTGCGTGGAGCGCGACAAGGATCACAGTGCGTGGTCTGCATACGGGCGCGGGAGCGGGCATACGTCCCTGCGTACACGGCATTTAGCTGCAAAATGCACGGATGCGTGTACGCGACGTAACGGGCCCAAATCCTCCTATCGTCGCTTTCCGACCCGTCCGGCGCCGTGCGGGCCGCGCCCCCGTCCCCGTCGAAAGGTAGGCGAGCCCCGTTTTGGCGACCGCCACAGCCGTCACCCCGTCCGTCAAGATCCCCGGCCCCCGTACGGCCGCCCCCGCGCCGACCGTCACCGACCCCGCGCTGGTCAAGCGCGCCGTGAAGGCGGCCGCGCTCGGCAACGCCATGGAGTGGTTCGACTTCGGCGTCTACAGCTACATCGCGGTGACCCTGGGCAAGGTCTTCTTCCCGTCCGGCAACCCGACCGCCCAGCTGCTGTCCACGTTCGGCGCCTTCGCCGCCGCCTTCCTGGTCCGCCCGATCGGCGGCATGGTCTTCGGCCCGCTCGGCGACCGCGTGGGCCGCCAGAAGGTCCTCGCCGTCACCATGATCATGATGGCGGCCGGCACCTTCGCGATCGGCCTGATCCCCTCGTACGCGACGATCGGCGTCGGCGCCCCGATCCTGCTCCTCGCCGCCCGCCTGGTGCAGGGCTTCTCGACCGGCGGCGAGTACGCGGGCGCGTCCACGTTCATCGCCGAGTACGCGCCGGACAAGAAGCGCGGCTTCTTCGGCAGCTGGCTGGAGTTCGGCACACTGGCCGGCTACATCGGCGGCGCGGGCCTGGTCACCCTGATGACGGCCCTGCTCTCCGACGGCGACCTCACCTCCTGGGGCTGGCGCATCCCGTTCCTGATCGCGGGCCCGATGGGCATCATCGGCCTCTACCTGCGGATGCGCCTGGAAGAGACCCCGGCGTTCGCCGCCGAGGTCGAGAAGTCGGAGCGGTCCCGCCCGAAGGTCCCCCTCCGCGACATGATCACCGGCCAGTGGCGGGCCCTGCTCCTCTGCATGGCCCTGGTCCTGGTCTTCAACGTCACGGACTACATGCTCCTGTCGTACATGCCGAGCTATCTGACCAGCGAACTGAAGTACGACGAGACGCACGGCCTGCTGGTGGTCCTCGCCGTCATGACCCTGATGATGATCGTCCAGCCGTTCGCCGGCGCGCTCACCGACCGCGTCGGCCGCCGCCCGGTGATCGCCGCGGGCTGCGCGGGCTTCCTGCTCCTCTCCGTCCCGGCCCTGCTCCTGATCCGCCAGGGCAGCCTGCTCGCCGTCGGCCTCGGCATGGGCGCCCTGGGCCTCCTCCTGGTCTGCTTCACGGCAGCGATGCCGGCGGCCCTCCCGGCCCTCTTCCCGACCCGGGTCCGCTACGGCTCCCTGTCGATCGGCTTCAACGTCTCGGTGTCCCTCTTCGGCGGCACGACCCCGCTGGTGGTGACGGCCCTGATCGGAGCGACGGGCAACATGATGATGCCCGCGTACTACATGATGGCGGCGGCGGTCATCGGCGGCTTCGCGGCCTGGCGCATGACAGAAACAGCAGGCAAGCCCCTCCCGGGCTCGGCGCCTTCGATAGAGGGCACCACCTGAGACCCGCCCCCGTCAGGGCGCGCGGGCGCCCGTGACCGCCGGAAGCGCGCGGGCGCCCGTCACCGCCGGGGCGCGCGGGCGCCCGTCAGGGGCGCGGGGCGGTATCGATGTGCGGCTCCGCCGCGTGGGCTCGACCAGCCCCCGCCCACCCGCGGACGACGGACAACGCTCAGCCCCCAACCTCCCGGCCCCACCCCACCTGCGCCGATCGAACCAACCGGGCCTCCCACCCGTACCGTCGGTAGACAGACGGTAGCCGTCCGGAAGCGCACCCCCTGGGACGACGCCTTCCGCTATACCGTCTGAAGGTCCTGATCGACGGTACGGCGGAGGGCATCGGTTCATGATCGGCCAGCGGCGACCCCGCCGACGCACGCGTTTACTCACGGTCCTCCTCCTGCTCGCCGGCATCCAGCTCGGCCGGCTCGCCGCCCCCGCCTTCGCCTGCGGCTGCGGCGCCCTCGTCCCCGGCGGCCGGCAGCAGGTCGCCGTCGGCCGGGAGGAGTCGGTCCTGCGCTGGGACGGCACCCGCGAACAGATCGTGATGCGGCTGACGGTCGACGGCGACGCCGACCGCGCCGCCTGGATCATGCCCGTCCCGCACCGCGCCACCGTCGCCCTCGCCGACCCGGCCCTCTTCGACGAGCTGCACACCCTCACCGCCCCGGTGCACCGCACCCGGTACCACTTCTGGCCCCAGAACGGCGACTGGCCCCTCACCACCGGCGGCACCACGACGGCCGGCCCGCCCGACGGCGCCGCGAAAGCCCCCGGCGTCGGCGTCGTCGGCCGCCGGCGGCTCGGCCCGTTCGACGTGGCCCAGCTGACCGCCACCGACCCCGGCGCCCTGGACGGCTGGCTGCGCAGCAACGGCTTCCCGTTCCCGTCCCGCCTGGACACCGCGCTACGGCCGTACGTCGAGCAGCGCTGGGAGTACGTCGCGGTCAGGCTCGCCCCCGAGACCGCGGGCACCACGCTGAACGGCGCCCTCGACCCGCTGCACCTCGCCTTCGCCAGCGACCGGCCCGTCTACCCGATGCGGCTGTCCGGGCTCGCGGCCACCCCGCAGTCGCTGGGCCTGTACGTGCTCGCCGCCCACCGCATGGAGCCGCGCGCGGCGATCGGCGGCGAGCCCCCGAGGGTCGTCTACGCCGGCCGTCTCAGCCGTCCGACCGGCGATCTCCGCGAACTCGCCGTCGGCACCCCGTATCTGACGGCCATCGGCCAGGAGTTCCCCTACCCGTCCCGGATCTCCGACGACCACGTGCTGCGCCGGGCGTCCTCGGACACCCCCTTCCAGCAGGTCGTCTACGAGGACCGGCTGCGCGAGGCGGCCGGGATCCCGCTGTGGCTGCTCACGGTCGGCACCGCGCTGCTGCTGGTCGTCACGGTCACCTCCCTGGCGGCCGTACGACGCTCCCGCCGCCCGGTCCCGCCGCCACCGCCGGTACAGCCCCCACCGCCGGTGCAGCCGCCCTCGCCCCCGGCCCAGCCCCCTGCGCCGATCGGCTGAGTTCCGTCCGGCACCGGGGCGGTGGATCACCGAGTCACCCGCCCCCTAAGTAGTGCTAAGCAGGTAGCCGTCACTGGACGGTTACCGGATATCCGAAAGGCAGCGGACGCATGAGCGGCTCTCAGCTCTGGGACGACGTCGACTTCTACTTCACCAGCCACCTCTCACCGGACGACGAGGCGCTCCAGGCGGCCCTGCGCGAGAGCGAGGCCAACGACCTCCCGCACGTCAACGTGACCGCCAACCAGGGCAAGCTGCTCCAGCTCCTCGCACAGCTCCAGGACGCCCGGAGCATCCTGGAGATCGGCACCCTCGGCGGCTACAGCACCATCTGGCTGGCCCGCGCCCTGCCCGCCGACGGCAGGCTGATCTCGCTGGAGTACAGCGCCCGGCACGCCGAGGTGGCGGTCCGCAACATCGCCCGCGCCGGCCTGGAGCGGCTCGTCGAGGTGCGGGTCGGGCCCGCCCTGGAATCGCTGCCCAAGCTCGCCGACGAGAACCCGGCCCCCTTCGACCTGGTCTTCATCGACGCCGACAAGGCCAACAACCCGCACTACGTGGAGTGGGCGCTGCGGCTCACCCGCGCCGGCAGCCTGATCGTCGTCGACAACGTGGTGCGCGGCGGCCGGATCGCCGACGCGGACAGCAGCGAACCGGACGTGGTCGGCACCCGTGCCGCGATCGAGCTGATCGCAGCCCACCCGAGGCTGAGCGGTACGGCGATCCAGACGGTCGGCAGCAAGGGCTACGACGGCTTCGCCCTGGCCCGCGTACTGGCCTAACCCGGCCTCGGCCCGGCCGGGGTCGGATCCGCCGGGGTCGGATCCGACCGGGTCTCAAGCCTCGTGGTAGAAGCCCACGTTGACGCTGCGCGGGGCGGTGCGGTCCCGGACGACGATCTCGCCGGAGCCGCCCCGGGGCAGCGCGACCGTGCCGCCGTACCCGATGGCCTGGGCGTACTCGCCGACGGTCAGCAGTACCTCGGAGGACGGTTCGGCCTGGGAACCGCGCAGCCAGGTGACCTGCCAGCCGCCCTCGGGCCCGCACAGGAACTCCAGGTGCACCCGGGAGACGAACAGCCAGTTGTCGGGCGTGGTGAGCCGGCAGGCGGAGGCATCGCGGCCCACTCGCAGCACGGCGCCCGGTTCGCTGGGAGCGTCGGCCATGAGCATCCCGGCCGTCTCGCCCGCGTCCCCGGACACGGAGGCCATGGTGAGTTCGAGCACGTGCGTTCCCCCTGCGCGGTTCCTGAATCGTTCGTGGATCTCCGGCGCATGATAAAACGCCCGACGGGGTGGCGTCCGGCACAATGAAGTCATGACCGAGCGAAAGCCACCCGGGGTGCCGTTCGAATCCTGGGTCGACAAGCAGATCCTTGATGCGCAACGGCGCGGTGACTTCGATCGACTTCCGGGCACGGGCGAGCCGTTGCCGGCCGACCTGGACACGTCCTACGACGAACTGTGGTGGGTCAAACGGAAGTTGGCCCGGGAGGGCCTGGCGATGCTGCCCCCGGCCCTCGCGCTGCGCAAGGAGGCCGAGGACGCTCTGGCGGCCGCCTACGCGGCCCCCTCGGAGCGGATCGTCCGCAAGATCATCACGGAGGTCAACGTGAAGATCCGGGAGATGATGTTCAAGCCGCCGCCCGGGCCCCCGCTGGGCAAGAAGCCGTACGACGTCGAGGAGGTCGTACGCGAGTGGCGGGAGCGCCGGGCGGCGGCCGAGGCGGCTGCGGACTCAGATGTGTAGCAGCCGGTCCGCCAGTTCGCGGTAGTCGCGCAGGGCCAGCCGGAGCTGTTCGGTGTCGGCCGTGCCGGGGTGGTCCCGGTCGGTCTCCTGCCAACTGCCGCGCAGGGTACGGCGGCGCCGGTCGACGGCGTCCGTGAAGCGGGCGCTGAGTTCCTCGACGGCCCGGTCGGCCTCCTCGACGGCCGCGCGCGGCTCGTCGACGAAACCGGTGACCGCGTGCTGGAGGCGCCGCTCAAGCTGTCCGCACTCCTCGTTCGGCATCAGCCGGCCGTCGTCCGCCGCCGACCGGTCGTCGTCGCGTGCCGGCCGGTCGTCGTTCGGCATCCGCCGGTCGTCGTCGCGTGCCGGCCGGTCGCCGCGGGCCGCGTCCGGGGCGTGGCCAGGACCCCGGCCGGCCACCAGCACCGCCTGCCCGGACGCCTCTTCCCGGTCGTCCATACGCTCCGGTGCGATGCCCTCCCGCCCCGGGGTGACCCCGCTGACGGAGGCGTCGCCCCGGTCGGTCGTGCCCTCGGTCGTGCGCTTGGCCGTGCCCTCGGTCGTGCGCTCCTCGCGTCCCGGCATCGCTTCGTCGCCGGGATATATGTCGCCGCTGCTCCTCGGCTGGCGGCCGTTCCCTGTCCTCGCGTCGGTCATGTCGGTCAGCTCTCCTTCGGGCGGCTCCGGTCGGCGGACCAGGGCAGATGCGGATGGCCGCCGGTGTCGGCACCGACACCGGCGCGGTGGCGGCCGGTCTCGCCGGCCGACGAGGTGACCAGGTCGTCGAAGAGGGAGCGGGCCTCGATCATGGCCGTGCGCATCTCCTCGGTGCCCGCCTGGTTCTGCTGGGCCCCGTCCACGGGCGCCTGGGCGGCGCGGTGGACGCGGCGGTACCCGTCGACGTGGTCGGCGTGGTGTACGGACAGCGCGGCGACCTGGTCGTCGAACTCGGCACCGGCCGGGAAGCCACGGGCGGCCGCCACCTCGGCGAGCAGCCGGTCGATCTCGGTCACGGACTCCCGCGGCGAGTCGACGAAGTGTTCCTGTGCGGTCGTCCAACGGGCCGCGTAGCGTTCGCGCTCCGCCGGTTCCAGCGACCGCTCGTGCAGGTCGCCGTGGCGCTGCACCCGTTCGGCGAGCTCCTGCTCGGCCGCCTTGGTGTCGCCGCTGTGCTGGGCCACGGCACGCTCGTACTCGGGCCCGAAGCGCTGCTTCAGGCCGTGTGGGCCGTGGCTCCTGGAGCGCGCGGCCAGCACGGCCGCGACGACGACCACGGCGGCCACGATCACGATCGCGATGATCAAGCCTGTGGACATGGTTGCCTTCCGGTGTCTCGGCCCGACGGGCCGGCTCGCCCTCCGGGTGACCCGTACAGCGCCCCGCAAACAGACCCGACCACGCAGCGCAACGGGACCCGCACCGAATTCGATTGCGCGACCCACCCCGACCCAGCCGAGACTGCCGTCCATGGCCACCTGGACGATCACGCCGGAACACCCCGACTCACCCGTCGCCGCCGCCCTGTGGCGGGCGTACTACACGGAGGTCAGCGACCGCTGGTACCTGCGCCACGAGGGCCGGCGAACCGACCCGGCCGAGCTGGAACGCGAGATCGCCGCCCGGCCGGGATCCGAACTCGCCCCGCCCACCGGGCGGTTGCTGATCGCACGGTACGACGGCGAGCCGGCCGGCAGCGCGGGCGTACGGCTCCTGGACCCGGCCACCGCCGAACTCACCCGGGTCTTCGTGCACGAGGGGCTGCGCGGCAGGGGCGGTGCCGCGCTCCTGGTCGCGGCGGCCGAGGACGCGGCCCGCACGCTCGGGGCCGGGCGGCTCGTGCTGGACACCCGCACCGACCTCGTCGAGGCCCGCACCCTGTACGCACGGCTCGGCTACACCGAGACCGAGCCGCACAACGACGACGCCTACGCCGAGCACTGGTTCCGCAAGGAACTCGTCAACTGACCTGTCGGGAGGCCGGGTTCTGGGGCTGTTCGCGTTCGGTGCCGCACAGTTCGTCGGTCAGGTCGCGCACCAGGCGGTCCAGATCGGTGGGCCGGTCCGGGCTCCACCAGTCGCCGAGGAGGTCGGCCAGGGACTCCTCGCGGGCCTTCGCGAGCCGTTCGGCGGTCTCGCGGCCCTGCTCGGTCAGGGTCAGGTCGAGGCCCGTGCGGTCGACGAGATGCCGCTCCTCCAGCTGGCGGGCGCCCTCCAGGACGACGACCATCGGGACGGCCCCGCGCTCGGCGAGCCGGCCCGGCTCCACCGATCCGTACCTGCGGATCCGCAGCAGCAGCCAGCCTGCCGCGGGCAGCAGGTCCGCCCCGGCCCGCTCGTTGATCTTCCGGTAGATCTCCCGGCGGCCCTCCCGGGTGCCGAGCAGCGACAGGGCCCGGCAGCACTCGTCGTACGACGACCGTTGCACCGGGTTGGGCGGGATGGTCTCCGACGCGTCCGGCGCGGTGACCGAGCCGCGCAGCCGGTCCTCCTTGAGGAACCAGGCCAGGACGAAGCCGAGGGCGGCCACCGGGGCGGCGTAGAGGAAGACGTCGGTGATGGAGGACGCGTACGCGTGCAGGGCCGCCGGGCGCAGCGTGGGCGGCAGTTCGGCGATGCCGCGCGGGTCCGCCTTGAGGGTGTCCGGGGTGACACCGGCCGGGAGGCGGACGCCCTGGAAGGCGTCGGCCAGCTTGTCGGCGAGGCGGCTCGCGAAGACCGAGCCGAAGATGGCCACGCCGAAGGAGGCCCCGATGGAGCGGAAGAAGGTCGCGCCGGAGGTGGCGACGCCGAGGTCCTCGTACGAGACCGAGTTCTGCACGATCAGCACCAGCACCTGCATGACCAGCCCGAGGCCGAGGCCGAAGACGAAGAAGTAGCAGCTCATCTCGATCGTCGAGCTGTGTTCGTCGAGCCGGTGGAGCAGCAGCAGGCCGAAGGCGGTGACGGCGGTGCCGGCGATCGGGAACACCTTCCAGCGGCCCGAGTGGCTGACGATCTGTCCGGACAGGGTGGAGGACAGCAGCAGCCCGATCACCATCGGCAGCATGTGCACGCCCGACAGGGTCGGCGAGATGCCCTGCACGACCTGGAGGAAGGTCGGCAGGTAGGTCATCGCGCCGAACATCGCGAAGCCCACGATGAAGCTGATCACGGCGGCGAGCGTGAAGGTACGGATGCCGAAGAGCTTCAGCGGGAGCACGGGTTCGGCGGCCCGCCGCTCGACGGCCACGAAGGCGACGGCGAGCAGCACCCCGAGCACCGCGAGCCCGATGATCTGCGGCGACCCCCAGCGCCAGGTCGTGCCGCCCAGCGAGGCCACCAGCACCAGGCAGGTGGCGACGGCGGCGATCAGCAACGTGCCGAGATAGTCGATGACATGGCGGGCGGTCCTGCGCGGTATGTGCAGGGCTACGGCGATCACGGCGAGCGCGACCACGCCGACGGGCAGGTTGACGTAGAACACCCAGCGCCAGCTCAGATGCTCGGTGAGCACTCCGCCGAGCAGCGGCCCCAGCACGCTGGTCGCGCCGAAGACGGCACCGAACAGCCCCTGGTAGCGCCCCCGTTCACGCGGCGGTACGAGGTCCCCCACGATCGCCATCGACAGCACCAGGAGCCCGCCGCCGCCCAGCCCCTGCAGCGCGCGGAAGCCGATCAGCTCGCCCATGTTCTGGGCCATCCCGCACAGGGCCGACCCGACGAGGAAGATCACGATCGCCGCCTGGAAGAGCCGCTTGCGCCCGTACTGGTCACCGAGCTTGCCCCACAGCGGGGTGGCGGCGGTGGAGGCCAGCAGGTAGGCGGTGACCACCCACGACAGATGCTCGAGCCCGCCCAGGTCGCTGACGATCGTCGGCAGCGCGGTCGACACGATGGTCTGGTCCAGCGCGGCCAGCAGCAGACCGAGCAGCAGCGCACCGATGGGGACGAGCACATTGCCGGGTACGTGCTCCGCGTCCTTCGCCTGGGTGTGCGTCATGTCCAGGGCCATGGAGACCTCCCGGGTGTGCTTTCAGCCATCTTCCATCGTGGACGGTGTCACCCGGTATGGCCCGTCGAGCCCTCTTCGCACCCCCTGAAACAAGGGGATCCGACGAACGGTGTGTGGGTGCCCCGCATAATCTGTGGAGTTCGTGAGGGTTCGCGAGGCGCGTGAGGGGAGGGACGAACACCGTGACGGATACGACCGGGGGCCACCTTTGCCCGGAGTGCGGGGCGCCGAGGGGGCGGGACAACACCCCCTCCTGCGACTGCACCCGGCGGGCATCCGACGCACTGCGCGACGCACGTACGGCAGAACAGGCAGCCGCAGAGGACTTCGACCCCCTGCGCATACGCCCGTACGTCGACCTCTCCGGGGCCGGGACTGGGACCGGGGCCGACGGCCAGGCCGGGGTCGGAGCCGACGGCCGGGCCGGGGTCGGGGCCGACGGCCAGGCCGGGGCCGACGGCCGGGCTGGGGCCGGGGTCGGAGCCGACGGCCAGGCCGGGGCCTGGACCGAGGCCGACAGCGGCCGGGGGGCTGAGGGCGGGGCCGAGGCTGACGGCGGGGCCGAGGACGGTGGTGGGAAGGGCCGGGCGCTGCCGGTGGTCGAGTCGGCGACCGTGCCGTTGCAGGTGGTGCGGGAGGCGGTGGGCGCCGGTGGGGAGCCCGGGGAAGCCTCCGTGGCCTCTGCCGGTCAGGGAGAACCCCGTCGGCGCCGGCCTCGGCGGGTGCTGGTCCTCTCGATCGCCGGGGCGGTGATCGGGATCCTCGCGGTGGCAGGTTTCGCGAGCGGCCTGTTCTCCCATGTGACGCCGACGCGGGACACGGCGGCGCCGCAGGATGTCCGGGAGAGCGTTCCCGACGTGACGCCGAGCACGGGGTCGCCTTCGACGGCGGCGCCGGTGACGTCGGCAGCAGCGCCGGCGTCGGCCGTGCCGGCCGCGTCCACGCCCGTCGGCACGAGCGCGTCGCCGACGGCCTCGTCCTCACGGACGGCGAGCCCGGGTCCGTCCGCGACCGCGTCCCGCTCGGCCAGGCCGACCCAGTCGGCGTCGACGACCGGCACGGCCGCCTCCGCGCAGCCCACGTCGGCGCCAGTCCTGCGCCCCGGCGACAGCGGCGCCGAGGTGACGGAGCTCCAGCTGCGGCTGACGCAGCTGAGGCTGTTCTCCGGGAAGGCCGACGGCCACTACGACCGCGAGACGGAGGATGCGGTACGGACGTACCAGCTGGCGCGGGGGATCCTGACGGACGAGTCGGGGGTGTACGGGACGGCCACGCGGGCGGCCCTGGAGTCGGAGACGACCGAGCCGTAGGGAATCGACAGCGCCGCCCTCGTACGAACGCATCTCGTACGAACGCATGAGGAAACCACCGGCCAGCGTACTAACCTGCCACAAGGTGAGTCGTGGTGACCTGTGCCGGGGGGCGGTGGCCTGATGTTCAGGCGAAGGGATCCTTCTCAGAACGACCGTGTGACCAGAGAGATGAAACAGTTCTTCTCCGGCGTACGGCGCGGCAGGTACTCCAACGCCGAACAGATGGCCGTCGAGTACGGCAAGTTCCTGTGGAAACGCAGTCGGTCAGTGACTCTCGTCGAGGACAAGAACCGCACCCGGTCGCGGTTCTATCTGGGACTTCAGGTCGGCGACGATCGGCACGGGTTCGAGAAGGTCACCAAGCGGGCGGCACTGATCTCCGACACCTTGCTGCTGGCCCACGATCCCACGGCCACGATCCACTTCCTCGGTGCCCAAGGGTCGGTCCGAGACACCAGCGGCATGGGCGGAGCAGTCGCCAACGGTCAACTCGGGCTACAGCACATAGTGGACCAGAACAACCGGGCGACCCGCTACGGCATGCACTGCCCGGACCTGGACGCCCTCGGCCAGTGGCTGCTGGACGCACAGCCCCTGCTCGAAGCCGGTCTGGCCTGGTACTTGCCGACGTACTCGACCGCCTTCGTGGAGACCCGCGGGGGAGTACCGACACAGCTGACCGCGGCCGAGCGGGCAAGGGCGGTCGACTACCTCATCGAGGACGGCCGGGCCATCGATGCGTCCGGAGCCGACCCCATCAAGAGCCAGCTGATCCGACCGATACTCTCCATCGAACTGCCGTTCATCGACGGGGTCGGCCTGCGTGATTTCAGCCGGATCACGGTGGGCGAGTTCAACTCCTACTCCGCGTTCCGCGACTATCTCCGACTGAAGCTGCTCGACCTTGATCCGGCGCTGAACGCTGTCGATTCGGAACGCCAGCTCCTCAAGCTGGCATTGGAGATCAAGGAACAGATTCGCGCGTCCCGGGCCGAGATGGAACAGGCCAGACACAAGCGGTTCCTTTCCGCCAGCGGCGCAGCGGTGGGCACCGTGGGAGCCGCGCTCGTGGCGGTCTACGGTCCCGCGCTGGAGTCCGCCGTCGGCGTGGTCGGAACCAGTGGCGGCATCTGGGCCGTGATCAACGCTCTCGCCGACAACAGCACCCATCGCCTGCGCGAGGACAGATGGCACTACATGTGGACGCTTTCCCGCACGGCCGGCTTGTAGTACCGCGCGCCCGGCACCCCGCACACCGCCCGTCCCGGCCCGGCCCCGGGCCGGCGGCCCGACCGGCCGCAGGGGCACTCCCGCCCTTCACCTCAGCCGACGCGCACCCGGAGCGAGCCGTCCTCCGCGACCTCCACCCTCACCCCCGTGAGGTCCCGCACCACCGCGTCCGGACCGTGCACGCCCGCCCGGGCGCCGACGCCCACCACCCGCATCCCCGCCGCGCGCCCCGCCGCGATCCCCGCGCCCGAGTCCTCGAAGACCAGGCAGTCTGCCGGAGCGACGCCCAGTTCGGCCGCTCCCTTCAGGAAGCCCTCGGGGTCCGGCTTGCTCGCGCCCACCGACTCCGCCGTGATCCGCACGGCCGGCAGCGGCAGCCCGGCCGCAGCCATCCGCGCCGTCGACAGCGCCACGTCCGCCGAGGTCACCAGGGCGTGCGGCAGTCCGCTGAGCGAGGCGAGGAAGGCCGCGGCACCCGGGACCTCCACCACGCCGTCCATGTCGGCGGTCTCCTCGGCCAGCATCCGCGCGTTGTCCGCGAGGTTCTGCTGCACCGGCCGGTCCGGCAGCAGCACGGCCATGGAGGCGTGCCCCTGACGCCCGTGGACGACCTTCATGACCTCGTCGCCGTCCAGCCCGTGCCGCTCGGACCAGTTCCGCCAGATGCGTTCGACGACGGCGTCGGAGTTGACGAGAGTGCCGTCCATGTCGAGCAGGAGGGCGCGGGCGGTGAGGACGGTGGCCGTCATCGGGCAGCTCCTAAGCAGGCCGGGCAAAGCAAAACAGAGCGGCCCCGCCCGCCGGTCAGGGAAAACGGGCGGGAGCCACTTTGTTTCTCCACGGTACAAAACAGAACGGCCATCCCGCCACCTCCGTCGCCGACCGTTCAACGACTCTTCAGCTCGCCGGACCCCCCGGCGGGACGCGTCCGGCTCAGCCGGCGATCGCCTCCCACAGGCTCCACACGCCCAGCGCCAGCATCAGCACGGCCGCGATCTGCGTGATCAGCCGCAGCGGCACCTTCTTCATCAGCGCCTTGCCGCCGACGATGCCGAGTCCGGCCACCGCCCACAGGCCGAGCACCGCGCCGAGGCCGACGGAGAGCGGGTCGTCGTACCGGGCCGCGAGGTTCGCGGTCATGATCTGGGTGAGGTCGCCGAACTCGGCGACCAGGATGAGCGTGAACCCGGTACCGGCGACCTTCCAGAAGGACTGGTCGGCGGGCTTGCGGATCTCCTCTTCCTCCTCACCCTTCTTCAGCAGCAGCACGGCCGCGCCGCCGAGGAAGAGCACGCCGGTCAGGGCGTGCACGATCTGCTGCGGCAGCAGGGTCAGCACACTGCCGGCCGCGACGGCGAGCACGACATGCAGGAGGAAGGCGGCCGCGACGCCCGCGAAGACGTAGGACGCCCGGTAGCGCGTACCCAGGACGAGGCCGGCGAGCGCGGTCTTGTCGGGCAGTTCGGCGAGGAAGATGACGCCGAAGACGAGCGCCGTCACGGTGATGCTGATCAAGGGTCCTCAATCGGTCGGGGCCACCCCACCGAGAGTGCTGCACTTCGCGCGGAACACACGACACCTCGGCACGGCAGCACACATGGATCACCCGCGCCGTTGTACGGCACAGGCGTGCACTGCTTGCCGAAGGTCTCGCTGGCGGCCTCGTGATCGAGGTCCGCCTCCGGGCGCCGGCTCAGACGAGCTGAGCAGTATGTCGACGGTCCGGCGAAGAGCTACTCCCCTTCAACGCCCTCCACGGTACGTGACCACCGCACCGATTTCCAAGGCCGAAGATCCCGCCTGTGAGTCACGTCCCACATCTTGTCGTGTCATGAACACGTCACTAGCTTCTTACCCAACGCTCACCCCCCGGCAATACGGCAGCGCGAGCATTCCCTCGCCCGCGCTCCAACACCCCACCCCCACCAGGGAGTTCGCATGCCGAAGTTCTACGCGCGTCGACGACTCAGCATACTCGCGGCATTCACCGGCCTGATAGCCTCCGTCGCCCTTTTCAACTCCCCGAGCGCCTCGGCCGCCCTCCCCACCCCGGTCAGCGCGTCCACCGCCCGCACCTACCTCGCCTCGCTCACCGTGGCGACCGAGGTCAGGACCGGCTACGCGCGCGACCTGTTCCCGACCTGGGACACCATCAGCGGCACCTGCAACACCCGTGAGTGGATCCTCAAGCGCGACGGTTCCAACGTCGTCACCAACTCCGCCTGCACCGCCACCAGCGGCAGCTGGTACTCCCCCTACGACGGCGCCACCTGGACCGCCGCATCCGACGTCGACATCGACCACCTCGTGCCGCTGGCCGAGGCCTGGGACTCCGGTGCCCGCAACTGGACCACCGCCCAGCGCGAGTCCTTCGCCAACGACGTCACCCGCCCCCAGCTGCTCGCCGTCACGGACAACGTCAACCAGTCCAAGGGCGACCAGGACCCGGCCACCTGGATGCCGTCGCTGACGTCGTACCGCTGCACCTACGTCCGCGCCTGGGTCCAGGTGAAGTACTACTACGACCTCTCGGTCGACTCCGCCGAGAAGAGCGCGCTCACCAGCTACCTCTCCGCCTGCTGACCCACCCGTGAGACAGCCCGGCAGACAGCCGGGCGCACAGAAGGTCCCGCTTCCCCCGCATTTCGGCCACGCTCCACCCCCCTTCCCGCTCTCTTTCCCGCGTCGCGGCCTCCCCGCCGACCTCCGCCGTTCCGTACCGTACGGGGCGACGGAGGCTAACCGACCGGGGAAGAGGGCGGGCGAACGTGGCCGAACTGCGCCTGGGACCACTGCTGAGGTACACCGACGGCTCGTCGGCGACCGTCTGGGTCGAGACGAGCCGTCCGTGCACCGCCGAGGTCCACTGCCCGGACGGGGCCGGCGGCACCGCGCGCACCTTCCAGGTGGCGGGCCACCACTACGCCCTGATCACGGTCGCCGGGCTGGCCCCGGGGACTTCGTCGTCGTACGAGGTGATCCTGGACGGCTCGCGGGTGTGGCCGCCCCCGGACTCCCGTTTCCCGCCCTCGGTGATAGGCGTTCCCGCCGAGGGCGACGAACTGCGGGTGACCTTCGGCTCCTGCCGCTGGGCCGCTCCCCCGGCCGACGGCCAGGACCCGGTCGGACCCGACGCCCTGGACAGCCTCGCCGCACGCGTCGCCGCCGGCGGTGAACGGCCGGACGTACTGCTGCTGTTGGGCGACCAGGTGTACGCCGACGAGACCTCGGCGGCGACCCACCACTGGCTGGCCGCCCGCCGCGACCTGTCGGACCCGCCCGGCGCCGAGGTCGCGGACTACGAGGAGTACACCCGCCTCTACTACGAGTCCTGGCTCGATCCCGAGGTGCGCTGGCTGCTGTCCACCGTGCCCAGTTGCATGGTCTTCGACGACCACGACGTCATAGACGACTGGAACACCTCCGCCGCCTGGCTGGCCGACGTGCGGGCCACGCCCTGGTGGCAGGAGCGGCTGCTCAGCGGGCTGATGTCGTACTGGGTGTACCAGCACCTGGGGAACCTCTCCCCGGCCGAGCTGGCCGCCGACCCGCTCTACACGGCCGTACGCGCATCCCCCGACGGCACCGACGAGCTGCGCGCCTTCGCGGCCAAGGCCGACGCCGATCCCGCCTCGGTGCGCTGGAGTTACCGGCGCGACTTCGGGCGGGTGCGGCTGCTGATGGTGGACACCCGGGCCGCGCGGGTGCTGGACGAGCACAACCGCGCCATGCTCGACCCCGGCGAGGCCGAGTGGCTGCGCGAACAGGCGCTGACCGACCGGGAGTCGTACGACCATCTCCTGCTCGGCACCTCGCTGCCCTGGCTGCTGCCGCATCTCATACACGACCTGGAGAACTGGGACGCGGCCCTGTGCCGGGGCGAACGGGGCGCCCGCTGGGCGAAGTTCGGGGAGCGGCTGCGCCGCGCGGCCGACCTGGAGCACTGGGCGGCCTTCCCGGCCTCCTTCGCCGAACTGGCCGGCCTGATCGCCCGCACCGGCTCGGGCCCCGGGGCGCCCGCATCGATCTGTGTGCTCTCCGGCGACGTCCATCACGCCTACGTCGCCGAGCCCGCGTGGCCGGCCGGCACCGGGCCCGCCTCCCGTGTGCTGCAACTCACCTGCTCGCCAGTCCACAACTCCGTGCCGCCGACGATCCGGGTCGGCTTCCGGTTCGGCTGGAGCGCCTTGGCCCGGTTCCTCGGCCGGCGGTTCACCCGGCACGGACGCTGTGCGCGACCTCCGGTGACGTGGCGGAAGAGGGGCGGGCCGTGGTTCGGCAACCAGCTCATGACGCTGACCCTGCACGGCCGTTCGGCCCGGCTGCGGCTGGAGCGGGCCCGGCGGAACGGGACCCTGGAGACCGTGGAGGAGTCCACCCTCACCGCCCCATGAGGGACATCCGAGGCGGGTGGGGCGCGCGTTGGCTTCTGTTAATGGCGACGGCATGATGAGGCGGACCGTCCGCTTCCCCATCCCGTGCGGGCGGTGTTCCTGCCAAGCGCCCCCACCCGCCCGGGAGTCACGTCCTTGTCTGCCTCGCCCCAGGAATCCGCCCCGGTCGCCGTCGCCCTGGTCGGCGCCGGACCGCGCGGCACCAGCGTCCTGGAACGCCTCTGCGCCTCCGCACCCCAGCTGCTGCCCCCGGGATCGCGCCTCACGGTCCATGTGATCGACCCGGCGCCGCCGGGCCCGGGCCGGGTCTGGCGTACGGCGCAGCCGGCGGAGCTGCTGATGAACACCGTGGCGAGCCAGGTCACCCTGTTCACCGACGACAGCGTGGAGTGCTCGGGTCCGGTCCGGCCCGGCCCCAGCCTGCACGAGTGGGCGGCCGGCGAACTGGACCCCGACGACTACCCGACCCGCGCCCACTACGGCCGCTACCTGGAGTGGGTGTTCGCGAGGACGGTCGCCCGGGCACCGGAGGCGGTCCGCGTCGAGACCCATCGCGCCCGTGCCGTACGGCTCGCCGACGCCCCCGACGGCCGCCAGACGCTCACCCTCGACGACGGCCGCACCCTGCCCGGTCTGGCGGCGGTGGTGCTGGCCCAGGGCCACCTCCCGGCGACGGCGGCCCCCGAGGACCGCCACCACGTGGCACACGCCGCCCGGCAGGGCCTGCGCCACATCCCGCCCGCCAACCCGGCCGACGTCGATCTCACCCCGATCGCCCCCGGCGAACCGGTGCTGCTGCGCGGTCTCGGCCTCAACTTCTTCGACCACCTCGCCCTGCTCACCACCGGCCGGGGCGGCCGCTTCACCCGTACACCGGCCGGCGGCCTGCGCTACACGCCCTCCGGCCGCGAGCCCCGCCTGTACGCGGGCTCCCGGCGGGGCGTCCCTTACCAGGCACGCGGCGACAACGCCAAGGGCCCGTACGGCCGGCACAGCCCGCTGTTGCTCACCCCCGAGGTGATCGCGGGCCTGCGCAAACGCGCGGACTCCGGCGAGGCGCCCGACTTCCTCGCCGAGGTCTGGCCGCTGGTGGCGAAGGAGGTGGAGACGGTCTACTACACCGCCCTGACCGGCGACCCGGGCCTCACCGAGCGCTTCCTCGCGGCCGACGGCCGGCGCGCGGAGAGCGCCGTACTCGACGAGTCCGGCGTCCCGGCGGCGGACCGCTGGTGCTGGGAGCGCCTCCAGCACCCGTACGGGGAGCGGGAGTTCACCGGTCCGGCGGACTGGCGCGACTGGCTCCTCGGGCATCTCCGCGAGGACGCGGCACAGGCCGCCCTCGGCAATGTGCGCGGCCCGCTCAAGGCGGCCCTGGACGTGCTGCGCGACCTGCGCAACGAGATACGGCTGGTCGTCGACCACGGCGGCCTGACCGGCGCGTCCCGGCGGGCCCACCTGGACGACTGGTACACCCCGCTCAACGCGTTCCTGTCCATCGGCCCGCCCCGCCGCCGTGTCGAGGAGCTGAGCGCGCTGCTGGCGGCGGGCGTGGTGGAGGTGCTGGGCCCCGGCCTGGAGGTGGACCGGGCGGACGGCGCGTGGGTGGCCCGCTCCCCGACGGTCCCCGGCTCGGTGGTCCGGGTGACCACGCTCATAGAGGCCCGCCTCCCGGAGCCGGACCTGCGCCGTACCGCCGACGAACTGCTGGCCGGGCTGCTGCGGGAGGGCGCGTGCCGCCCGCACCGGGTGGACGGCCACGAGACCGGGGGGCTGGACGTGACACCGCGCCCGTACCGGCTGATCGACCGCCACGGCCTGCCGCACCCGAGACGGTTCGCCTTCGGCGTGCCCACGGAGGGCGTGCACTGGGTGACCGCGGCGGGCGCCCGGCCGGGCGTGGACTCGGTGACCCTGTCGGACGCCGACGCGATCGCACGGGCGATCCTCCGGACGGCCGCCCCCGAGGCGGGAGAGCGGCCGGTCCTGCCGGGTGCCCGGGACACGCCGGTGGCCGTTTAATCCTTTGCGGATTCCGCAAACCCCCCGTGAAATTCCTGTCACACCCCCCGCGTACGCTGTATGGCTGACGTCGGGGGGCGCAACTGGACAATCACGGGGGAACCGTCGTGTGGGAAAGCATGGGGTCGCTGGAGGCCGGGCCATGGATATACGCCATGGTGGCCGTCTCCGTGCTGCTTGATGTGTTCCTGCCGGTCCTGCCCAGCGGCGTGCTGGTCATCACCGCGGCCACGGCAGCGGCGGCGGGCACCGGGGCGGCTCCCGGGCACGTCCCGCACGTCCTTCCCGATATCCTCGCGCTGACCTTCTGCGCCGCCGCCGCGTCGGTCCTCGGCGACCTGGTCGCCTACCGGCTGGCCTGGCGCGGCGGGACCCGCCTGGACCGTGCGATCGCCCGCTCCCGGCGGCTGAGCAGCGCGCAGGAACGTCTCGGCGAGGCCCTGACCCGGGGCGGCGGCGCGCTGGTCATACTCGCCCGCTTCGCCCCGGCCGGCCGCTCGCTCGTCTCCCTGGGCGCCGGCGCGACCCACCGCCGCGTCCGCGAATTCCTCCCCTGGTCCGCCCTGGCCGGCCTGACCTGGGCGGTCTACAGCGTCGCCCTCGGCTACCTGGGCGCCCAGTGGCTGGGCGCGACCTGGCTGGCGACGGCGGTCTCGGTGGTGGCGCTGTTCGGGGCGGGGGCGGGAGCGGGGTTCCTGATGCGAAGACGCCCGGCCTGACGCGTCACCTGCCGCATCGGCCACGGGCAGCCGTGCCTCCGCCAGGCCTCCCCCAGCACCTCAACCGGCCTGCGAGCCCCGGGTCTCCCCTGGCACCTCAACCGGCCTGCGAGCCCCAGGCCTCCCCCACACCTCAACCGGCCTGCGAGCCCCGGGTCTCCCCCGGCGCCTCGAGCGGCCTCAACCGGCGGCTTCGCGTACAGCCTGCCCCCGCACCTCCAGCCCGCCGAGCAGCTCGGCGGTGGCCGCCGCCACCGCGTCCACCGCCCGCTCGAACACCTCCTGGTTGTGCGCGGCCGGCGCCCGGAACCCGGACACCTTCCGCACGTACTGCAACGCGGCAGCACGGATCTCCTCCTCGGTGGCCTCCTCGGCCAGCTGAGGCGGACGCAGGGTCTTGATACTCCGGCACATGTCCCCAGTCTCCCGCAGCTCCCCTCCCTCCTGCGAGGATCCTCCTGTGGCGGCCACCGCTCCCGGGGCCGACCGACGAGAGGACAACCCCATGGCGAACACGCCGAACACGCCGGACACCCCGGACACCCCGGACACCCCGGACTCCCCGGACAGCCCTGACAGCCCTGACAGCCCTGACAGTGCACCCGGCCCCCGGCTCACCGTCGCCGTTCTCGGTCCCGGCGGCGTGGGCGGACTGCTCGCGGCCCTGCTCTCCCGCGCCGGTCACCGCGTGCTGTGCCTGGCCGGCGACGAGACGGCCCGCACCCTGCGTACCGCCGGAATCCAGGTCCGCAGCACCCTGTTCGGCGACTTCACCGCCGCAGTGGAGGCCGACACGGTCCTGCGCGAACCGGTCGACGCCGTCCTGATCACCGTCAAGGCCACCGCCCTGGACGCGGCCCTCACCCGGATCCCGCCCACGGCCGTCGGCGACGCCCTCCTCGTGCCGTTCCTGAACGGCGTGGAGCACCCCGCGCTGCTGCGTGCCCGCTACGCCCCCGACCGCGTGGCCCCCTCGGTGATCCGCGTCGAGTCCACCCGCCCGGCCCCCGGCCTGGTCGAACACACCAGCCCCTTCGTGGAGATCGACCTGACCGGCGCCAAGGTCCCCCGCCCCCGCCTGGAGGCCCTGGCCGGGGCCCTCACCGCGGCCGGCCCCGCCGCCCGCGTCCTGGACGACGAGACCACGGCCCTGTGGGCGAAGATGTCGTTCCTCGCGCCCTTCGCCCTGCTCACCACCCGCTACGGCCTCCCCCTCGGCGAGACCCGCACCCGGCACCGCGACGAACTGGCCTCGCTCGTCGCGGAGACGGCCGCGGTCAGCCGCGCCTGCGGCGCCCCGGTCGACCCGGCGCAGGCCCTGGCCCGCTACGACGCCTTCCCGCCCGCCGCCAAGTCCTCGATGCAACGCGACGCGGAGGCCGGCCGCCCCCTCGAACTCGACGCGATCGGGGGCGCGTTGCTGCGGGCGGCGGACCGTCACGGGGTACCCGTGCCGGTGACGGCCCGTATCGTGCGGGAGCTGCGCGAAGCCGGGCACTGAGCAGGTCGGGCGAGGTCGGCTGCGGTCCGGCTACACCCCTAAGGGGCGCGGGACACGACCGGCCACGACGGCGCCGCAGCCGAACGACGGCACATCACCGCGCCTCGGGCGGAGCGCTCAGCGGCTGTCCCGCCCGGCGGTCCGGGCGGCGGCGATGAAGGCGGCCATCTTCTCGCGGCTCTTGACCCCCGGCGCGGTCTCCACACTGCTGGAGACGTCCACGCCGTAGGGGCCGAAGGCCTCGACGACCCCGGCCACGTTGTGTTCGTCGAGGCCGCCGGCGATGACGACCTTCCCGGGCACATCCGCGACCCAGGCGGGGATGTCGGCGAACACGCCGCTGCCCGCGCTGGCGTCGTAGAAGAAGTACTGGAGGGCCTCCGGCCGCTCGGGCGGGGTGCCGGAGGCGAGGGCGAGGTTCGGGACGGCGGCCGTCTCGTAGATCTGGACGGTGTCGACGTGCCCGGCGACCTCGGCCGTCTCGGCGTACGTCAGGGCGACGGCGAAGACCGGGATCCGGCCGCGGGCGTACCCGGCGAGTTCCAGGGCCCGCCCGGGCGGGCAGTACCGCTTGCTCTTCGGGGTCACCACGATCCCGATCGCGTCGTACCCCAACTCGACGGCCCAGTCGATCTGCTGCTCCTGGGTGAGCCCGCACACCTTCACGAACGTCGACTGCTGCCCGTTCATCCTGTCCCCTGCTCCGTTCTCCCGCCCAGCGGGAACGCGATCTCCGCCTCCAGGCTCTCACCCGAGGGCGGGGCGTTGTCAGTGGTGGCTGCCAGGATCACCGGCATGACGGACACGATCGAGGAATGGCGGTCGCTCCTGGCGCGGTGGAGCCAGGAGTGGGCGGACGCGCAGGACGCGGACACGCCGGAGGGCGAGCGGCAGGCGCGGGACGAGGAGCCGTTACGGACACGGTGGCTGGGCTTCCCGCCCGCGTCCGAGGAGCGGATACGCGCGCTGGAGGAGCGGCTCGGGCACCGGCTGCCGCCGTCGTACCGGACGTTCCTCGCGGTGACCGACGGCTGGCGCCACGCTGGCGGCTTCGTCTGGCTGCTGGCCGGCACCGAGCAGGCCCGGTGGCACGAGGACGCGTCGCTCCTGGCCGGGATGTGGGGGCGGGCGCTGCAGGTGGACGTGGAGTCGGACGCCACCTACGTCCTGCTGGACCCGGGGGACGCGGACGCCTCCGGCGAGTGGGCCGTGTACACCTGGGCGCCCTGGCACGGGGACCAGCCGACGCGGTACGGCTCGTTCGGGGCGTTCATGGCGGCGATGTACCGGCAGTTCCACAGCCTCGCGGTGAGCGGCTCGGAGCGGACGGGGACGGAGTTCGCGAACGCCACCACGCGGGCCCAGGACGCGGCCGTGGAGGCGGCGCGACTGGACGCGCTGGGCGGGCGGTACGAACAGGCCGAGACCGCGCTGGCGGAAGCGCTGTCGTACGGCAGGCCGCGGGCGGCCGGGCTGCGCGACCAGATCCGCCGGCTGCTCGGCCATACGTACATGGTGTACTTCCACGGCCTGGCGGCCGACCCCGTGTACGTCCCGGAGGTCGTGCCCGTGCTCCTGGCCGAGCACGCGCGCATGCGCCGGGACCAGGAGCTGTCGCCCTATGACCTGCCCGGCGCCTCGGACACGGTGCGCGAGGCGGCGGGCGGGATCCTGCGCCAGGTCCGGGAGGGCACCTTCCGCTACACCGCCGAGGGCCCTTTCGGCCGCGCCGTCGAAGAGGCCCGTGAACAGGCACGCTGGGGCGAGACCGACGCGGCCTGGCACACCCTGCGGGCCGCGCTGCCCGAGTGGCGTCCGCTCAGCGCCGACCATCTCGCCCCGATCGGCCTGTGCGCCGACCCGCTCCTGGGCCCCCTGATCACCCCGGAGCGCGGCCGGGAACTGCTGGCCACACCCCGGGCGGGACAGCCGGGCGACGCCCCGCCGCGCACCGCCGACCTGGAACCGCCGGGCCTGGCCTGGGCGGCGGACGGAGACCCCGGCAACTTCCTGACGTCGTACCGCTTCCTGCTCGTGGAGGGGGTGGCACCGGCCGAGCTGCCGGCCCTGCTGGGCGAGGGCGAAGCCACCGTCCTCAACGACCCGTCGACGCTGTGGGAGGCGCGGAGTCGCTTCCGGGGCGGTGCGGACACTCCCCCCTGGGCGGACCAGCCGCTGATGGCCGTGGGCCGGGCGGGCCCGGGCTGGAGCTTCGCCTTCGCACCGAGCCCGGGCGGGCGCTTCGACGAACGGTGGTTCGTCTCCCCGGGCCTCGCCGCCTCCGCGGGCACCCGCGTGGTGACGGTATGGAGCGAATCCGGCCACGGGCGCCCGGCCGTCTTCCACCTCTCCGTCGCGGAGGACGGCGAGGAACGGTACGGCTGCACGCTCCGCGACACCGCGGCCGACATCCGGGGTCCCGTACCGGAGGCGTTCCTCTCCCCGCCGGACGCGGCGCTGCCGGCCGAGGGCCGGCAGCGCCGCGCCCTGGAGGCCCTCGCGGCCGAACTCCACGTCGGCTTGCCACGGTTCGCGCTCACCCGGGGCCGCCTGCACACCTTCCGCACCCGCCCCTGGAACCGGCCTCCGGGGCCGGGAGAGACGTACCTGACGGTCCGGGTGGAGTTGGGGCGACCGTAGGGGGCGGCGGTAGCGCTCCACCCACCCCCTACTCGAACACATGAACCCCACGAACCAGCTCGCCACCCAAAATCGAACAGGCGTACCATTGCCGCGTGGCTGCGACCTATGACTTTCCGAGTGACCTCCTCGCCGGTCAGGAGGAGCTGCACCAGGTCCGGGCCGAGCTGTCGGCCCTGCTGAAGCGGCTCCCCTGGTCGGTCGAGCCGCTGGACGGATTCAGTGACGGCGGCGGCTGGCGCAAGGTGGAGCGCCCCGCCTCCCCGGGCTGGACCGAGGACGAACAGGCCGAGGTGGAGAAGCTGCGCCGCCGCGAACACGAACTCGCGGTCTTCGTCAGCGGCCACCGCTTCTGGGCGGAGGTCACGGCAACGGACCGGGTGAACGCCCGAAGCCACCTCAAGCACGCGCGCGAGGAGGCCTGAGAACGTGAGAGGACCCCGGCCGCATCGGCCGGGGTCCTCTCACGACGTGGGCGCGGACGGTTTCGAACCGCCGACATCCTGCTTGTAAGGCAGGCGCTCTACCCCTGAGCTACGCACCCGAGACGAGTCGACAGCCTACATTGCCCAAGGCGCTGTCCCGCAAACCCGTATCCGGGCCGAACCGGCCGGGAAGTACCGCGGACCGATCCCGCGAACCGCGAACTGACCGGCCCGTGTGTTCGTCTTTCACTGGTGGGAGAATGTGAGCACCGCCAGCACACTGGGGCGCACCGCGGCACGGGAGAGGGAGAAGTGACGGCGACATCGGCGACTTCGGCGGCATCCGAGCAGTCGTACTCGCCCCCCGAGCGGGACCGACGCACTCCTCTTTGGGACATTGTCACCCTCGTGAGCCTGCCGTTGCTCGCCGTGCTCGTGGTGCCGGGGGCGTTCGCCGGGGGCGGTACCCGGCGGTGGTTCGGCGGGCGCGCGGAGAGCCAGCGGGCCGAGGCCCAGGCGGCCAAGGACGCCGCGGCCAACGCCTTCTACGAGCTGGACACCGCCCAGCGGGATCTGCGGATCTCCATAGAGACCATCTCCGCCGTCGACGACACGCCGGCCGCCCGTCGTGCCGTCTCCGACTTCGAGGCGCTGGGGCGGCGGATCGACGAGGTCAGCAACCGGTACATCCAGGCCATCGACGCCTACGACCTGGACCGGGACGATCTCGAAGCCGCGGTCGCGGCGCGGGCGCGCGGGGAGATCTCCGGGGCCAAGGACGAGCTGGTCCGGGTCAAGGGGGAGCTGGACCGGTTCGGGGAGTCGCTCGGGCCGCTGCTGGGCAAGGCCGAGACGCAGCTGGCACGGCTCGCGCCGGCCGTGGAGCGGGCCCGGCAGGCGCTGCTGGCGGCCAGCAACGCGCTGGATGCCGTGCGGAAGACCCCGATCAGGGCCGATGAGTCGGCGGCTCGGCTGGCCGCGCTCGCGCCGGAGCTGACGAAGCTCAACCAGGGTGCCGGACAGCACGGTGTGCAGGCCACGCTGGAGCGGGCCGGGCGGGTGCAGCGGGAGGCCGAGGCGATCCGGGTCGAGGCGGAGCGGCTGCCGGAGAAGGCCGCCGAGATCGATCACCGGCTGGTGAGTCTGCGCACCCGCGCGCAGGCGCTGACCACCCGGGCCGGGCAGGTGGACCCGGTGCTGAGCGAGCTGCGGCGGCGGTTCTCGGCCGCCTGCTGGCAGGATCTGCAGCAGGTGCCCCGGCAGGCCGCGGAGAACGTCCGGCAGGCCGAGCAGAAGCTGAAGGAGGCGCAGGCCGCCCGGGACGCGCAGAAGTGGGCGGACGCCACCTCGCTGCTGTCCACCGTGCGGGCGCTGCTGAACGGCACCGACGAGGCGGTGTCGGCGGCCGGTGACCGGCTGGCCCGGCTGAACGCCGTGCAGAAGGATCCGCAGGCGGAGATCGAGCGGACCCGGTTCGCGATCCGGGACGCGCAGCGGCTGGCGATGTCCGGACGCAACAGTCCCGATCCGCGGCACGCGCGGCCCCTGGACGACGCGGTGGCCCGGCTGGAGCGGGCGGTCGGGACGCTGGAGGGGCGCCATCCCGACTACTGGCACTTCCTGACCGAGACGGAAGCGGTACGGGCGTCGGTGGCGCGGGTGGTCGGGCAGATCCGGGAGGACCGGGGCACCGGGCATCCGTGAGCCGTTGCCGACCGGTCGGCGCGGGCGGATATTGGGTAGGCGACCTGCATTCGAGATCAGGAGGCGGAGATGGCCTCACACGTGACGCACCCGGGGACGCGGCGGCGGATCATGTTCGACGAGGCGCTGCCCGTCGACCACCGCCTGAACAGGGTCTACCGGATCGGGGCGGCCCTGATGGGCCTGTTCCTGCTGGCCTTCGGCATCCTCGGGCTCACCAACAACATCGGGTTCTTCGACACCGGCGGCAACACCGCGATCGGTCTGAACACCAACGGCGCGCTGAGCGTGCTGTCGATCTGTGTCGGCGTCCTGCTGTTCGTCGGGATGGTGATCGGCGGGAACTTCGCGTCCACGTTGAACATGGTGCTCGGTGTGCTGTTCATCCTGAACGGCTTCCTGTTCCTGGGCCTGCTCGACACGGACTCGAACTTCCTGGCCTTCAGGATCCAGAACGTGCTGTTCAGTTTCGTGGTGGGCATCGTGCTGATGGTGTTCGGGATGTACGGCAGGGTCAGTACGAACCTGCCGCACGACAACCCGTACTGGCGGGCCCGCCACCCCGAGGCGGAGCAGCGGGCCATCACCTCCGGTGATCAGGTGCGGTAGGCGTAGTAGTACGCGTTCGGGTACGACGCGACGAGGCTCGCCACCGACCGGCGCAGGGTGTTGTTCGAGTGGTACGTGACGTACGGGATGCCGTTGCTCTTGTACGTCACGATCATCGTGTGGTCCTTGGACCCGTCCCGGTCGAAGTCCATCTGGAGGACGTCGCCGACCTCCAGCTGGTAGACGTTGGCGAGCGGGGTGGTCCGCTTGGAGTTCTGGGCGAACCAGGACCACTCGTTGACGCCGACGAAGGAGTCCGACTGGATGTCGGCGGTGCCGAACCACTTCGTGTAGTCGTAGACGTAGCCCGGGACGTGCTTCCAGCCGCCGGCCTTCAGGGACTGGCTGACGAAGTTGGTGCAGTCGCCGCCGTCCGCGTGGCCGTTGAAGTCCGGGTAGTCCTTGTTGTAGACGTTCCAGTACTTCTCGGCGTAGGCCGCCATGGCCTTGTAGTCGTACGTGGTGCTGGTCTTCGGGGCGGCCACCGGGTTGCGGGTGGTCGCCGCGCGCGCGGCGTTCGGCATGGTGTCGCCGTCGTCGCCGGTGGCGGGCGCCTTGACCGAGGGCTTGGACAGGGTGTTGACGGCGAGGCCGCCGTCGTCCGTGTCCTTGATGGTGGTGAGCTGCCAGGTGCCCTGCTGGTCCGCCTTGAAGGTCAGTTCGTGGTGGGACTGGAAGCCGGTGGTCTTCGGCGCGTCGCCGGTGGCCTTCGCGTAGGTCAGCGTCGTGGTCTCGGTGACGTCGGCCTTGGCGGTACGGCCGGTGACGCGGGTCGCGTCGAGCGTGACCCGGGTGTTGCCGGCGCTGTACGTCTCGCCGAGCTTGGCGAGGTTGTCCTGGCGGCCGCGCAGCTGGGTCAGCGCGGAGTTCTCGTCACGCGACTGGGTGCTGGACAGGCGGACGTCGCCGGAGAAGCGGGACGTGCTCTGCTTCGCGGTGGCCCCGCGCACGAGGGCCTGGGTGCGGTCGGTGAAGACCGCGTCGGCCAGCTTCTGGAAGGTCGCCTTGGTCGCGGCGTCCACGGTCGGGTCGTCGACGACGGCCGCGCCCGCGCTCCAGTTGGGCACGAGGGCGACGCCGGCGACGACCGAGGCGGCCGCCGCCGTGACTATGGCCGTACGGCTGCGCTTACGGCTCAGTTTTCTGGATTTCAATGGTGTTTCCCCTCTACGCCGGTACACCTACCGGGCGACGGCATCTTCGCACGGCATGTGTGGCTCCTGTGAAGGGGGTTGCATCTGGGAATCGCTTTCCGTGCCCGGTACTTGAACCGTGTCACCCGCTGTGGCCACTGCGCCGTGGTCACCGCGCCGTGGTCACTTGACGATGGTCGACCAGTCGGCCGGGGCCTGCGCCGGGTCCAGGGAGCGCAGCCGGGCGAGGGTCTCCGGGTCCTGGGCGTCCATCCAGTCGGACAGCTCCTTGAAGGAGACGCACTTGACGCCCTTCTTGGTGCAGATCTTCGGGATGATCTGGTCGATGGCCTTCATGTAGATGCTGCCGTTCCAGTCCTCGAAGTGGTTGCCGATGAACAGCGGGGCCCGGCTGCCGTAGTAGACGCGGTTGAAGCCGTTCATGTAGGAGTTGACGGTTTCCTGCTCCCAGGTGGCGTACTGGGACGAGTCGCCGTCGACCTCGCCGTTGGACTGGTTGTAGAGGAAGTTGAAGTCCATCGACAGGGCCTGGATGTTGTCGCCGTAGGGCAGCAGTTCCAGCGGGAAGTTCCAGAGGCCGTTCTTCTTGGACGGCCATATCTGGTAGTCACCGGGGGAGCTGGCGTCGTACTTCCAGTTGTAGCCGTACTTCTGCAGGGCCTTGAGCAGGTTGGGCTGGCCTTCCAGGCAGGGGGCGCGGCCGCCGACGACCTCCTGCTTGAAGTCGAAGGGCAGGGCGGGGATGTCCTTGAAGCCGGTGTTGGTCTTCCAGTTCTCCACGAACTTGTAGAACTGGTCGATCTCGCTCTTCCACTGCGCGACGCTCCACTCGCCGCCGCCCTTCTTCTCGCAGAAGTGGCCGTTGAAGTGGGTGCCGATCTCGTTGCCCTGGTTGTAGGCCTCGCGCAGCTGCTCCAGCGTGGTGCGGATGTGTGCGTCGGTGGCGTAGTCGATGGCGGCGTCGCCCGGGGAGTGCATCGGCCCGGTGTAGAGCGACTTCTTGCTCTTGGGCAGCAGGTAGATGCCGGTGAGGAAGAAGGTCATGTGGGCGTTGTACTCCTTGGCCATCTCCCGGTAGTGCGAGAAGAGATGGTCGTCGCCCTCCAGGGCGCCGTCCCAGGAGAAGACGACGAACTGGGGCGGCTTCTCACCCGGCTTGAGCTTCTCGGGCTTCAACTGGTCGGTCTGCGGCCCGGTGTACGACGTCGACCCGTCCCCGAGGATCTTGGTCTTGCCGTCCCACTTCGGGCTCGCCGACGCCGACGGGGAGGCCTTTCTGGTGCCGGCGGCGGTGGGTGCCGTGTCGTCCTGTCTGGTGAGCACCAGATAGCCCGCGACGAGGGAGGCGACGACGAGGAAGGCGGCCAGGGTCAGGAACTCCGGGCGGGCTGGACGGCGGTCACGGACGGGCGCCTTGCGGCGGTGGCCGCCGGTTGTCGGCTTCGTGCGGGGCTTCATGCGGGGCTCATTCTGCGGGTGATGTGGGGAGCTTCGGGCTTCGGTGGTCAGTCAAGGCCCATGGCCTGTGCCCAGACCGCGTACGGGACGTTGTCGTCGCCGGTGCCGGCGAGGCCCTTGAGCGGGAGCGGCTCCAGGGATTTGTTCAGGTCGATGCGGTAGACGACGACGGACGTGGTCACGGACGAGGCCGTGCCGGTGTACCAGGAGGCGGTGTCCTTGCCGGTGGCGTGGGTGGTACCCGCCTTGCCCGCCGCCCCGGCACTGGCGGAGGCGGTCGGGTGCGCGAGGCGGAACGATTCGGTGAGCGCCTGCTGGACTTCCTCGGCCACGTCGTCGCGGACCGCGCGGGTCGGCTGCGGGGTGTCGAGGACGACCCGGTGGCCATTGCGGGTGATCTTGGCGACCGAGTACGGCTCGGTGTGGTTGCCGCCGGCCGCGAAGGTGGCGTAGCCGCTCGCCATCCGGATCGCGCTGGGCGTGGAGCTGCCCATGGAGAGCGTCGGCACCTGTGCCCCGATGCTGTCGGAGAGCAGCCCGGAGGCCACCGCGGTGGACCGCACCCGGTCGAGCCCGGTGTCCATGCCGAGTTGCATGAACGGTGTGTTCACGGACTGGGCGAGGGCCTGGCCCAGGCTGATCTGTCCATAGGACGTCCCGTCGTCGTTGTTCGCGTGGACCTTCTTGCCGCTGCGGTCCCAGTACGGCCCGTCCGGTGTCGTGACGGGGATCTTGTCGTTCCCGTCGTAGAGGGTCTCCGGGGTGACCGGCGTGGCGGCCCCGCCGCGCTCCTTGTGGACGCCGTTCTGGAGCCCGGCGGCATAGACGAAGGGCAGGAAGGCGGTACCGGCCGGGACGGTGGTCGAGTTGGACTCGTTGTAGCCCTGCGTACGGTGGTCGGGTCCGCCGTACACGGCGACGATCCGGCCGTCGGTGGCGACCGAGGCGGCGCCGTAGTGCGCGGCCCCGGCGAGCTCGGGGTCGCTCTCCTTGGCCGCCTTGCGGGCCTTGATGACCGCCTTGGTGAGGGTGTCCTCCTTCTTGCGGTCGAAGGTCGTGTAGATCTGGTACCCGCCGAGGTCGAACTGCTTGTCCGAGATATGGGCGGACTTCTTGGCGTACTGCTGCGCCAGTTCGACCAGATAGTCGCTCTGGCTGCCGGTGTCGTAGACCTTGTTGTTCTTGATCGGTTCCGGGAAGGTCTTGTACGTGGCCCGCTCGGCCGGCGACAGTTTGCCGATCTTGACCATCCGGTCCAGGATCCAGGACCAGCGCTCCACCGCCCGCTTGTGGTTGGCCTTGCTCAGCGTCGGGTCGTAGAGCCCGGCGCCCTTGAGCAGCGAGGCGAGCATGGCGGCCTGGCTGGCGTTCAGCTGGCCGACGTCCTTGCCGTAGTAGGCCTGGGCTGCGCGCTGGATGCCGTACGTCCCCCGGCCGAACCAGCTGGTGTTGAGGTAGCCCTCCAGGATCTGGTCCTTGCTCATCCTGTTGTCGAGCTTGAGGGAGATCATCGCCTCGGTGAATTTACGGCTCACCGTCTGGTTCTGTGTCAGATAGACGTTTTTCACATATTGCTGGGTAATGGTGGACCCGCCCTCGGTGTCCCCTTCACCGACCGTGCGATACAGGGCCCGGGCTATGCCTTTGACGGAGATACCGGGGTCGGAGTAGAAGCTCTCGTTCTCCGCCGCGAGCACCGCCCAGCGCACGTCCACCGGTATGTCCTTGAGCGGCATGTCCTGCCGCTGCACCCAGCCGGTCCGGGCCATCGGCGTCCCGTCGGACCAGAAGTAGACATTGTCCTGCTGGGTGGCGTACGTGTTGAGGTTGGACGGTATGTCCGTGGCCGCGTAGGCGACGACGAGGAACAGCCCGGTCAGGCCGATGCTCACGAAGAAGCCTCCCAGCCACTGGCGCCAGGACGGCATCCAGCGCCGCCAGCCGGTCCGGCCGGGCCGCGGGTACATCGGCCGCAGCTTCCGCGCGTACGGGGCCAGTGGCGCGAGTCGGGGCCCCACGAGGGCCCGGAGTCTCGCCACCGCCGCCAGCACGCGTTCACGCGGCGACGGGCGGGCGCTGCGGCGCCGCTCGGCGCGGCCGCCCGAGGCCGCCGACTCCGCCTCCGGCTCCGGCTGCCGTTGCTCGGGCACCCGGATCTGCATCGTGACGTCCGCCCGCAGGGCGTCCACCTTCAGATGCAGGGTCTCGTCATGCCTCGGCGGATCCGGCTTCTTCCGCCGCTCCCCCGCACGGGGTGCCGGGATGTCGCCCGCGCCCTCCGCCGCCTTCGCGGCGTCGGCCTTCTCGGCCCGCAGGGCGTGCAGCTCGTTCCACAGCGCCTCCGCCTTCTGCCGTGCGACCTCCTGCGCACGCTGAGCGTCGTCGCCCTTCTCCCGCAGAGCATGCTCCGCACGCAGGCCGTCGACCTTCAGATGCAGGGTCGCGTCCGGCTCGAACGGCTTTCGATCCCGGGTTCCGGCCTGGTCATTGCCGTCCTCCGGGTCGCCCGTCCGCTCCGATGCGTCCGTCACGACTGCGTCTCCCCTCGCACTCGGTCTTGCGCGCGCGGTTACGGCCTGACCCGCGATTGATCGCAGGATGCCGCGCGCGCTGAAAACTGCGGGCTAGGCTCTTGGCGAGCCATCGCTACTGAACAGGGGGTCC